>DATBGW010000029.1:0-14788 GCA_036557765.1 Actinoplanes sp.
CCCGGCGCAGCCGGTCCTCCTCGATCCGCCAGTACCCGTGCTCGCGCCCGTCCAGCAGCAGCACCGGCACCCGATCGCCGTAGTCGCGCTGCAGCTCGATCGAGTCGTCAACATCGACGCGCTCCCACGGCTCGCCGATCCGCCTCAGTGCCTGCTCGGCCACCTCGCACAGATGGCAGCCGGACCGGGTTATCAATGTCAGCCGACTCATCGCAGTGCGCCTTTGCGGACCTTGCCGATGGCCGAGTGCGGCAGCTCGGCGACCAGCTCGATGGTGGCCGGAAGCTTGAACCGGGCCAGCCGGCCGGCGCAGTGGGCGCGCAGCTCCTCCACGGTGGGCGGCGGTTCGACGGCGGGCACGACGTACGCGTACGGCGCCTGGCCGGTGTCCGGATCGGGCACCCCGACCACCGCGGCCTCGGCCACGCCCGGATGGTCGTCGAGCACGCGTTCGATCTCGGCCGGATACACGTTGAAGCCGTTGACCAGGATCAGCTCACCGACGCGATCTACCAGGACCAGATCCCCGTCGCCGTCCGCGTACGCGATGTCCGCCGTGGCCCACCAGCCGTCGGAGTCCGGTCCGCCGTGCCCGTCCGGCCAGTAGCCGGAGAACAGGTTTCCGCCCCGCACCACGATCTCGCCCGGGTCGGTGCCGGCGACATCGGCGACCGACAGGTCCAACTCGGCCAGGTCCTCGTCCGATGCGGCCGAACCGTCCTGCCACAGCACCGTTCCACGGCTGTCCCGCAGCCGCAGGGACACACCCGGCAACGGCCGCCCGATCGAACCCACCTTTGTCCGGTCGCTGACCGCCGTCGTGGTGAGCACCGGAGCCGTTTCGGTCAGCCCGTACCCGTTCAGCACCGGAGTGCCGGTCACCGCCGTGAAACGCGCCGCGTCGGCCGGGTCGAGCGGCGCCGCGCCGCAAACCGCGGTCCGCAGACCGCGCACGGAGGCGGCCGCGGGCTCGCGGGACCACGCCGCGTACATCGACGGCACGCCCAGGGTGACCGTGACGCCGTGCCGTTCGATCAGCGCGAGCGATCCGGCCGAGTCGAACCGGTCGACCAGCACGCCCGTGGCCGCGTGGTGCGCGACCGTGCCCAGGCCGGTGTTCAGCCCGTACGCGTGGAAGAACGGCACGGCCAGCAGGATCACGTCGTCCGGTCCCACCACGGCGGGCTCGATCCGGTCCAGTTGGTCATGGTTCGCGGCCAGGGCCCGGTGGGTGAGCATGGCGGCTTTCGGCCGTCCGGAGGTCCCGGACGTGTAGAGCAGGACCGCGAGCTGCTCGCGGGCCGGCCGTTCGTACGCGGCCCGCGGTCCGTCCGCGGTCAGCTCGTCCGCCCGTACGGTCTGCAGCTCGCCGCCGACGACCACGCTGGCGCCGGAGTCGATGATCGCGTGCGTCAGCTCGTCCGCGGCATATCCGGGATTGAGCGGCACCGCCACCAGTCCGGCCCGCAGGGTCCCGAACCAGGCGACCGCGAATTCGGCGGTGTTGCCGAGCACGAGAGCGACCCGCTCGCCGGGGAACGGGCACAGCGCGGCCAGCCGGCCGGCCGCCGCCTCGACACGGTCGTCCAGTTCGGCCCAGGTCAGCGTGGTGTCACCAGCGATCAACGCGGGCCTGTCGGGACGCCGCTGCGCCGCCTGGCGAACCATGTCCCGCGCGAGCTCCCCCACGCCCGGAGTCTCCCACACCCCTCACACCCCTCCGCGATCTTGGAGTTGTGGTTGGCACGAACCTGTACGGAACGGGCATAAGGGCGACCACAACTCCAAGATCGCGGAGAAAAGGGGCGGTGGGGGCGGGGGGCTCACACGAAAGGGGGCGACGGACAGAATGTCCGATTCGGGGTGTTGAGTGTCCGACAAGGTGACTGACCTGTAACGGACTCCACCCATGGGTGAGGCCGGCCCGGCACGCGCGGGCCGCCCCACCCCTTTTGCTGTGAGATGACACCCCTCATCCGAGGAGGCCGCTGTGCCGCACGAAGCACCGATTTGTGCAGATCCCTTGTCTGGCCGGGCGGACGGTCGCGAACAAAAGGAGGCGCAGTGACCGATGCGTACGCAGGGAATCCGTACCGTTTCGCCCTGACGGGCAGCCTGGAGTCGCTCCGCAAGATCGTGGACGACACCATCGTCTACACCATCCGCGGCGACGGTCCCAAGCGCACCCGCAACCGGCCACACATCAACGAGACACCGGGGCGCCATCTCCCGCCGGCGAGCAACGTCAAGCCGGCGAGCGGGCGGGTCGCCGTGCCGGGACGCCCCCCGACGCAACCCGGTCCAGGTCAGCGCGACGGCGACGGACCGGTGGACGGCGATACCGGCGTGGCCGTCGTGCCGACCCAGAGCACCACCGGGCCACCCACCGAGGCGGAGCCGCCGAAGTATCCGGCCCGGCCGGATCCGTCCGACGCCGCCGCCGAGGTGTGGGCCCTGGTGGAACGTGCCCAGGCCGGCGACTCGGCCGCGTTCGGTCTGATCTACGACCGCTACGTCGACACCGTGTTCCGGTTCGTCTACTTCCGGGTGGGGAACCGGCAGCTTGCCGAGGACCTCACCTCCGACACGTTTCTCCGGGCGCTGAAGCGGATCGGCAGCTTCACGTGGCAGGGGCGTGATCTCGGCGCGTGGCTCGTCACGATCGCCCGCAACCTGGTGGCCGACCACTTCAAGTCCGGCCGCTACCGCCTGGAGGTGACCACCGGCGACGTACTCGACGCGGACCGTGAGGACCGGGGGCCGGAGGGCAGCCCCGAGTCCGCCGTGGTGGACCACATCACCAACGTCGCGCTGCTGACCGCGGTCAAGCAGTTGAATCCGGAGCAGCAGGAATGCATCGTGCTCCGCTTCCTGCAGGGCTTCTCGGTCGCCGAGACCGCACAAACAATGGGCAAGAACGAAGGGGCCATCAAGGCCCTGCAGTACCGGGCCGTCCGGGCGCTCGCCCGGCTGCTGCCCGAAGGGTTCCAGTGGTGACGGCGACACTTTCCCCGACGTCGATGCCCGTAACCGCCCCCGCCTCCGGACCGTTTGACCGGGTGCGACCTTCGGTCGCCACTGTCACAAGCGAAGGGAGGTGCCCGCGGTGAATATCGACTTCTTCGACCGGCGGCGCGCCGAGCGCTTCGCGGAGCTACTCGACGAGACCACCGGCGGTCGTCGACACCACAGTCGTGGTCCGGCCGACGAACAGCTCGCCGAGCTGGTCGCCATCGGCCATCGGCTCTCCGCGACCCGTACCCGGGTGAACGTGGAGCCGGAGTTTCGGGTGGGCCTGCGCGCCATGCTCGTCGCGACGGCCGAACGGGACGGGATCGGCACTACCGCGTCGGCGACCGAGATCGAGCCGGGCGCGCACGCCGGCGTTCGCGAGCCCGGACGGGGCGTGTTCGGCCTGTCCGGCTCCGGTCGCCGGATCCGCGCCCGGGGCGCCATCGTCATCGGCGTTGCGGCCGGTGCGATGGCGGTTTCCGGAATCTCCGCCGCCAGCGAGAACGCATCGCCCGGCGACGCGCTGTACGGCGTCAAGCGCTCTACCGAACGTGCACAGCTCGCCATGGCGGGCTCCGACCTGACCCGCGGGCAGCTGTCTCTGGACTTCGCCCGGACGCGGCTGGCCGAGGCGAGCGCGATGCGGGGCGGGGATTCGGCGTTCGGTGGCGTGCTGAACGACATGGACGCCGACACCAAGAAGGGTGTCCGGCTGCTCACCGGCTCGGCGGTCAACCGGTCTCAGGCCGCACCGCTGACCACAGTGGACGGTTTCGTCACCCAGCAGCGAGGCACCATCGAACACGCAATGGGCAAACTGAGCCCGGCCAACAAGGAACGCGCGCTCGAATCGGTGGCCCTGCTCGACAACGTCCACGCGCGGACCGCGAGTCTGCGGGCCGGACTCGCCTGCAGCCCGAAGGTCCGGGCGGGTGCCGACGCGCTCGGCCCGAAGTTGAAGGACTGCCTGGACGGTACGGGCGAGGACACGTCGCCGAATCGGCCGCACGGTACGGCCGGCAAGACCGGGACCAAGCCCGGTGGATCGGCCGACTCCGGAAAGACCCAGCCGGAACGGACCGACCCGGCGGTGGCGCCGGACGCGACCGGGCCGGCCGATCCGGGCGCCGCGGACCGGACCGATCCGGACACGGATCCGACCGCTGACGACCCGGCACCGTCGCCGACGTCCAGCGCGGATGAGGAGACCGGCGTCCTGGACGGAATCCTCGGCGGGATCCTGGGCCACTGACGGCGGACTGCAGAACATGGCGAGAGGCGGTGCCGGTCAACGACCGGGGCCGCCTCTCACTTGTAGCATCGCTGCCAAGTGGGGGATTTGTCTAGAGTCCGAACGGATCCGGCCGCTTCTCCAGCAGCGTGTGCAATGTGGCCTGGATCGTTTCCCGGACCTGATCGGCGAGGTTGTAGACCATCAGCGGGTCGTCCGCATGCTCCGTCAGGTGGGCGGTCGGGATCGGTGGGCAGAACTCGATGAGCCACTTACTCGGCAACGGGACCAGGCCGAGCGGCCCGAGCCAGGGAAACGTCGGCGTGACGGGGAAGTACGGTATTCCGAGCAGCCGGGCCAGGGGCTTGAGATCGGCCAGGATCGGATAGATCTCCTCGGCGCCGACGATGGCGACCGGAATGATGGGCGTGCCGGTGCGCAGTGCCGCCGACACGAACCCGCCGCGGCCGAATCGCTGCAACTTGTACCGGTCGGCGTACCGCTTGCCGATGCCCTTGAAGCCCTCCGGAAAGACGCCAACCAACTCGCCGCCGCTCATCAGGCGTTCGGCATCCGGGTTGCAGGCGACCGTGGCGCCGGCTTTCCGGGCGAGCTCGGCCACGACCGGGATCCGAAAGACCAGGTCCGCGCCGAGCAGCCGGAGGCGGCGATCGCTCGGATGCGTGTCCCGCAGCGCCACGGACAGCATCAACGCATCAAGCGCCAGCGTGCCGGAGTGATTGCCGACGATGAGACCCCCGCCGGTGTCCGGGACGTTGTCGATGCCGAACACCTCGGTGCGGAACCAGTCCTTGTAGAGGACCCGCAGCATCGGGTAGAAGACCGAGTCGGTCAGATCCGGATCGAACCCGAACTCGTCCACTTCGTACGCGCCGGCCAGCCGCCGGCGCAGGAACGCGAGACCGCGTGCGATCCGGCGATCCCACACGTCGATGGTGTCGGCCTTCGGCTCGGCGGGCCGGTGCCCGTCCAGTGCCGCCCGTCCGTTGAGGGGACCCGGAGGTACGCCGTCGGCGAGCTGGAACGACACCGCCTCGCGATAGTCCTCGGTGCTCACGGATTGCCTCGTGCGGCGGCGCGAACGCGGCGGATGCCGTCCAGAATCGCGGTCTCCGCGGCGGCGAGCCGGTCCGCGGTGAGCGCGGAGCCGGTGCGGTGGGCCTCGATGAACTCGGCGAACGCGGCCTCGGTGGTCCGTGGTGTGAAGCCGAACTCCTTGACCAGCCGCGTCGTGTCGACCACCCGGCCATGCACGAACAGGTCGATCTGGTCCAGCCCGATCTGCCCGACCCCGAAATTGCGAGCGACCGCGGCCACGGACGACAGCGTTCCCTCGGGCAGCGGCACCGCGATCCGGCCGGCCCGCCGCACGGCCTGGGACAGCAACAGCACGCCCGCGCCTGCAACGTTGAACGTGCCCGGATGGTCCTCCACCACCGAGCGGTGCAGGATCTCCAGCGCGTCGTCGACATGCACGAACTGCAGCCGCGCGTCGCGGCCGAACACGGTCGGCACGAACGGCTGGGCGAAGTAGCGCGTCAGAGTGGTGTCGGCGGTCGAGCTGATCAGCGGCGCGAACCGCAGCACGGTGGCCGCGACGTCGGGCCGGCGGCGGCGGAAGCCGCGCACGTACCCCTCGATGTCGAGGATGTCGCGGGCGAACGCGCCGCGCGGTACCGCGCGCGGCTCGGTGTCCTCGGTGAAGACGCCCGGGTCGCGGAACGACGCGCCGTACGCCGCGGTCGAGGACCGGACGATCATCTTGCGCAGCCGGCCGGTGCCCTGTGCGGCGGCGAGCAGCTGCATCGTGCCGATGACGTTCTGCTCCTTCATCGCCGCACGCCCGCCGTGCTGCGGATCCGGTGCGCCGGTGACGGCGAGGTGCACGATCGCCTCGGCGCCGAGGTCGTCCATCGCGCCGGTCGCAGCGCGGGCGTCGGCCTGGATCAGCTGGACATCGCCGAGCAGGCTCGCCAGCGCGGTCGGCGGCTCATGGGGGTCCAATCCGACAACGCGTTCGATCCGGGGATCCGCGGCGAGGCGCGACGCCACCCGTGCGCCGAGGAAACGGCTCACTCCGGTGACCACGACGACCCTGGGCGGGGCCGCGGCCGAATACGTCACCACGGACGCGCCTTTCGATGCGGCGGTACGGGCAGCAGATGCGGACGGCCGGGCAATGCGCCCGGCCGCACGTCACTTGCCGAGACGACGACGCTGGACGCGGGTCTTGCGCAGCAGCTTACGGTGCTTCTTCTTCGCCATACGCTTGCGGCGCTTCTTGACCACGGAACCCATACGACGTGCCTCTCGAAAACCATGCGGGGGACGAGCCGGTCATCAACCGCACCAGCGTAACGGCCCGCACGGGCCGGGCCAAACAGGCCCCCATCGTTCAGGCCGTCTGGGAGAACGCTCCGCGCAGGTACGACTGAACGGCGGTTTCCGGAACGCGGAACGACCGGCCGACCCGGACGGCGGTCAGCTCGCCGCTGTGGACCAGCCGGTAGACGGTCATCTTGGACACCCGCATCAGCGCGGCAACCTCCGCCACGGTCAGGAACCGCACCTCTGAGAGGCGTTCCGCAGACTCGCTCATCTCCTCGCCCCGATCCTTTCGCCGACGCTTGGTGTCACCAGTACGGTAGCGGTGCGGCTGTGATCAACGCGATGCGTTCCGTGAATTGACGACGAAAAGTCAAGAGGGCACGCCGAGCGGTTCCGACAATTCCCCCGAAGAGTCACTTGCGGGACATGAGGGCACGACTGAAGAACGCGACATTGGCGGGCCGTTCGGCGAGCCGGCGCATCAGATAGCCGTACCACTGGTCCCCGTACGGCACGTAGACGCGAACGGTGTGCCCGCCGGCGGCCAGCCGGGCCTGCTCCTCCGGGCGTACGCCATAGAGCATCTGGAATTCGTACTCGCCGGCGGACCGGTCGAACCACCGTGCACGGTCCTCGGCGATCGAGATCAGCCGCGGGTCGTGCGTGGCCACCATCGGGTAGCCCTCACCGGACATGAGGATGTTCAGACACCGCACGTACGACTTGTCCACGTCCAGTGCGGACTGGTACGCGACCGACTCGGGCTCGGCGTACGCGCCCTTGCACAACCGTACCCGCGATCCCGGCGTGGCCAGTTCCCGGCAGTCCCCCTCGGTCCGGCGCAGGTAGGCCTGCAGCACGGCGCCGGTCGCCGGGTACGCCTTCCGCAGCTCAGCGAGGATCTCCAGCGTCGAGTCGGTGGTGGTGTGGTCCTCGGCGTCCAGCGTCACGGTGGTGCCCGCCTCCGCTGCCGCGGCACAGATCTCCTGCGCGTATTCGAACGCTTTCGCGTCGTCGACCTTCTGCCCGAGCGCCGAGAGCTTCACGCTGACCTCGGCACCCGGGGTCAGGCCGGCATCGCGCAGCCGGCGCAACAGCGTGAGGTATTCGTCCCGGGTGTGCAGCGCCTGCTCCGCGGTCAGCGTGTCCTCGCCGAGGTAGTCCAGGCTGATCTGCAGGCCGTCGTCGGCCAGCTCCCGGCTGACCCGCAACGCGTCGTCCACGCCCCTACCGGCGACGAACCGGCGGACCACGGTTCTGGCCACCGGCGCGGATTGGACCAGCCGCTCCAGCCGGGATGATCCGGCGGCGGCGAGAAAGACGGATCGGAGCATGGGGCGAGCGTATCGCCCGAGTGGGCACTGGTCGCGGCAACCGTTACCGCGCGGAGGCGTTCCGGTTACCGTTGTCGCGTGAACTTCGATGCGTACGCCCGGACCGCCGTTGACCTCGTCAACACGGACGTGGACGATCTCGCCGGGTTGCGGGGCCTGTTCTCGGGTGATCAGGCCTGGATGCGCGACGAAGTCGTCGACAAGGACGTGCCGGTGTTCCGGCGGGCGCAGCGCCGGCTGCGGGACGTGTTCGAGTACGGCACGTCGGGGCGGGACATCGACGCGGTCGATCACCTGAACGGGCTGCTCGAGGCGTTTCCGGTGCAACCGCGCATCTCCGGGCACGACGCCGGTGACTGGCACATGCACGTCACCAGTCGGGGCGCCTCGGTGAGCGCGGAGTACCTGGCCGGCGCGGCGTGGGGCCTGTCGGTCTGGTTGTGCGAGTACGGCAGTGCGCGGTTCGGCATCTGCGCCGACGAACGCTGCGGGAACGTCTACCTGGACACGTCGTCCAACAACTGCCGGCGGTTCTGCTCGGAACGCTGCGCCACCAGGTCGCACGTGGCCGCACACCGCGCCCGCAAGCGAGCCGCAACCCTGACCCCCGCCTAACCCCAACCCTGCCGGCATTCCTCCGCGATCCGCGCGACACTTCCTCCTCGATCTTGGAGTTGTGGTTGCCCTTTCATCCCTTTCGAGATGTTCTGTTCCAACCACAACTCCAAGATCGGCGCCAGGATTTGGGGAGGCGGCCGGTGCGTGGGGCCGGCCCTCGCGCTCAGGCGGGCGTTGCGGCGGGTGCTGCGGACAGGTGCCGGCGGGCGAACTCCAGCGCCTCGCGCAGATCGGCCTCACGCACGTCCCGGCTGGTCACTCGTCGGGTGGACACCTCCACCGCCACCGATCCACGGAACCCGCGGCCGGCCAGCGACCGCAGCAGATCGGCGCACGGCTGGTTGCCCCGGCCGGGCACGAGATGTTCGTCGCGACCTTCGCCCGTACCGTCACCCAAATGGACGTGTTTGAGCCCGGCGCCCATCTTGTCCGCCATGGCCAGAGCGTCCGTCCGGGATGCCGCACAGTGCGAGAGATCCAGCGTGTACGCGTTGTAGCCGGTGTCGGTCGGATCCCAGCCCGGCACGTACGGCACGAACGTGCGCCCGGCCATCCGTACCGGGTACATGTTCTCGATCGCGAACGTCGTGTCCGGATGGCGCGCCTGCAGCTTCGCCAGGCCCTCGGCGAAGAACCGTGCGTAATCGCGCTGCCATGTGAACGGCGGGTGGACGACAACGGTCGGCGCTCCCAGGATCTCGGCCAGCTCGGCCGCGCGGCCCAGCCGCTCCCAGGGATCCGGGCTCCACACCCGCTGCGTGACCAGCAGGCACGGAGCGTGAACAGACTTCACCGGCACGCCGTAGTGGCCGGCTAGCCCTTGCAACGCGCCGGCGTCCTGGCTGACCGCGTCGGTCCACACCATGACCTCGAGCCCGTCGTAGCCCACTGTCGCAGCCATCTCGAACGCTGCAGCGGTCGGCTCGGGGAAGACCGACGAGCTGGACAACAGCACCGGGATCCGGGTCGTCACAGGTCAAGCGTAGACCCGCCGGTCCCGGCCACCCGACACGCGGTCCGGATATAACCGGTCAAATCCCGGCCCGTACCGGTGCGCGTACGCTGACGCAGGTGAGCCGTACCCCGATCCGCATCGTGATGGATCCGGCGGCCGTCGACCGTGCGGCCGAGGTGGATCTTGACTTCCCGCGCGAGTGGATCGAGTTTCTCGACCCCGCCGACAGCCAGCATCTGATCCGCGCGGATCTCACCTGGCTGCTGTCCCGGTGGACGTGTGTGTTCGGCTCGGCCTGCCACGGCATCCTCGCCGGCCGGCCGGAGGAGGGTTGCTGCTCGCACGGCGCCTTCTTCACCGACGCCGACGACGAGAACCGGGTCAAGGCGGCCGCCGCCCGCCTCAGCCCGCAGACGTGGCAGCACTACCGGCGCGGGTTCAAGAACTTCACCGAGATGGACAGCATCGACGGTGAGAAGCCCGCGCGCCGGACCGCCACCCGTACGGAGGACGGCCCATGCGTGTTCCTCAACGACGCGGACTTTCCCGCCGGTGGCGGCTGCGCGCTGCACGCGCAGGCGCTGCGGGATGGCCTCCATCCGCTGGCGTACAAGCCGGACGTCTGCTGGCAGCTGCCGGTCCGGCGCGAGCAGGACTGGATCAAGCGCCCGGACGGTACGAAGGTGCTGCAGTCCACGTTGACCGAGTTCGATCGGCGTGGCTGGGGAGCCGGCGGCCACGACCTGGACTGGTGGTGCACGTCGTCACCCGAGGCGCATGTGGGGACGGAGCCGATGTTCCGCTCGTACGCGCCCGAGCTGGCCGCGCTGATCGGCGGAGCCGCGTACGAGAAGCTGGCGGAGCTCTGCACGGCACGCCTGGCGACGGGATTGGTGGCGACGCATCCGGCCACCACAGCCGCCGCCGCCGCTCCCCCGAAGAAGCGTGGCGGCCGCGAGCCCGCCTCCCCACCCGCCCGCCCGTAATTTTAGAGGGTTCCTAGGGTTCGAATTTGTAGCCCAGGCCACGGACCGTCACGATGTGACGTGGCGTCGACGGCTCGGGCTCCACTTTGGACCGCAGCCGCTTCACGTGAACGTCCAGCGTCTTGGTGTCGCCTACATAGTCGGCGCCCCACACACGATCGATGAGCTGCCCACGCGTCAGCACCCGGCCGGCGTTGCGCAGCAACAACTCCAGCAGCTCGAACTCCTTCAGCGGTAGCTGCACGGACGAACCGTCGACGGTGACCACGTGCCGTTCCACATCCATCCGGACGGGGCCCGCGGCGAGCGTCGGGGCGGACGTCTCGGCGGCATCGCCAGCCTGCCGGCGCAGCACGGCCCGGATGCGCGCGACGAGCTCGCGCGGAGAGTACGGCTTCGTGACGTAGTCGTCGGCGCCGATCTCCAGGCCGACCACCTTGTCGATCTCGCTGTCTCGGGCGGTGACCATGATGATCGGTACGGCCGAGCGCTGTCGCAGTTGCCGGCACACTTCGGTGCCGGACATCTCCGGCAGCATGAGGTCGAGCAGCACGATGTCGGCGCCGGTCCGGTCGAACTGGGTCAGCGCCGAGGTCCCGGTCGGCGCCACGGACACCTCGAAGCCTTCCTTGCGCAGCATGTAGGACAGGGCGTCGGAGAACGACTCCTCGTCTTCCACTACGAGCACGCGGGACAAATGAGCTTCCTTTCGTCATCGACCCTGGGCACTGGACTTGATCGGGGCGGCCGCCGGTAACGGCTGCGGGGCTTCCGGAGGGCGGGCCGGCAGACGCAGCGTGAACGTCGAACCGCCACCCATCTCGCTGGTGACGTCCACGCGCCCGCCGTGGTTGGTGGCGATGTGCTTGACGATGGCGAGTCCGAGGCCGGTTCCGCCGGTCGAACGCGACCGGGCCTGATCGGCGCGATAGAACCGCTCGAAGATCCGGTCCACGTCGTGCGGCGCGATGCCGATGCCCTGATCGGCCACGTCAATCTCGATCCACGACTCGTCCTGCCGCACGGTCAGCGTGACCTTGGTGTCGTCGCCGGAGTACGCGATCGCGTTCTCCACGAGATTGGCCACCGCCGTGGCGATCTGGGCGCCGTTGCCGTACACGGTGGCGTCGTCAAGGCTGTGGCACAGCAACTGAATATTCTTGGCCGCGGCGGGGGTGCGGGTCCGGTCCATCACCTCGGCGACCACCGAGTCGACCGGGACCGGTTCCGGAGTCGGCAGCGGCTCGGCGCCCTGCAGCCGGGTCAGCTCGAGCAGCTCGCTGACCAGCCGGCCCATCCGCTCGGACTCGTGGTGGATCCGTTCGGCGAAGCGCCGCGCCGCGATCAGATCCTCCGAGCCGTTGACGTCCTCGTCGGCCATCTCGGTCGCGTCCAGCAACGCCTCGGCGAGCAGTTGCAACGCGCCGATCGGGGTCTTGAGCTCGTGGCTCACGTTCGCCACGAAGTCACGGCGCACCCGGGCCAGCCGATGCGACTCGGTGACGTCCGCCGCCTCGATCGCCACGTGGGTGGCGTTCAGCGCGACCGCGCGCAGGTGCAGTGCGAGCGGCGCCTGCGAGGAGCCGTTGCGGCCGCGGGGCAGATCCAGCTCGACCTCACGTCGCACGCCGGTGCGCCGGACCTCGCCCGCGAGCGTCCGCAGAATGGGATGCGCGGCGATGGTGCCGGGCGCGCCGCCGGATCGCAGCAGGCCCATGGCGCGGGCGGCCGGGTTGAGCAGCACGGGATTGTCGTCCGGATCGAGCACGACCACGCCGACCCGCAACGAGTCCAGACTCTTGCGGCCCAGACCCTTCATGCCGCGCTTACCACTGGATCGGTCTTCGTCGGTATCGATGGCGCCCGCCCCCTCACCCCGGTCCGTCGCTGCGGACGCCTTGGAGATACGGGTACGCACCAGGAGGCCCACCGCTACGCCGAGGGCGAGCGCGGCAAGGAGGCCGACGCTGTACACCGTGTCCACACGGCGATCGTAGGGTCAATATTCATCGAAGCGGCTCGCCGAAAAGGGCAAATCCGGCGCGCTTTCGGGAATGTTCACCACTCCGCCCGACGTCGTTCACCACCGTTCACATCAATGCCGCCATTTCGGCCTAGCCTTACCGGCCCTGGTTCGCCACCGCGGCGGCGGACTCCTTGGCGGCCTCCGGATCGAGATACGCCCCGCCGGCGGTGATCGGCCGCAGCTCGTCGTTCAGGTCGTACCGCAGCGGAATGCCGGTCGGAATGTTGAGCTTCGCGATCGCCTCGTCGGAGATCCCGTCAAGATGCTTGACCAGCGCGCGCAATGAGTTGCCGTGCGCGGCGACCAGCACCGTACGCCCGGCGAGCAGGTCCGGCACGATCTCGTCGTACCAGTACGGCAGGGCCCGGAGAAGAACGTCCTTGAGGCACTCCGTCCGCGGCAGGAGCTCCGGCGGCAACGCGGCGTAGCGCGGGTCGCCCGCCTGGGACCACTCGTCGTCGTCGGCGATGCGCGGCGGTGGCACATCGTACGACCGGCGCCACAGCATGAACTGCTCCTCGCCGAACTCCTGCAGCGTCTGCTTCTTGTCCTTGCCCTGCAGGGCGCCGTAGTGCCGCTCGTTGAGCCGCCACGAGCGCCGCACCGGGATCCAGTGCCGGTCGACGGCGTGCAGCGAGATCTCGGCGGTCCGGATGGCGCGGCGCAGGACGCTGGTGTGCAGCACGTCGGGCAGCAGGCCGTTCTCCCTGAGGAGCTCACCGCCACGCTGCGCCTCGGCTTCGCCCTTGGAGTTCAGGTCGACGTCGACCCAGCCGGTGAAGAGGTTCTTGGCGTTCCATTCGCTTTCGCCGTGCCGCAGCAGCACCAGGGTCCCAATCATGCGTCTCATCCTGCCGCAGACCGGCGGAACGCGCGGAGAACCCCGCGACGCCCGGTTTCGGAAGTTGAAGAGGGCGCCGGCGGTGGCGGACGACGCCCATCCCCATAGACGTCGCCCGCACTTACCGCCGGTCTCGGGTCGCGCCGTCCCCCAACGGCATAGTGCCACCCGTCCCCAACGCCGCGCCGCGGTGACCACTGGCCAACCCGTTCCCCGAACTGACGGCCCGGCGTCCATCGAACACGCTAGTTGGGCCGGTCAACCGCCACAAGGCGGTCGTGAGTCTGCTATCTGTCTGAACCGTCACAGATAACCGAACGGACGACTCAGCGGTCCTCGTGCCGCCCCGCGAAGTGCGCGAACGCCTGCAGGTTTGCAAGCGACTCGCCGCGCTTGACACGCCAGTCCCACTCGCGTCGGATAGCAGTTCCGAAGCCGATCTCGAGCATGGTGTCGAACGATTCGTCGGCGTACGTGAGGACCGCGCCCAGCAACCGGTCCAGCTCCGTCTCGTCCAGTCCGGCGAGCCGGACCCGGCCGGTCAGGTAGACGTCACCGACGGCGTCGATGGAGAACGCGACACCGTACATGCGGGCGTTGCGTCGCAGCAGCCACGCCCACAACTCCTCCCGGTTCTCGTCCGGTTGCCGCATCACGAACGCCTCGACGCGCAGGGCGTGCTCACCCACGATCAGATTGCAGACCGTCTTGAGCTTGTGCGTGCCGGGCAGTGTCACGGCGTACGACGAGTCTCCGGTCGGTTCGCACGGCAACTCCCGCTCCGCACAGACCCGCTCGATCAGGTCTGTCACCATGCTGGACCTGCCTTCGGCATGCGCTCGTGGCCCTCGCTTCGCTCGGTGCGCTCGCTCATGCGTACGCCTCCAGCCGCGCGGCGATCAGCGCCCGGTGCTCAGTCACCGCCTCACGGTAGACCCGCAGCAGCCCGTCGGCCGTCCGGTCCCAGGAGAAGCGCGCGGCGTGCGCCACCGCGCCCTCCGACAGCACCTCCCGGTACGCCGGCGCGGCCAGCAGCTTGTCCAGGACGCGGGCCCAGTCGTCCGGATCGTGGCCGTCGACGAGTACACCGCTCTCACCGTCGCGTACCGAGGTGACCAGGCCGCCCACCGCGGCCGCCACGACCGGCGTGCCGCATGCCTGCGCCTCGAGCGCCACCAGCCCGAAGGACTCGTTGTACGACGGGACGGCGACCAGATCCGCGGCCCGGTACAGTCGGGCCAGGTCGTCGCCGGTCTGTGGCGGCAGGAAGAGCACCGCGTCGGCGACACCGAGCGACTCGGCCAGCTCGATGAGCGACCTGGGCCGGTCCAGGCCACTGCCGCTCGGTCCGCCGCAGATCACCCCTGTGACGTCGGCGGCCGGGTTCCGGCGGCGCAGCGCGGCGAGCGCCGAGATCAGCACGTCCGGCCCCTTGA
>DATBGW010000030.1:0-8518 GCA_036557765.1 Actinoplanes sp.
CGCCGGCCCGGCGCACCCGGTCGCGGTCTCCTCGAGTTGTGCCCGGTTGCGGGCGACCAGGGCGACTCGGAGCCCTTGGCTACTCAGCCGATGGGCGGCCGCGCGGCCGATCCCGCGGCCCGCACCGGTGACCAGCGCGACCCGTCCCTGGTTCACCGGCCCTGCCAGCGCGGTGGCCGCCGTTCGGTGAAGGCGGCGTGGAACTCGGCATGGTCCTTTGTGGTCATCAGCAGGGCCTGGGTCATGGCGTCCAGCTCCATCGCCGCCGACATCGGCATGTCGAGCTCGCGGGTGAGCAGCGACTTCGTCTGGGCGAAGGCGAGCGTTGGTCCGTCGGCGAGCGTACGGGCGAGATCGGCCACCGCGGCGTCGATCTCGTCGTCGGCCACCAGCCGGGACACCAGGCCGTACCGGTCGGCGGTCGCCGCATCGATCGTGCCGCCGAGCATCAGCAGCTCGGTCGCCCGGCCCAGACCGACCACGCGCGGCAGCAGGTAGGCGGCACCCATGTCGCCGCCGGAGAGTCCGACCTTCGTGAACAGAAACGCGAATCGGCCGGACGTGCTGACTACCCGGAAGTCCGATGCCAGCGCGACCACGGCGCCGGCGCCGGCGGCGATGCCGTGGACCGCGCTGATGATCGGAATCGGGCACTCGCGCATCGCGCGGATCACGTCACCGGTCATCTTGGTGAACCGCATCAGGTCGCGCGGCTCCATCGTGATCAGTTCACCGATGATCTCGTCGACGTCGCCGCCGCCGCAGAATCCCCTACCCTCGCCGCGGATCACCAGCGCGCGTACGTCCTGGTGGTGTGGCAACTCGGCGAGCAGGTCGCGCAGATCGGCGTAGCTCTCGAACGTCAGCGGGTTCAGCTTTTCCGGGCGGTCCAGCGTCACGGTGGCGACGCCGTCGTCCTTGGCGAACCGGAAGTTGTTCCACGACGTGGTCAGCCGGGGCGAGGCGTGGAACCGGTAGGGCGTGGTCATCGGGTGGCATCCATGCCGATCAGGTCGCGGGCGATGATGGTTCGCTGGATCTCGGAGGCGCCTTCGTAGATCCGCAACGAGCGTACGTCCCGGTAGAGCTGTTCGAGCAGATGCCCGCTGCGCAACGCGACCGCGCCGTGCAGCTGCACGCATCCGTCGACGATCTGCTGCGCCGCCTCGGTGGCGAACAGCTTCGCCATCGCCGACCGGCGGCTCTGGTCCTGCGGGCGGTCGCCCGCGTCGTACGCGGCTGCCGCACCGTAGACGAGCAGGCGGGCGGCTTCGAGCTGGGTCGCCATGTCGGCGATCCGGTGGGCGACGGCCTGCTGCCGGGCGAGCGGTTTGCCGTACACGTGCCGGGCACGGACATACGCCACGGTGGCGTCCAGCGCCGCCTGGCCCATGCCGACCGCGTACGCGCCGACGCTGGGCCGGAACAGGTCGAGGGTGCGCATTGCTACGGCGAACCCGCCGTCCACCTCCCCCAGCACGGCGTCCGGGCCGACGTACACGCCGTCGAACACCAGGTGTCCGATCGGGTGCGGGGAGAGCATGTCGAGCGGCTCGCCGGACAGCCCGTCGCTGTTGCCGGGTACGGCGAACGCTGTCACGCCGCGGGCGCGCGCGTCGGGCGTCGTCCGCGCGAACACCGAATACACGTCCGCGTCCGGCGCGTTCGAGATCCACATCTTCTCGCCGGTGAGCCGCCATCCGGCGCCGTCCGGGTCGGCGCGCAGCGCGAGCGCCGCGGCGTCGGAGCCGGCCTCGGGCTCGGAGAGCGCGAACGCCGCCACGGCGTCGCCGGCGACGACCCGCGGGATCCAGCGCGCCGCGAGCTCTGGCGGACCGGACTGCAGGATGGGATAGCTGCCCAGTCCCTGCAGCGCCAAGGCGGTCTCCGCCTCGCCGCTGATCTGGGCGATCGCCTCGCGCAGAAGGCACAGCTGCAGGGCCGCGGCGTCACGCGGCCGGTCATCGGTGCCGCCGAAGAGGCCGCGCAGGAGCCCCAGCTCACCCATCGCCCGCAGGAGTGGCCGGTTGACGCGGCCGTCGTGCCGGGCCAGCGGCGCCACGTTCTCGGCCGCCGTCTCGCGCGCCCAGCAGGCGAATCGCTGGTGTTCGGCGCTCAGGCGGAACTCGGCCACCGGATCACAGTAGCGCATCGGTGACGCCCGTCAGCGGAACGTAATCTCCGACGTCACTTTCGGCGACCGTGGGCGTGCCAGCCGTCGTACATGGTGTCGACGGCCCCATGCAGCAGGTCTCGCTGGTCGGCGGAACCGCTGCGGTCACAGTTCCGGGCAACCCACGTCTCCCGCATCTCGACAACCTGACACCCGCCGGGCAGGCTACCGGTGACCAACCAGGAGGCGGATCAGAATTGCCGATATACGACGTTATCGTGGTGGGCCTGGGCGGCATGGGCAGCGCGGCCGCCTACCACCTTGCCCGCCGAGGACAGCGCGTTCTAGGCCTGGAACGGTTCGAGCCCGTCCACAACCGCGGATCCAGCCACGGCGGATCACGCATCATCCGACAGTCCTATTTCGAGGATCCCGCGTACGTGCCGCTGCTGCTCCGCGCGTACGAACTGTGGGATCGTCTGGCCCAGGACAGCGGCCAGGACATCATCACGCTGACCGGCGGTGTCTACTTCGGTCGACCCGACAGCCGGACCGTTGCCGGCAGCCTGCGCGCAGCCCGGCAATGGAGCCTGCCGCACGAGGTCCTGGATGCGGCCGGGATCCGTGCCCGCTTCCCGACCCTCAACCCGCGCGACGACGAGGTAGGTCTCTTCGAGGCGAAGGCCGGCTTCGTGCGCCCGGAGGCGACCGTCGCCGCCCACCTTCGGCTCGCGCAGCGGCACGGCGCCGACCTGCGCTACCAGACCCCCGTGTTGCGATGGGAAGCACAGCCTGGCAGCGGCGTACGGGTCTGGACCCAGGACGACGCCTACACCGCGGACCGGCTGGTGGTGTGCCCCGGAGCATGGGCACCCGACATCCTCGCCGACCTGGACCTTCCATTCACGGTCGAGCGCCAGGTCATGTACTGGTTCCAACCCGGCGCGGGAATCACGCCGTTCCTGCCGCAACGGCACCCGATCTATATCCACGAAGATCCGGACGGAACACAGGTGTACGGGTTTCCCGCGATCGACGGCGCCGACGGCGGCGCCAAGGCAGCGTTCTTCCGCCGCGGTGGCGTATGCACGCCAGAGACGATCGACCGCGAGGTACACCCCGACGAGGTGCAGGACATGGCCGACCATCTCACCGTGCTCCTGCCCGACCTGCCCGGCCGGTTCCTCCGCGGGATGCCCTGCCTGTACACGACCACCCCGGACCAGCACTTCATCATCGGAACCCACCCGCAGCATGCCGACGTGACCGTCGCCTGCGGATTCTCCGGCCACGGTTTCAAGTTCGTTCCGGTCGTCGGCGAGGTGCTCGCCGACCTCGCCACCACCGGCTCGACCGCCCATCCCATCGCGCTCTTCGATCCGCGGCGGCGGTTCGCTCCGGATGCGTGACCCGATCCGGCATGCTGTGGAGATGTCCGTGAGTTCTCTCAGACCGACAGGCGACACGTCCCATCCGTTCACCGTCCGCCCGTTGGACCAGGACACGTGGCCCGCGTTCGCTCGATTGGTCGAAGCGAACAACGGCGTGTGGGGCGGCTGCTGGTGCGTCGGCTTTCACATCAGGCTCGGCAAGGACCGCACCGCCGAGCAGAACCGGGCCGAGAAGCACCAGCGGGTCCGCGACGGAAACACCCACGCCGCGCTCGTCTTCGACGGCGACGACTGCGTGGGGTGGTGCCAGTTCGGCACGCCGGCCGAGCTGCCCGAGGTCAAGAGCAGGCGCCGGTACGAGAAGGACCTCATCGCGTTGCCGGACTGGCGCGTCACCTGTTTCTTCACCGGCAAGGGGCTCCGCAAGCGGGGCGTCGCCAACGCCGCTCTGAGCGGGGCACTGGCCGAGATCGCCCGCCACGGCGGCGGCACGGTCGAGGGCTACCCCGAAGAGACCGACGACCGCTCGGTGTCGGGCTCGTTCCTGCACACCGGCCCGATGGCCGCCTTCGAGAATCATGGCTTCACCCGCACCCGGCCGATCGCGCCCCATCGCTGGGTCGTCACCCGCACCGTCGACCCCGCCTGACAACGTGATGCGTGCGGCGATCTACGACCGGTTCGGTGAGCTTCCCGAGCTGCGCGATGTGCCCGACCCGACACCGCCGGCCGAGGGCGTCGTCGTGGCGGTCAAGGCGACCGGGTTGTGCCGCAGTGACTGGCACGGATGGCGCGGCCACGACCCCGGTATCCAGCTGCCACACGTTCCCGGACACGAATTCTCCGGAGTGATCGCCGCGGTCGGCGCCGGCGTCCCGGACTGGCGGGTCGGCGACCGGGTGACCGCGCCGTTCATCTGCGCCTGCGGCACGTGCCCGGCCTGCCTCGCCGGCGACCAGCAGGTCTGCCATCGCCAGGAACAGCCCGGCTTCACCCACTGGGGGTCATTCGCCGAATTCGTCGTGGTGCACCACGCCCGGGTCAACCTCGTACGGCTGCCCGACCAGGTCGACTTTCGCACGGCGGCCGCGCTCGGATGCCGGTTCGCCACCGCCTTCCGGGCGGTCGTCGCACACGGGCGGGTCAGACCCGGCGAATGGGTAGCCGTACACGGCTGCGGCGGTGTCGGGCTGTCCGCGATTCTCATCGCCGCCGCGGCGGGTGCCGGCGTGGTCGCCGTCGACGTACGACCCGAGGCGCTCGCCATGGCCGCGAGGTGTGGTGCCGCGGTGACCGTCAACGCGGTCACCGGCGAAGCAGTCACGGCGGTTCGCGAGGCGACCGGTGGTGGTGCCCACGTGTCGGTCGACGCACTGGGTAGCCAAGGGACTCTCACCGCATCGATCCAGGGACTGCGCCGCCGGGGCCGCCACATCCAAATTGGACTCCTGCCGGCCGTGACGGGACACCCGACGATTCCGATGGACATCGTCATCGCCCACGAGCTCCAGATACTGGGCAGCCATGGCATGCCGGCCCACGCGTACCCGAACATGATGGCCCTGGTCGCATCCGGTGCGTTGCGCCTCGCGGATCTGGTCACCGCCGAGATAGCCCTCGACGCCGCGCCGGCGGCGCTGGTCGCCATGGACGCACCCACGCCGCCGGGCATCACCGTCATCGTGCCGTGACCGTGCTCATCCATGCGCCCCGTTTGGGATGCTGTCTTTCATGGATGAACAACGGGCTCTGATGGCTGCGCGCAACAACGCCGAATGGTGCGACCTGGTTTGCCGGACACATCGCGTGGAGACGAGCTTCGATCATGATGCGTGGCTGGCGCTGCACCGCTCTCCGCCGCTGTATCCCGACGCCGTCACGCTCACCGATCAGGCCGGCAGCGGAATCCTCCACCGGATCGACAGCTCGTCCGGATGCTCGATCAAGGACAGCTTCGCCGCACTGGACCTGTCGCCGCATGGTTTCGACGTTCTGTTCGACGCCGAGTGGATCCATCGCCCGGCGCCGCGTCCCACCACGAACGACTCCCTGACGTGGCACCTGGTCCGCACACCCGAGGAATTGCAGGCGTGGGCCACCGCCCACGGCGGCGGTGCCGTCTTCCGGACCACGCTGCTGCACGACCCGAACGTGGCGATCGTGGCGGCGTGGGACGGAGACACCGTGGCCGCCGGCGCGATCGGTCACCGCGGCACTGCGGCCGTCGGTATCTCCAACGGCTGAAGAACTGAACTCAGCCGAGGTACGAAGCGGCCTGCAGCGTGAACAGCTCGGCATAGAGGCCGTCGAGGGCCATCAGCGACTCATGGTCGCCGGACTCGACGACCCGGCCGCCATCGAGGACGTAGATCCGGTCGGCCGACCGAACGCTAGAGAACCGGTGCGAGATCAGCAGGACGGTACGGCCGGCGAGCAGCGTCCGGATCCGGTCGAACAATTCCTTCTCCGCCCGCGGGTCCAGCGCGGCGGTCGGCTCATCGAGGATGACCACCGGCGCGCCCCGGAAGAACGCCCGCGCCAGCGCCATCCGCTGCCACTGGCCCACCGACAGGTCGGTGCCACCGACGAACTCGGGACCGAGCAGCGTCGCGTACCCATCCGGCATCGTCTCGATGAACGTGTCCGCGCCGGACTGGCGTGCCGCCGCCCGGATCCCGCTGTCGTCGCCCATCGCGGCGACCCGGCCGAGACCGATGTTCTCGGCGGCGGTGAGGTGGAAGCGCTCGAAGTCCTGGAAGATGACCGCGACCCGGTCCCGCCATGCGTCCGGATCGACGGTGGACATGTCCATGCCGTCCCAGCGCACCGTGCCGGCATCCGGCCGGTAGAGCCCGGCCAGCAGCTTGGCGAGCGTCGTCTTGCCCGAGCCGTTCTCGCCGACCAGAGCCACCACCTCTCCGGCCGAGATGGACAGCGACACGTCGCGCAGCGCCGGCTCGGTCCCGGTCGGGTACCGGAACGAGACGTCGTCGGCGGCCAGCGTGGCGAACCCGGTGGGGGCCGGACCGGTCGGCCGGGTCCGGCGTACCTCCGGCAACAGCGCGTTGAACGCGAGGTAGTCGTCAAGGTAGTTCGCGGACTCGGTGAGCGCCCCGGTCGACCAGCCGAGGCCGGCCAGCCGCTCTCCGACAACCGCCACGCCGGCCACGGCGATGGTGGCCGAGGCGAGGGGCACGGTCCCGGTCAGGGTCAGCCAGGCCACGAGCAGCAGGGTGGCGGTCAGCACCACCCCGATCGCGATGTTGACGAACACGCTCCAGCGGACCTGTTGGCGCGCCAGCCGGCGCAGCTCCCCCATCCGCTCGTCGTACAGTTCCTCATAACGGCGACGCAGGTGGCCGGCCAGGCCGAAGGCCCGCACCTCCTTGGCCGATTCACGGCTCTGCAACAGCGAAGAGAGATAGTGGCGCTGCCGGTCGGAGTGGGTCATCTTCCAGAAGAACCGGTGGAACGCGTCGCCCCGCTTGGACGCCCCCAGCCAGGCCGGCACCAGGACAAGGAGGAGCAGCGGCAACAGCGGTGGGGCCACCGCCACGACGGCGACGAGGCCCGCCACAACTCCGAAGCCCGACTGCACGAGGCCGAACAGGCCCTGCACCATGTTCAGCGGCTGGTGGGCGCTCATCTGGCTGCGCTGGAGCCGATTGTGGAAGTCCGGCGCGTCGAACATGGCCAGGTCGACGGCGGCGGTCAGGTCCAGGATGCGGCCCTGCACGTACCGGCTGACGCGCTCGCCGAGGATCTGCTGGCGTTCCCGCCGCACCGCGCCGGCCAGCGACTGAAGCGCTGCCACCCCCGCGATCGCCAGCGCCCACGGTGCGACGGTGGTCAGCGGCGCCTGCTCACTGACCGCCTTCAGCAGCGCGTTCAGGGCGGCCTGGCCGATCAGGAGCAGGCTGGTGATGCCGATGGCGCCGACCACGCCCAGCGCGGTCACGACGATCAGGTCACCCCGGCCGGCCGTCCACCCGATCGACAGGGCTTGGCGGCATAGCCGGGGAAGCTGGCGCAGGCCGACCCGCGTCGGCTCGTCCGGGCCGCCGACAATGATGACCACGCGGCCAGTGTCCACCGGCCCGGCACCACCTGCCACCGACATCACGGGTACGCCGTGCGGTTCTGCGGCATACGCCGGCACCCGCGGCGCCGTATATGGCGCGCCCGTCTGCGTTCGGCTTGCGACCATCCAGAGATGACCTCATACGTGTCCCACACGACCGTGGACTGTGCCGACGCTTACGCCTTGTCGCGTTGGTGGCAGGCGGTTCTCGACTACACCGAGGACCCGGACGATCCGAACGAGCCGGGCCATGAAGAGTGCATGATCTACTCCCCGGACGGACGGCATCGACTGCTCTTCATCGAGGTGCCGGAATCAAAGCAGGGCAAGAACAGGATCCATCTCGATTTGCGTCCTGTCGAAGGCACGCGCGACGCGGAACTGGCGCGGCTGATCGAGCTCGGTGCGGCCGTCGTGGCCGACCGCCGCAAAGCCGACGGAACGGGTTGGGTTGTGCTTGCCGACGCCGAAGGCAACGAGTTCTGCATTCTTCGCAGCGACGCCGAGCTCCCTGGCGGTCGGTCATGACGGCGATGGGCGGTAAACCGGGCTGCTAGGCATCACCGCAACCAGGCCACGCCGGGCAAGCCCGCCGCCGAGCTAGTCCCAGCAGAGGCAGAACGGCTTGCCGGCCGGGTCGGCGTAGACCCGCCAGTTCACCCCGCCGGCAGACAGCGAGGTCGCGCCGAGCTTCAGCACCGCCGCCTCGGCCGTGTCGACGTCGTCGACCGTGACGTCGAGATGGAACTGCTGCGGATACGCCGGGTCGGGCCACCGCGGCGCGTGGTACTTGGTGATCTGCTGGAACATCACCGGCTGCGCCCCGTCCTCGCCGATCATCGCCATACCCTCCCCCTCGTACGTGACGGGCTTGCCGAGAAGTTCGGCGTAGAACGTGCTGAGCTCCTTGGCGTCCGGGCAGTCGAGCATCAC
>DATBGW010000031.1:0-4707 GCA_036557765.1 Actinoplanes sp.
ACGCCGATCTGGTTGAGCGCCGCGATGCAGCCCAGCCCCAGGATCGTCACCGAGGCCGCCCCGGCCAGGAACCGGCCGTACGACAGGCCGCCCAGCACGCCGCCGACCACGTCCTTGACGGCGCGCGCGATGGCCGCCGCCACGACCACGATGAGGATCGCCACGAACGCCCGGGGCAGCCACCCCACCACGGCCGTGATCAGCGCCGACACCGGATTGGGTCCCCACATACCGAACGCCAGTTGCAGAGCGATCAGGAGAACCGCGTAGTAGGCGAGTTTGGCGACGATGTCGCTCGCGTCGTACCGGGAACGGGCGAGGACCGTCCGGATGCCGCCGCGTTCGACGAACCGGCCGAACCCGGTCTGCTCAAGGATCTTGCCGACGAGCGTCCGTACCGCCCGGGCGACCAGCCAGCCGACCACCAGGATCGCCACGAAGGCCAGCGCCTTCGGCAGTTCACGCAGCACGTTCTGCAGGCTCTCCGCCATCGTTCCCGATCCCTCTCGTCGCGCCGGTCTCGCCCCACTCCTACCGGCCAACGGTTGCGAACCGTCTCACGACGCGCCCGCCACCCTCTCCGTTCCCGCGATCCCGGAGTTCGCGGGTCTCCCCCCACCGTTCCCCGCGATCTTGGAGTTGTGGTTGCCTTTTCACACCTTGACGCCCGATTTGTGCCAACCACAACTCCAAGATCGTGGTTCACGCGGCAGCGGGTACCGGGACGCTCGACTGTTCGCTCAGGCCGGCGGCCAACCCACGGGCTTGGGCCCGGATCTCCGGCACGGCCGTCGTCTCCCACAACACGCCCCGGCGCAACGGGCCGAGCACCCAGAGCCCAGGCTGTACGGACCCGTCGGCGCCGACGAGCCGGCCGGCTGCATCGACGTCGAGTCCCAGCCGGTGCGGGCCGATCCGGGCCACGCCAGCGTCCAGCAGATCGCGGACGACCGTGGGCGCCGCGGCGGGCAGCCGGCCGGGCCCGGCACAGTTCACCACCGCGGCGAAGCGTTCCGCGACCGGGTTCAGCTCGACGAACAGGCCGCCGTTGCGTTCCGGCCCGATCGAACGGACACCGCCGCGCCGCACCTCGAGCGTCCCGGCGGTTCGCAACGCGGCGATCCGGTCAGCGACGTCCGGCGCCATCCGGTGCCGGTGGCACTCCCACGGCCGGGCCAGATGCCGCAGGAACGCCTCCTGTTCGGCGGGAGCGAAGGCCGCCCAGAGCTGGTCCAACCACGGCCGCAGCCCATCGACGATCGGCCGCCAGTCGCCGGAGGTCCGGGCCGCTGCGCGCACCGTGCGCACCACGTCCCGCAATGTGCGGCACCCAGCGAGCGCCGGGAGCGCGGGCGGCGCCGGGATGCGGGAGTGGCTGAGCGGCAACAGGCCGCGCCGGCTGACCGCGACGATCGGCGCGGAAGGGTGGTGGCCGGTGGCGGTGAGCGACAGCGCCACGTCGACCGCGGTGAGCCCGGTGCCGAGAAGCAGCACGGGCGCGTCGGCCGGGACGGCGTCGAGGGCGCCGGCGCGCCACGGGTCGGCGACGTAGTTCGGGTGGTTCGGGACGGCGGCCGGCTGCTCAGCGGCCGGGTTGCCGACCGCGAGGACGATGTGGTCGGCACGGATCATTGAATCGTCCATCATGGATACACTGGCGGTCCGGATTGATCTCGCATGTCCCCGCAGGATCCGCAGGCGCCCGGGGCATGCGGTGGCCGCGTCGGCGAGAACGTCGCTCAGATAGCGGCCGTAGTCGCGGCGGCTGAGGAAGTCGTCGCGGGTGGCCGGGATGCCGCGCGCGTTCGCCCAATGGACGAAGTGGTCCGGCTCGTCGGGGTCGGCGCTCATCGTTCCGGCGCGGGAGTTCAGGACGTGCCAGGGTTGCGCCGTGCCGTACGCGATGCCGCCGCCGGGCTTGCCCGGCTCGATCAGGACCACGTCGTCGCCGGTACATCGCAGCAGTTCCCGGGTCAGCAGTACGCCCGCGCAGCCCCCGCCGATCACCGCCACCGTCCGCCGCCGCCCCATGACCCACCCCGCTCTACATAAAGACCATATTTCCTATCGGAACGATAGGTGCGATGGAATGTGGTGGGGTGGTGGCGCGCCGGGAGGACACCACCGCCAGATCCTTCGCGGTGGTGAACCGGCAAGCAATGCTCCGCGAATCTCCCCGCCCTCGGCGATCTTGGAGTTGCGGTTGGCGCATACCGGAGCGAAGCGGACGTATGGGCAACCACAACTCCAAGATCGCGGAGGCTACTTGATTCGGATCGTGAACGTGCGAGTGACCCGCTGCGGGACGTAGTCGGTGAACCGGATCGTGATCCGGCGGGTGGTGGCACCGCGCGGCAGTCCCGAGAGGACGCCCGACGTGGACAGTCGCAGGCCCCGCGGTAGCCGTCCGGCCACCACTCTCCACGTTCCGCGGCGGTGATGTCCGGCCACCAGCTGGACCCGGTACGAGTGCCGCACCGTGCCGCCTCGGAGCCGCGCGGTGGCGATTCCCGGCCGGCCCGGCGGCGCCGCCGTGTGCAGCAGCCGGTTCGGCGAACCGCTGCCCCGGTTGGTCACCCGGCCGGTGGTCGCGTGCGCGACCAGGTAGTTCCGCACCCGGGCCGGCGACCACCGGGGATGGGCGTCCAGCACCAGCGCCACGGCACCTGCAACGTGCGGTGCGGCCATCGACGTGCCGCTGTACACCGCTGTGGCGTTGTCGCCGGCACGAGACGCCGATTTGATCGCCACACCGGGCGCGAAGAGGTCGACCAGCTTGCCGTAGTTGGAGAACGACGCGCGCCGGTCGGTCCAGTCCACGGCACCCACGGTGATCGCGGACGGCACATCGGCGGGGCTCTCCCGCGAGGCGTTCACGTTGTCGTTGCCGGCTGCCACCGTGTACGTGACGCCGGACGCGATCGACCGCGCCACCGCCCGGTCCAGCGCCGGGTCGGTGTCGCCGCCCAGGCTCATGTTCGCCACCGCGGGCCGGATCGCGTGCCTGGTCACCCAGTCGACGCCGTCGATGATGTCGGACATCCAGCCCCAGCCGTCGCAGTCCAGCACCCGCACCGCGACGATCTTCGCCCGCTTGGCCACGCCGTAGGTGCTTCCGGCGATCGTGCCGGCCACATGCGTACCGTGCCCGTTGCAGTCGCCGGCCGTACGGCGGTTCTTGACGAAGTCGTAGCCGTACGACGCGCGGCCACGGAACTGCCGGTGGCTGATCCGCACGCCGGTGTCGATGACGTACGCGTGCACCGAACTGCCGTCGTCGGTCGGCGTGAACGTCCCGGACAGGGCGCGGGACCGCTGGTCGATCCGGTCCAGTCCCCATTCCGGATTCCGCTGGGTGCGGGCGATGCCGATCCGGCGGTCCGGCTCGACCAGCTCCACGCCGGGGTCCGCCGCGAGCCGCCGGGCAGCGCCGGCCGTCAGCGTGGCGGCGAACGCGGAGATGCTCTCGTACCGCTTGGTCACCGTGCCCTCGGCGAGGCCCTGCGCCGACGCGGCGCCCGCCCGGCCGGGCTTCAGCACGACGATGTACCGCCCGGACGCGGATGCCTGTGCCGGCGCCATGGGCGCCACAGTGGACAGAAGGCCGAGAGCGGCGGCCGCCGCGACGCGGCGGGCACGGTACGGTACGGACGGCATCGGCGGCGCCCTTCGGCTTGGGGGTCGGAACGCGGGTCCTTCCACCGTGCCGATGGCGCGGAGCAACGCCGGTCCGCGCCGGTTGCGGTTGCGGTGCGGAAACCGCGATACCGTGGTAGGTGACATGGCCGGGGATCCGCCGCCACGGATCTCCGGCCATCCGTGTCAGCCGCCGATGTAGAGCGTCGCCCGGGTCAGCCGCCGCGGGCGTAGAGCGCCAGCCGTACCCGGTTCGGACTGTCGGTCTTGGTCATCAGGCTGGTGATGTGGGTCTTCACGGTCGTCACGCCGATGTGGAGGCGGTCGGCGATCTCCGCGTTGGACAGGCCGTCGGCGACCAGGTCCAGCACGTCCCGTTCGCGCGTCGTCAGGCCCGGCAGCGGCCGCGGCGCACCGGCCCGGGCGTCGACCGCGCGCCGGACCAGGCGGCGCAGCACGTCGGAGCTGAACGGGCTGTCGCCGGCCGCCGCGCGCCGGATGCCGTCCAGCAGCTCGTCCGGCGGCGCATCCTTGAGCAGGAACCCGGTCGCGCCCGCGGTCAGCGCCGGGTACAGGTGGTCGTCGTCGCCGAACGTCGTCAGCACCAGCACCCGGATGGCCGGCCGGTCGGCGAGGATCCGGCCGGTCGCGGTGATGCCGTCCACCCCCGGCATGCGCAGGTCCATGACGACGACGTCCGGCGCCAGCCGGACGGCCAGTGTGACCGCGTCGCGGCCGTTGTCCGCCTCGCCGACGACCTCGATGTCCGGTTCGGCCTCGCAGAGCATCTTCAGCCCGGCGCGGATCAGGTGCTGATCGTCGACCAGCAGCACGCGGATCATGCCGGCTCCGGCAGCACCGTACGGACCCGCCAGCCGCCGTCGGCCGGACCGGCTTCGAGCTCGCCACCCAGCACCTCGACCCGCTCCCGCATCCCGGTGAGCCCGTGCCCGCCACCGGGCGGTATGTCCGGAGCCGCGGTGCCGCCGCCGTCGTCGGTCACCTCCCAGCGCACGTCGCCGTCGAGGACCGCCACCGAGAGCCGGGCCCGCGCCGCCGGCCCGGCGTGCT
>DATBGW010000032.1:0-4640 GCA_036557765.1 Actinoplanes sp.
GTTGGCACGAATACGGACACAGTCCGCATAACGCCAACCACAACTCCAAGATCGCGGGAGAAAGAGGCGTGACCCCGCCCCGGGTCACGCCTCTCCATTTTCCTCCCTGCGTGGGCTCCGTGGCGCTTCTGCAGCGTTGGATCGGCGGAGTTTCCTGCCCGGGTGAGCGAGTTGTCGGGTAAGCGACCCGGTGTTCCGGAAAACCCCTCCACTTCGCTCCCAAGCTGTTGACGTGCGGATACGCGCGCGAATCCGGCTCGCAACCGCTCGTGAACCGGTTGCGGGTGGAGCAAAGTGGAGTAGAGTGGAGCGCAGTGGCAGGGGGGACCTGCCGGCCTTAGACAGGCGGACCGCGAACCGCCACGGGGCAGGGGGGATGGGCCGATGTTCCTCGGCACGCACACCCCACACCTCGACGACAAGGGTCGGTTGATCCTTCCGGCGAAGTTCCGGGACGAGCTGGCGGGGGGTGTCGTGATCACCAAAGGGCAGGAGCGCTGCCTGTATGTCTTCCCGATGCCCGAGTTCCAGCGCATCGCCGGGCAGCTGCGCGAGACACCGGTCACCAACAAGGCCGCCCGGGCGTACAGCCGGGTGTTCTTCGCCAGCGCCCACGATGAGGTTCCGGACAAGCAGGGCCGGGTGACGATACCGGGCCATCTGCGGGAGTACGCGACCCTTGACCGTGAGCTCGTCGTCATCGGCGCGAGCACACGGGTGGAGATCTGGGACAAGCAGTCCTGGGACGAGTACCTCGCCGCGAGCGAAGACGAGTTCGCCGACATCGAGGAGGGGGTGCTGCCCGGCGGACTGTAACGGGTGGGCACTGCCGCCGTACTGCGAGATCTCCAGCCGCTCCCGCTCCTGGCGCCTCTTCCCCGGTGCCAGGCGCGAGTCTGCGAAGCGGGCGCGCCCGACGGGCACGAGCGGATGGGGATCTGGCGGTACGGACTACACGCCCGGCACACCGCGAAGCCGGGCGGACGAGCGAGCTTAGGGGCAGGGCAATGGGGGTCGGCAATGGGGGAGCCACGCGGCACACACGTGCCGGTGCTGCTCGAGCGTTGTCTCGAGCTGCTCACTCCCGCGCTGGAGCTGCCGCTCGCCCTGCACGTCGACTTCACGCTGGGCCTGGGCGGTCACGCCGAGGCCGTGCTGGAACGCTTCCCGGACGTCGTCCTGATTGGACTCGACCGGGATTCCGAGGCGTTGGCGCATGCGCGGCACCGGCTGCAGCGCTTCGCCGACCGTACGCATCTGGTGCACGCCGTCTACGACCAGTTGCCGGCGGTGCTGGCCGAGCTCGGTCACCGGGTGTACCACAGTGGACTGTTCGACTTGGGCGTGTCCTCGCTGCAGTTGGACGAGCCGGACCGGGGCTTCGCGTACGCGCAGGACGCGCCACTGGACATGCGGATGGACCAGTCCGGTGGCATCACGGCCGAACGGGTGGTGAACGACTACCCACCTGGCGACCTGGTCCGGGTGCTGCGGGAGTACGGCGAAGAGCGGTTCGCGTCGCGGATCGTCGCGGCGATCGTCCGGGAACGGGGGCGAGCGCCGATCGTCTCCTCGGCGCGGCTCGCGGACCTGGTTCGGGATGCCATCCCGGCCGCCGCGCGGCGAACGGGTGGAAATCCCGCTAAAAGAACGTTCCAGGCGCTACGCATTGAGGTTAACGGCGAACTCGCCACGCTCGAGTCGGCCCTACCGGCCGCTGTGGACATGTTGGCCCCGAAAGGCCGCCTCGTCGTGATGAGTTACCAGTCGTTGGAGGACCGCATCGTCAAGCGCGCGTTCACCGCGAGAGCGCGCAGCACCGGGCCGGTCGACCTGCCGGTCGAACTGCCCGGAACCGGACCGACGTTGCGCCTGCTGACCCGGGGGGCGGAGTCAGCGGGCGCGGCAGAGGTCGCCGCGAATCCGCGGGCGGCTTCGGTGAAGCTGCGCGCGGTGGAGCGCAGGGACAAGCACGACCCGGCATTCGGGGCCGCCCGCGAACGGCCCCGGATGTCGACCACACGGGGACAAGGGCGGTCACGCCCGGGGGAGCATTGGGAGGGCACATGAGCGAGCGCACCTTCGCGCCGCGGTCGGGGGGCCGGATCGCGGAGCAGCCGAGGTCGGGGGGCCGGACCTCGGAACAGCGGACCACCGCGACGCGCCGCCGTTATCCGACGCAGGGCACGGCAGCGCTGGCGCCTGAAGTGCTGCCGGCCCAGCCACTGAGCACGGGAACGACCGGGGCGGCGCCCCGGTTGCGCGTCGCGCCGCCGGTGCCGGTCAGTGTGCCGCGCGCGCCGTTCATCGCGGTGGTGATCGCGATCGTCGTGGCCGGCGTCTTCGGCATCCTGCTGATCAACACCAAGACGAACGAGAACACGTTCGAGCTCAGCCGGCTGCAGGACCGGCAAGCCGCGCTGGACACCCAGCAGCAGCGGCTGGAGAACCAGATCGCCGGATACGAGAGCACCGGCAACCTGGATGCGGCCGCGCGCCGGCTCGGCCTGGTCAAGGCGGACACACCCGCCTACATCCGGCTGCCGGACGGGAAGATCATCGGGGTGCCGCGGGCGGGTGTGGGCCAGCCGGCGGTCACCGCCCAGGACCCGGCCAAGCCGGCCGAGCAGGCGCCCGCGGAGGCGAACACGGCAGCGTCCGCGGGGGCGAACACGGCGGCGAACACGGCCGCGTCTGCGGAGGCGAACACGGCCGCGTCCGCGGGGGCGGGGGAGTACACGGCCGCGCCGGCCACGGCGACGGCGGCCACGCAGAACGCCGGATAGGCGCGACACCGATGACGCCGCGTGCCGATGAGCCGCCGCGTCGGGGCACGCCGCCCCGGCGCGGCGCCGCGCGTGACCTGCCAGCGGAGGTGGACTCCGACCGCAGCCGGGGCTTCGGCGGCATCGGTGACGCCCGCGCCTACACCCCGCGCGGGCGGACGGTGGCCGAGCGGGACCAGCGCACGCGTTCGCCGCGGGCCGCGCGCACGACGGACCCGTTCCGGCCGGCGTTGCAGGTCCTCGACGGCGGCGACAATGGACGGTCGCGCCGGCGGGGACCGGACGACGGGGAACCGGCCGCGCGGCACGGAACGAAGAGCGCCGACGATCACCGGGGAACACGATCGACGGCTGAGCCGGGCCGCCGCGCAACGAAGTCGACGGCTGAGCCGGGCCGCCGCGGTACAAAGTCGACGGCCGAACCCGCGGCCACCCGGCGGGCGACGAAGAGCGCCGCTGAGCCGGGCCGCCAGCGACGCTCCACCCCGGCGAGCACACCGGCCTCCGCCCGTACCGTCGCGGCCGGCCGCAAACCGGCCCGCGGTGGGCGTACCGAAACGAAAGGCCGGGAGCGCACGATCGCACCCGCACCACGACGGACCGCCGGCGGACGGCCCGATGCCTCCGCGCGCCGGCCCGCGCCGGTCGTCCCCCCGGCACCCCCCAAGCTTGCCAACAGCGGCCGCCGACTGCGGCTCGCCACGGTGCTGGCGCTGACGCTGTTCGCCACCATCGGCATCCGGCTCGTCGTGATGCAGGTGGTCGATTCGCCCGACGAGGCGCAGCGCCTGCTGGATCAACGGCAGAACCGGCTCACCGAGGTGGTCCTGCCGGCGCCGCGCGGCAGCATTCTCGATCGGTCCGGCGCGGTGCTCGCGCACAGTGTGGAGGCCCGCTACATCTACGTCGACCCGGAGCTGGTACGGGATCCGGCCGGCGCCGCGCAGAAGCTGTCACCGCTGCTGGGCGTCGCACCGTCCAGACTGGTCCAGTTGATGGCGCGGACGAAACGGCCGGGCGGCGGCTGGTCCCGATTCCAGTATCTGGCCCGCGGCGTCGACATCGGAGTCGCCGACCGGATCGCCGCGATGAACCTGCCCGGCATCCGGGAGGACCGGGACGAACGCCGGGACGTGCCGGGCGCGGACCTGGCGGCCAACCTCATCGGCTTCACCGGCGAGGACCACACCGGACTCGAAGGTCTCGAGGCGCGCTACGACGACCTGCTGCGCGGCACCGACGGCGAGAAGGTGTACGAGACCGGCAACCCGAACGTCGGGCACGGCGAGCTGGCCAAGGAGATCCCGGGCGGGTACCACCGGGAGACGCCGGCGCAGCCCGGCACATCGCTGACCCTGACCATCGACCGGGACCTGCAGTTCGAGGTCCAGCGCTACCTCTCCGACGACATGCGCAAGGTGGACGCCACCATCGGCGCCGCCGTCGTGCTCGACATACACACCGGCGAGGTGCTGGCGCAGGCGAGCTACCCGGCGTACAACGCGGCGAAGCCGTTCGACGCCAAGCCGGTGGACCGCGACGACGTTGCAAGCAGCGTGGTGGCCGACCCGGGCTCCAGCCACAAGCCGTTCGTGCTGGGCGCCGCCCTGCAGGAAGGCATCATCACGCCGGGCTCCACGGTCACCGTGGGCCCGGCGTTGATGCGCGGCGGCTACCGGTTCCAGGACACCCACCCGCAACCCAAGGGCACCAAACTCACCATCCCCGGCGTGCTCGCGTATTCGTCCAATGTGGGCACTATCCTGATCGGTGACAAACTGGGCGCGAAGCGGATCTACGAGTACCAACAGAAGTTCGGCCTGGGGCAGGCCACCGGCGAGGGCATGCCGGGGG
>DATBGW010000033.1:0-22320 GCA_036557765.1 Actinoplanes sp.
CGCGCTGATCGGCGACGACGGCGTCACGGTGCGGATCACCGGATGAGCGACGCCCTGCACGCGAACGCGATCGCGGTGCTGAGCCGGTGGGCGGCCACGTCGGACGAGGCCGATCAGGCCCGGGAGCGCGCGCTGGGCCTGCTCCGGGACGGCCCGGCGGCGATGACCCGCGCACATCGCGCCGGGCACCTGACCGCCAGCGCGCTCATCGTGGGCGCGGACCGCCGGCTGCTGCTCTGCCTGCACGGCCGGATGAACAGCTGGATGCAGGTCGGCGGCCACTGCGAGCCGGGCGACCGGTCGCTGGCGGCCGCGGCCTACCGCGAAGCGACCGAGGAGTCCGGCGTCTCCGGGCTGAAGCTCGACCCCGAGCCGATCGACGTGCACATCCATCCGGTCCGGTGCCGGCCACGCGACGGCGCAGCGGACGGTCCGACGCACCACTACGACGTGCGGTTCCTCGCCATCGCCCCGGCCGGCGCGGTGGAGCGGGTCAGTGCCGAGTCGCACGCCCTCGGATGGTTCTCGCCGGAGGCGCTGCCGGCCCCGCTGGCGGACGGTGTCGTGCCGATGTTCGCGCCCGCCTTCGGCCGCATTACTCAGATGTAGCCCAGCTCGCCCAGGTCCTTGAGCTCGTCGACGAGGTTCTTGACCTCCTGGGCACGGTCGCGCGGGCAGACCAGGACCGCATCCGGCGTGTCCACGATGATCAGGTCACGAACGCCGAGCGCGGCCACCAGCCGGCCCGAGTTCGGGATCACGACCAGGTTCTCGGTCTCCCGCAGCAGGACGCCGGGCTTCGGCAACGCCTCCTGGCCGACCACGACGTTGCCGTCCGCGTCCGCGGCCAGCACCTCGCCGAGCGTGTGGAAGTCACCGACGTCGTTCCAACCGAAGTCGCCCGGCACCGTGCCGACCCGGCCGACCGCTGCCGCCCCCTCCATCACCGCGTAGTCGACCGAGATGCGCGGCAGCGTCGGCCAGACCTCGCCGAGCACGTCCTCGCGGATCGGCGACTCCCACGCCTGCGCGATCCGCGAGATGCCGGCGGCCAGTTGCGGCTGCTGGCGGGCCAGCTCGGCCAGGAACACGTCGACGCGCCAGACGAACATGCCGGCGTTCCACAGGTAGTTGCCGGATTTCACGTACGCCTCGGCGACGTCGTACGACGGCTTCTCCTTGAACTCCTCGACGGCGAGCACCCCGCTGTCGCCGGCCGGCCCGCCGCAGTGCACGTAGCCGTACCCGGTCTCCGGCCGGGTCGGCGTGATACCAAGCGTCATGAGCAGGCCGTTCGCGGCGCCGGACATCGCCGTGCGGATCACGTCGAGGAAGCGGTCGCCGTCGGCGATGAGGTGGTCGGCCGCGAACGAGCCCATGATGGCCTCCGGATCGCGCCGGGCGATCACCGCCGCGGCCAGCGCGATCGCCGCGCACGAATCCCGCGGCGACGGCTCGACCAGGATGTTCTCCTCCGGCACGTCCGAGAGCTGACGGGACACCGCTGCGGCGTGCGCCACACCGGTGACGACGAAGACCCGGCCGGGCGCGGTCACCGGCGCCAGCCGAGAGACCGTGGCCTGCAGCAACGACGCACCGGTGCCGGTCAGCGGGTGCAGGAACTTCGGGTGACCGGCACGCGACAGCGGCCATAGACGGGTGCCGCTGCCACCGGCGGGGATGACGGCATACAGGCCGCCCGGTTCCTTGGTCATGTGTACCGATGGTAACTATTCGCCACTAAGCGGACCCGGTCGACACCCGGTTCCACGTGTTGACGTGCACCTCCGCACTGGACGCCCACGTGAACTCCTTGGCCCGGTCGAAGCCGGCCTTTGCAAGCGTGAGCCGGCGCGGCTCGTCGTGCAGCAGGTCTGCCAGGTCCTCGGCGATCCGGTCCGGGTCCTCGGTGGTGTACGCCACCGCGTCGCCGCCCACCTCGGGCAGCGACAGCCGCGGCGTGGTCAGCACCGGCGTCGCGCACGCCATGGCTTCCAGGATCGGCAGGCCGAAACCCTCCCCGAACGACGGGTAGCAGGCCACCAGCGCTCCGCCGAGGAAGCCGGGCAGGTCCGCGTACCGCAGATAGCCCGGACGCAGCAGCCGCAGATGCGGCGGCACCTCGGCGACCGCGCGGTCGATCTCGTCGTCGTGCCCCTGACCGCCGGCGATCACCAGCGCCGGCGGGTGCGGCCAGTCGGTGACCGCCCGGGCCCAGCCGCGGATCAGATTCGGAACGTTCTTGCGCGGCTCCTTGGCGCCGAGGAACGCGACGTACCCGGAGTCGCCCAGGCCCAGCCGGGCCCGGACCCGGGCCTTCTCCTCCTCGGTCGGCGCGTGGAACGCCGTCGGATCGACCCCGTGGTACGCCACGTCGATCCGGGTGGGGTCCGCATCGAGCAGCCGGATCAACTCGTCCCGCGTCGCTTTGCTCGGCACGAGAACGCGGGCGGCGCGGCGCAACGACGTCTTGATGGCGCTGCGGAAGAACGTGCGTCTGGTGTTGTCGTAGTGCTCCGGCTCGGTGAAGAACGTCGCGTCGTGGACGGTCACCGTGACCGGGCATCCGGCACGCAGCGGGCACGTGTAGAACGGCGAGTGCAGCACCCGGGCGCCCACCTGCTGGGCGAGCAGCGGCAGTCCGGTCTGCTCCCAGGCGAGCCGGGCCGGGCGGTGCGCGATCGCGGCCGGGCCGGAGACCACCTCCGCACCGGTCAGCATCCGGGAGTAACGCTCCGCATCGGTACGTTGGGCCACCACCGCGAGATCGACACGATCCGGACCGATCCGGCCAAGCGCGCCCAGAAGACCGTCCACGTATCGACCCACACCGCCCCGGTCCGCGGGGACGCTGGTGGCGTCGACGAGCACTCGTGGGGGGCGACCGGCGGTCACGAGGCAACTCCAAGGTCAGTTGGCGGTACGAGCGCAAGCCTACGCCGGGAATGCATCGCGGCATCGACCGCGACACCGCGTCGTTATGAGGTTTCCCGATGTGCGCCGCGACCGTGACGGCCCCGTGATACGGCTATTGTCTGACGCGATGAACGAGACGATCCCGCAGGCTCTCTCGGCCGCGGTCGCGCAGGATCCGACGACGCCGCTGATGACCTTTTACGATGACGGCTCCGGCGACCGCACCGAGCTGTCCGGGGCCACGTTGGACAACTGGGTGGCGAAGACGGCCAACCTGTTGGTCGACGGTGCCGGGCTGGGCTCCGGCGACACCGTGGCGGTGCTGCTGCCGCCGCATTGGCAGACCGCCGCGATCCTGCTCGGCGCGTGGGCCGCCGGCCTTGTTCCCCATCTTGGTGACCGCCCGCAGTCGGTCGACGCCCTCTTCAGCACACCGGATCGGGCCGACGCCGCCGCGGCCTGGCCGGCCGTCGACCGGTACGCGACGGGCCTGCTGCCGCTGGCCGCGCCGCTGCGCGACGTGCCGGCCGGTTACACCGACTACGTGGTCGAGGTACGCGCGTTCGGTGACCAGTTTGTTCCGGTGCCGGCGGTGACCGGCGCGGATCCGGCATTCGGTGGCTGGGTCCACGCGGAGATCTGCCAGGTTGCCGCGACGCGCGCCGCCGAGCTCGGCGTTGGTTCCGGTGACCGGGTGCTGGTGGATGTTTCCGCCTACCCGGATCCGGCGGACTGGCTGCTCGCGCCGCTGGTCGCCGGTGCCTCCGTGGTGCTCTGCGCCAACTGCGACCCCGAGCTGCTACCCGGCCGTATCGAGTCGGAGAAGGTCACTGTGACGCTGACCTGACCGGCCGCTCCGAGGCGAGCCGCTCGAACGCAGTGAGCGACTCCGGATTGGCCAGTGCGCCCTTGGCGGCCGCCGACTCCGCCGGCGTACCGGTGAGAATCCGCTTCACCGGCACCTCCAGCTTCTTGCCGGACAGGGTGCGCGGCACCGCCCGTACGTCATGGATCTGGTCCGGGACGTGCCGCGGCGACAATCCGCCGCGCAACTCCGAACGGATCCGTCCGCGCAGTGCGTCGTCCAGCTCCACGCCGTCGGCCAGGACCACGAACAGGATCAGCTCGTCGGCGTCCTCGTCGAGGTGCACCACCAGCGAGTCGACGACCTCGTCGATGCTCTCCACCACGGAGTAGAACTCGGCGGTGCCCAGCCGGACGCCGCCCCGGTTGAGCGTGGCGTCCGAGCGGCCGGTGATCACGCAGGTGCCGTCGGAGCCGATGGTGATCCAGTCGCCGTGCCGCCACACGCCCGGATAGACGTCGAAGTACGCCTCGCGGTAACGCCGGCCGTCCGGATCGTTCCAGAATCCGACCGGCATCGACGGCATGGGCGCCGTGATGACCAGCTCGCCGAGCTCGCCGATCACCGGTTTGCCGCCGGGGTCGTACGCCTCCACGCGCGCACCGAGGCACCGGCAGGAAATCACGCCCTCGATCACCGGCAGCAGCGGGGTGCCGCCGACGAATCCGGTGCACACGTCCGTACCGCCGGACAGTGACTGCAGCTGCAGATCCGTGCCGACCTCGTCGTACACCCAGTCGAAACCCTCCGGCGGCAGCGGCGCGCCGGTGGATCCCACACCGCGGATCCGCGTCGGCGGCGGGGTGACCCCGGCCTTACGGCAGGCCAGGATGAACGGCGCCGAGGTGCCGAAGTACGTGACGCCGGCCTCGACCGCGAGGTCCCAGAGCGCCGACATGTCGGGATGGCCGGGGTTGCCGTCGAACATCACCACGGTCGCGCCCACGGCCGGGGCGCTGACCAGGAAGTTCCACATCATCCAGCCGGTGGTGGTGAACCAGAAGAACCGGTCGCCCGGTCCCAGGTCGTGGTGCAGCGCCAGCATCTTCAGATGCTCGAGCAGGATGCCGCCCTGGCCATGCACGATCGGCTTCGGCAGGCCCGTGGTGCCCGAGCTGTACAGCACGTAGAGCGGCTGGTCGAACGGGACCGCCGCGAATTCCAGCGGGTCGTCGCCGCCCAGGTCGTTCCAGTCGCCGCCGCCGTGCAGGTAGCCGATCGTGACGACGTGCTCCACACTCGGCAGCGCCTCCTTGAGGGCCGCGATCTCACCGCGGCGGTCGATCGCCTTGTCGCCGTACCGGTACCCGTCCACCGCGACCAGGATCTTGGGCTCGATCTGGGTCCAGCGGTCGGTGACGCTGCGCGTTCCGAATTCCGGCGCGCAGGACGAAAAGACCGCTCCCAGGCTCGCGGTGGCGAGCATCAGGACGTACGTCTCGGGGATGTTCGGTGCGTACGCCGCGACCCGGTCGCCGCGGCGGACGCCGAGGCGGGCCAGCCCGGCCCGGACCCGCCGGACCTCCTCGCGCAGCTGCCGCGCGGTCAGCGTGACGGCGTCGCGGCTCTGCGAGTACGCGATGACGGCCGGATCGTCGTCGGCGAGTCCGGGCATCCGCAGTACGTGTTCGGCGTAGTTGAGCGTGGCGCCGGGGAACCACTTGGCGCCGGGCATGGTGGGATCCGGCAGCACCGCGGTGGGCGCGGTATGCGCCTGGATCGCGAAGTAGTCCCAAATCGAACGCCAGAAGCCGTCCAGGTCGGTGACCGACCAGTCCCACAACGCCGCGTAGTCGGCGAATGTCAATCCGCGATATTCGGCCAGCCAAGTCATATACCGGCCCATACGGGAGGTTTGGAATATATCGGCCGGCGGAGTCCACAACACCTTGCCCGTCATGAGCCAACCCTATGACCTGGTCTTCGGTCGGCTGACCGATGCATTGCAGCAACCTTCCACCGATCCCCTTTCTCCGGGTACGGTGCCCAGCGTGCGCCACCTGCGATCAATCGTGTACGCCGCCGTGCTGGCCCCGGTGGTGTGGGTCCTGTGTGCCGTGGGTTTCACACGGGACCCGGGTTTCGTGCCGTTGCTGCTCGCCGGTGTCGCGTACGCGCTCCTGCTGCTGATTCCGATCTCGCCGGCCGGCCCGGTGCTGGCCGGCGTGATCTTCGTGGGTACGGGCGCGTGGGCGCTCGCCTCGCCGTCGTCGTACGCCGAGGTGTGGCCGGCCGGATCGCGGGTCGATCTGAGCGCGCCCGGGTTTGGGCTGGCAACGCTGCTCGCGATACCGCTGATCGCCACGGCGGTGGACACCCGGCGGTGGCGACGGTACGAACGGGCGGCGGCGCCGGAGACCGAGCCGGTACGCGGCGCTCGGGGTATGGCCCGATCGGCCGGCATTCCGGCGGAGGTGCTGGACACGGCGATCATTCCGCGGACGGTCGAGTCGGATACGACCGTCGTGGTGGTGTCGGCCGACGAACCGCCGACCGAATCGGTGCCGACGGTGACTCTGGACGCCGAAGAGGTCGATGAAGCGACCGAGACGTTCGCGGAGCCGGGAACGCCGACGTTCGTGGTCTCGTCCTCCGGCGAGATCACCGCGACCGACTTGATCCCGGTCGAGGATGAACCGGTCACGGTCCAGGCCGAAGCAGCGGTCGAAGCCGGACCGCAGACCGAGCCGGTCGCAGTGAGCGAGCCCGTCGCAGAGACCGAGCCGGCCGCAGAGACCGAGCCCGTCGCAGAGACCGAGCCCGTCGCAGAAGCCGAACCCGTCGCAGAAGCCGCATCGGCCGGAGAGGCCGAGCCGGTCGCAGAACCCCAGCCAGTCGCAGAAGCCGAACCGGTCACCGAAGCCGTACCCGATGCAGAAGCCGAACCAGCCGCAGAAGCCGAACCAGTCACCGAAGCCGTACCCGTCGCGGAGCCCGAACCTGTAGCAGAAGCCGAACCGGTCACCGAAGCCGAAGCCGTACCCGATGCAGAACCCGAGCCAGTCGCAGAAGCCGAATCAGCCGCAGAAGCCGAACCCGCCGCAGAGACCGAACCCGCCGCAGAAGCCGAACCCGTCACGGAAGCCGAACCGGTCGCTGAGGCGGAACCGGTCACGACCGAGCGCGAGGAGGAGCGGACCCAGGTCATCGAGTTGCTGATCGCCGCTCGACCCACCGAGGACCTCTCCGGGCGGCTCGTCAACCGCAGAAACGGCGTCGTCGGGGAAAGCGGCACGACGCAGGTCATCCGCCCGCGCAGATCCGCCGATGCCGAGGACCAGGGCGAACAGACGCAGGTCATCCGGATGCCCTCGGCCGATGGCGAACAGACCCAGGTCGTCCGGCTCCCCGCCGCCGGCCCGGCACCGTCCGACGGCGAGACCACCCAGGTCGTACGGCCGCCGGGTGCGATCCGGAATCCGTCGTTCGACTCCGAGACCACGCAGGTCATTCGCATCGGCGGGGATACGCCGGGCGAACGCACCCAGGCACTCCCGATCCCGGCACAGCTGCCGCACGAGGATCACATCACCGGCGAAGGGACGGTCGAGCGCCGCGTGCTGGACGAAACCGCCATCCCGCCGGACGAGCAGCCGACCGAGCGGCAGATCCCGACCCCGACATCCATCGTGGACGCGGAGCGCCCGGATCCGGCCGACGATCCGACCACGCGCCTGCGGCTGCCGAAGCCGGACGACGACACGAGCGTGCAGACCACCGTCGACGTCCGTGCCAAGCGGCGCGTCATGACCGTGCTGAACCTGGAACGGCCGCAGGACGAGGTCGCCGACGACACCCGCCGCCTGGTACGCCCACCGCTGCCCGCCCAGCGCCGTCCCGACGACGAGGAACCGACTCCCTGACTTTCCTGCCGCCCCTTAACCTCCCCGCGATCTTGGACTTGTGGTTGGCACAAAGACGGATAAAGGCCCGATAAGGGCAACCACAACTCCAAGATCGGCGAGGAAGAGTGCGTGCGCGAGGCTAAGCCTGGGCTAAGTCAGGAGGTGGCGTGCCATGACTATGCGCTGGACCTGGTTGGTGCCCTCGTAGATCTGGGTGATCTTGGCGTCCCGCATCATTCGCTCGACCGGATAGTCCCGGGTGTAGCCGTACCCGCCGAGCAGCTGCACCGCATCCGTGGTGATCTCCATTGCGGCGTCCGAGGCGAAACACTTCGCCGCCGCGCCGAAGTACGGCAGATCGGCGTCGCCGCGTTCGCTCTTACCGGCGGCCACGTACGTAAGCTGCCGCGCCGCCTCGAGCTTCATCCCCATATCGGCGATCATGAACTGAACGCCCTGGAAGTCGGCCACCGGCCGGCCGAACTGCTTGCGTTCCTTGACGTAGCCCCGGGCGAAGTCGAGCGCGCCCTGCGCGATGCCGATGGCCTGCGCCGCGATGGTGACGCGGGTGTGGTCGAGCGTACGCATCGCGGTCGCGAAGCCAGTCCCCTCGGCGCCGATCATCCGGTCGTCCGGAAGCCGGACGTTGTCGAAGTAGACCTCCCGGGTCGGCGAGCCTTTGATGCCGAGCTTTTTCTCCGGTGCGCCGAAGCTGACGCCCTCGTCCGCCTTCTCCACCACGAACGCCGAGATCCCGCGACTGCCCGCGCCGGGATCGGTGACCGCGAAGACCGTGTAGTACTCGGACACTCCGGCGTTGGTGATCCAGCGCTTGACGCCGTTCAGCACCCAGGCGTCGCCGTCGCGTACGGCCCGGCTGGTCATCGCCGCGGCGTCGCTGCCCGCCTCCGGTTCGGACAGGCAGTACGAGAACATCGCCTCACCCGCGGCCACCGGGGGCAGGTAGCGCTCCTTCAGCGCCGGTGAGCCGGACAGCAGCAGCGGCATCGTGCCGAGCTTGTTGACCGCCGGAATCAGCGACGAGGACGCGCAGACCCGCGCCACCTCCTCGATCACGATCGCCGTGGCGAGCGCATCGGCCCCGGCCCCGCCGTACTCGACCGGGATGTGTGGCGCGTGGAAGTCCGACGCTCGCAGCGCGTCGTACGACGCCTTGGGAAACTCGCCGCTCTCGTCCGCCTCGGCCGCATGAACAGCGACGCGGGCTTCACAGACCTCGCGGACCGCGGCGCGGATCGCCTCGTGGTCCTCCGGCAGCTGGTACACGTCGAACGCGGTCATGTCGTCATGTTACCGACGCGTACGGAACGCGGGCCATCACCACAGCATCGGTTGGCTCAGTCGTGAGACAGTGACCGGCGTGACCATCCCGTATCCGGCCGGCCACCAGCCGGTCCAGCCGCCCTCCGGCGCCCCGCGACCACGCCTGGCGTTCCTGGGCACCGGCTATCTCGGCGCCACGTACGCGATCTGCTTCGCCGAGCTGGGGTACGACGTGCTCGGGTTCGACATCGACGAGGCGAAGATCGCCAAGCTGCAGGGTGGCCAGGTCCCGTTCCACGAGCCGGGTCTGGACGAGCTGTTGCGCACCAACCTGGCGGCCGGCCGGTTGCGCTTCGGCACCTCGTACGCGGAGGCGGCCGACTTCGCCGACGTGCACTTCATCTGCGTGGGCACCCCGCAGCGCGGGGACGGCATGGGCGGCGCCGATCTGTCGTACGTGGAGAGTTCGGTCACCAACCTGGCCCGGCATCTGTCCCGCCGGGCGCTGATCGTCGGCAAGTCCACGGTGCCGGTCGGCACCGCCGAGTGGGTCGAGCAGCTGGTCGCCAAGCACACGGACCCCGAGCTGGGCATCGAGGTGGCATGGTCGCCGGAGTTCCTGCAGGAGGGCTTCGCGGTCGAGGACGTGCTGCGGCCCAACCGGATCGTCGTGGGCGTCAAGAGCGACTGGGCCAACGCCATGCTGTACGCGGCGCACAAGGGTGTGTTCGACCTGGCCGCCACCGAGGATCGCGAGGTGCCGCTGGTGGTCACCGACTTCGCCACCGCCGAGCTGGTCAAGGTGGCCGCGAACGCGTTCCTCGCCACGAAGGTCAGCTTCATCAACGCCATGGCGGAGATCTGCGAGGTCGCCGGCGGCGACGTCACCCAGCTGTCCCGGGCGATCGGGTACGACCCGCGGATCGGCAACCGCTTCCTGCAGGCCGGCGTCGGATTCGGCGGCGGCTGCCTGCCCAAGGACATCCGGGCGTTCCAAGCCCGGGCGCAGGAGCTGGGCGCCGGCGAGGCGCTGCGCTTCCTGCACGAGGTGGACCTGGTCAACCTGCGCCGCCGGGGCCGGGTGCTGCACCTGGCCGCCGAGTTGCTGGGCCGCCCCTCCGGCCCGGCCGGACCGGACCTGTCCGGCACCCGGATCGCCGCACTGGGCGCGGCGTTCAAACCGAACTCCGACGACGTCCGCGACTCGCCCAGCCTGGCGATCGCCGCCTCGCTGGCCAAGGCCGGCGCGGACGTCCGCGTGTACGACCCGCAGGGCATGGCGAACGCGCGGGCCGCCCAGCCGGCGCTGACCTACGCCGATTCGATGGCGGACGCGGTCACCGGCGCCGAGCTGGTGTGCGTACTCACCGAATGGGCCGAGTTCCGCAACGCCGATCCGCTGGTGCTCGGCGGGCTGGTCGCCCGGAGGCTCGTCATCGACGGGCGAAACTGCCTGGACGCGGTGCTCTGGGCGCGGGCCGGATGGCAGTACCGCGGTATGGGGCGTCCGCACCCCGGCGAATGACCTCTGCGGCGTTTATATCGATCTCGACCCGGTTCGGCCTGTTCTAATGAGGTGTCGTACCGGCATGCTCTAGTCAAGAGGGGTCGAGGAGGTGCCGTGGCGCAGGCTGATGAGCCCGACAGCTACGACGAGGAGCTGGCCCGGATCGACGCCTCGATCGCGGATATGAAGGTCCGTGACATGGAGGCCGCCAAGGAGCGGACGCAGATCGCTGCCAAGATCCAGGCCGCGCAGTTCCAGCGCGACATCCTGGCGCACGCCAATCAGCAGCGGAGGAAGGCCACCAAGGCGCGGCGCCAGCCACCGGCAGCTGATCCGCCACCGGCCGGCGAACGGCCCCCGCGCGGCGAGCGCCCGCCCCGCGGCACCCGTCCACCGGCCGCCGAGGGGGCGCCGTCCTGGGCGGCGCCCGGCACCGCGTACACCGGTCCGCCGGGCGTTGCAAGCGACGGCGTGACGGTCCTGGTCGACGACCCGCCCCCGGCCGAACCGCCCGCGGCGGAGCGCCGGGTCCCCGGTCCTCCGCCGCACGCGCCGGAGGCGTCCTCCCAGTCCGTTCAGAACATCATGCTCGGCCTGGGTGCTCTGCTGCTCGGCGTCGCGGCGGTGGTGTTCGCGGGTGTGGTGACCAATCCACTCGGCCGGGCCGGCATTCTCGCGGTGGCCACCGTGATCGCGCTCACCGTGGCCCCGGGCATTGCCCGCGGCGGCCTGACCTCCACGGCTGAGACGGTCGGCGCCGTCGGGTTCGTCCTGCTGCCGATGACCATCTACGCGTTGCGCGGCAGCTCGCTGGTGGGCGGTCCCGGAGTGTCCACGCCGGTGTATCTGGGCGTCAGCTTCGCGATCACCGCGGTGGCCGCGTTCCTGTACGCGGGCGCCACCCGGCTGGCCTCGCCGCGATACGCCACGGTGGTCGCCGTGCAGCCGGTGCCGCCTCTGCTGGCGTACCCGTGGATCCACAGCTCGGCCGGCTGGGGCATGGCGCTGGCCGCCGTGGCCCTGATCGACCTGCTGCTGCTCACCACCGTGATCCGGCGTGGGCGGCTGGTGCCGCGGTGGCCGGTGGGACGCCCCGGTCCGGCCGACCGCGAAACCATGGCCGCGGCCGATGCCCGCGACATCGGTGCGGAGGACTTCGCGGACCGGGCGGCCGGGCCGGCTGTTCGACCCACGCCGGCTGCCGCCGCCGAGGCCGATCCGGCGGCGTACGCCGGCGATGTGCCGCCGCGGCCGGAGTCGAAGCCTGAGGAACCGGATCTGATAATCGATTCGCTGACCGGGAACCGGCGGCGGCGCTGGCTGCCGACCCGGATCTTCCCCGGACCGCGTCCGCCCGGTGCCCCGGCCGCGGGCAGTGTGCCGCTGGCGCCGCCGGCCACGCCGCCGTCCGCGGATCTGCTGCGGGAGCTCACGTTCGCCCTCCTGTGCGTAGCCGTCGCTGGTGCGTTGCTGTACGCCGGCGGTGCGCTGATCAGCGCGGACACCGTTTCCGACGCGCTCCGCTCCGGCCTGATCCTGGTCCTGGCGGCGGTGATCGCATCCGCGGCGGCACGGCTGCTCAATCAGGTGACCGCGCGCAACATCGCGGGCGGCGTGCTGACGTTGTCGATCATCGCGGCCTGTGCCCGGATCGCCGCCGTGGCGTCGCCGCACTGGACGCTCGCGGTCGCCTCCGCCGCAGTTGCCGTCACCGGGGCCGTGGTCGGCTTGGTGCCGGCGGAGGTACGCCGCGGGCCGCAGTACGCCTCGGCCGGCGCGCTGACTCTCATCGGGCTGTATGTCGCAGTCGACGCGCTGCGCGCCGCCATCGCGCCGGTGCAGGCCGCCCGGCCGATCTGGAACGCCGACACCGCAGCGTACGCGGGGACCCTCGCGAATGCCGCCGGGGCGGGCTGGCTCCTGGCGTTCAGCGCGTTGTTGCTCACCATCGCCGCGGCGCTGGCGCTCCCGGCCTCGGTGCGGCACGAGGGCGCCGTCGCGGGGGTGACGCTCACCGCCCTGGCCATACCGGCGTCGTTGCGCCTGCCCTGGGCGGAGGCTCCGTGGCCGCTGATCATCGCCGCGATCGGACTCGGTGGCGCCGGGCTTGCCGCCCGTACGCACCGGATCGCGGTCGCGCACATCGCCGCGGCCGCCGTGGTGGGGCTGTTCGGCGCCGGCGCGGCGCTGAGTGCGTCCTGGCTCACCGCCGCCGTGCTCACCGCGCTGGCCGGGTCCGGCGTGATGATCGCGGTCGCCGCCCGGCAGATCCCGATCAAGCTGTACGCATGGTTGGTGGGCGATTGGGCCTCGGGTGCCGCCGCGCTCACGCTGCCCGGTGCCGCCGTCACCGCGGTGCTGGCCATCTCCGACCGTGGCGGCGGCCCGCCGGCCACCGAGGCCGTCACGGTGCCGGCGCTGGCCTGGGGATTCCTCGCGGTGGCCGGGACCCTCACCTACGCCGCCGTGTTCCAGGTCGCCCGCCGTGAGATCAGCCTGCCGCTGACCGTCGGCACCGGCTTGGGCGCGGTGGCCATGGCGCTCGCGGCCATCCTGGCCCCGGGCGCCACGACCGCGGACGTGTGGGTGGGTGCGCTGTTGCTCGCCGCCGCGGGTCTGCTGTTCTTCGCCAAGTCGATCGACAACAGCCGGCGTGGCGACTGGATGCTCGACGGGCCGGACGTGGCGGCGGCCGGCGCCACCGTGGCGATCTGCGGTGCCCTGTCCCGGGTCGCCGCGCTGGCGTTCCCGTCCGCCCAGCTGGTGGTGGCCGCGCTGGTCGTCCTCGTGGTGGCGTTCGGCGTACGGGCGCTGCCGGAGGACTGGCGCCGCGGCCCGGCCCGCGGCCTGATGCTGGCCGGTCTCGTCGTCGGGCTGATCGCCGGTTGGCTGGCGATCAGCGGCAGCCTGCGCATCTTCGCGGCGCCCGGTCACGTCTGGGACACGGACCTGAGCAGGTACTCCACCGCCGCGCCGGACCATGCATGGCAGGCGCCGATCGCACTGGCCATCATCGCGATCGCCGCGGCCAACGCGCTGCCCCGGCCGATCTCGTACGACGTCAGCGCCGTCTGCGCCGCGCTCGCCACGATCGGGGCGCCGGCGGCGTTCGGGCTGCCGTGGTGGTCACCGCTGCTGATCGGCGGCGCGGTCGCGCTCGGGTACGGCGTGGCGTCGGCCGCGGCGGCGGACCCGCGCGCTGCGCTCGATCGCGCCGGTGTGGCCGCCGTGGTGTCGCTGTATTTCGCCGGCGTGGGACTGGCCCGCCCATGGTCGACCGCCATCGCACTGGCCCTGATCGTGCTGATCGGCACGTTGGTGGCCGCGCTGTCCCGCAGCGCCGTGGTCTCCTACCCCACCGATCAGGCCGACTTGGCGTTGGACGACACCGGGATGCCCCGGCACCGCAGCCAGATCGGCGGCGCCGCCACCCTCGGCGTGCTGCTCGCAGTGCCGGGTGTGTTCGCCGCGGTGGCCGCCGACCAGGGCCGGTCCGCACAGGTCGTCCTGACCGCCGCGCTCGCCGCGTCCAGCCTGAGCCTCGCGGTCCTGGCGGTGGTGGGCCGATCGGTGCCGCAGTACCTACCGTGGGCCACGGTGGGGCTGGTCGGTGGCGGCACGATCACCGCGCTCGCCTCCCTGCCGACCCCCTACCCGACCGCGCTGTACGCGGCCGCGGCCGCGCTGCTGGGCGTCATCGCCGAGATGCTCCGTGGTGCCACTCCGGCGCCCGGCCTCACGGTGGCGACCACCCGATCCTGGGCGGGCGGCTATCGGCGTCCACGGTGGACAGAAATGCGGCCGAGCGGCCTACGCGGACGGTGGCTCGTCGACCCGGCGACCGGCGCCGTTGTGGTGGCGATCGTGCCCACCGTGCTCGCGCTGATCTCCATCGCGCCGGCGCTCAAGGCCGCGCTGGTCGACCCGCTCGAGCAGAGCCGGCACATCTGGGACGGCCCGGTGGCGGCGTTGACCAATCCGGCCGCCGGCAACGTCGACGGCACCAGTGTGCTGGCCGCCGTGCTGCTGACCGCGGCGGCCGCCCTGGCTGCCACCGGCTTCGGCGGCAAGGCGGCCGAGTCGGTACCGGTCATCCTCCCGGGGCTTGCCATCACGCTGCTGATCGCGCCGATCGCGCTGGGTGTGGTGTGGCCTGCGTCGACGTCCGCGGCGCTGGTCGTGTTCACGATCGCGATGCTCGGGCTGGCCCTGACGCCCCCGCCGGTGGCGACCCGGGCGTCGCTCCTGCGCGGGACCCGGGACGCGGTGTTCATCCTCGGCCTGTTGGCCGGCGGTGCCGGGCTCGCCGGAAGCCTGGCCACCAAACAGCTGACGCTGTTCACGCTGGGCAGCGCCATCGGCGTCGGTCTGGTGGCCGCGTTGGCCGGGCGCACCCAGCACGCCCGCATCCTCGGCTGGCTGTTCGCCGCCGTGATGGGCCAGTTCTTCGTGCTCGCCGTCGCGCTGGTGGCGGGGCTGGCCCGGGAGTGGGCGGCGTTCGGTGTGCTGGCGGTCGGTGCGGCGCTGCTGATCCTCGAGTCGACGCTGCCGCGGCTGGGCCGTCCGGAATACCGGCGCGAGGCCACGACCGTCGAGTGGGCCGGCTACGGCTCCGCGGTGATCGCCGGCGCGCTCGCATACGACTCCGCGGCACACCTGGCGGCGCTGCTCGCCGCGTGGGGCGCCGTGATCGGCCTCGCCGTGGGCCGGCCCGGCCGTACGCACCGGCAGCGGCGCGCGTTGTTCTGGCTGGCGATCGGTTTCGAGTTCGTCGCCTGGTGCCTGTTCCTGACACTGTCCGATGTGGCGGTTCCGGAGGCGTACACGTTGCCGTTCGCCGGACTGGCGCTGCTCGCCGGCATCCTGGAGGCGCGGCAACGGCCCGACCTGTCCAGCTGGGCGGCGTACGGCCCGGCGCTGCTCGCCGCGTTCGTTCCGACGCTCGGGATCGTGCTGGCCACCGACGCCGGTGATCTGCGCGAACTGTTGCTGCTGCTGGGCGCGGTGGCCACGCTCATCGTGGGCTCGCGGCTGCAGCAGCAGGCGCCCGTGGTGGTGGGCGCGATCGCGACCGCCGTGGCCGCGGTGCACTTCGCGGTGACGCTGGTCGGTCCGTGGCTGGTCCTGGTCCCGATCGGCGTGGTGCTGCTGTTCCTGGGCGCCACCAACGAAAGTCGCCGCCGCACCCAGCAACGCGTCCGCGGCGCCTTGGTCCGCATGCGCTGACCCCCGTCATCTACTCCGCGATCGTCATCTACTCCGCGATCTTGGAGTTGTGGTTGCCCTTATGGGCTTACTGCCCGAGTTTGTGCCAACCACAACTCCAAGATCGCGGGTAGCTGCTTGAGAGGCCGTCAGTCCATCAGCCTGGCTCGCAGGGCCTCATCCTTTTCGGCCACCAGTCGCTCCAAACCGGACTGGAACTCGGCCATCTTCTTGCGCAGCACCGGATCGGACGCGCCGAGGATCCGCACCGCGAGCAGCCCGGCGTTGCGGGCGCCGCCGATCGAGACGGTCGCCACCGGAACGCCGGCCGGCATCTGGACGATGGACAGCAACGAATCCATGCCGTCCAAGTGCTTCAGCGGCACCGGCACACCGATGACCGGCAGCGGCGTAAGCGCGGCCACCATGCCGGGCAGGTGCGCCGCTCCCCCGGCACCGGTGACGATGACCCGCAGGCCACGGTCCACCGCGGACGACGCGTAGTCCACCATCTTCCGCACGGTCCGGTGCGCCGACACGACGCCCACCTCGAACGGCACCTCGAACTCCGCGAGCGCCACCGCAGCAGCCTCCATTGTGGACCAGTCGGAGTCACTGCCCATGATGATGCCGACAACCGGATTCACGCTGCGCCGTCCTTGACAATGCCCTCGCGGGCCTCACGTCGCTCGGTGCAGTCGGTCATGTCCGTGCCTTCCCTGAGCGTTCCGTTCCAGCACGCACCTCGTGCCGTGCAGCCGGTCATGCTGTGCTTTCCTTGAGCGCGCCGTTCCGGTGTGCACTCCGTGCGATGCACCCGGTCATGCCGCACCGTGCTGCAGCCAGCGCGCCGCTCGAGCGGCCCGGGTACGCACTGATACCGGGTCGTCGCCGAGCACCGTGACGTGCCCGATCTTCCGGCCGGGCCGGACCTGTTTGCCGTACAGGTGCACCCGCACACCGGGGTCGTCCGCGAACAGATGGTGCAGGCGTTCGTCCAGCGACCGGCCACCGGTCTGTCCACCCAGGACGTTCGCCATCACGACGCAGGGTGCGGTCAGCGCCGTGGACCCCATCGGATAATCCAGCACGGCACGAAGGTGCTGCTCGAATTGCGACGTCCGCGCGCCCTCGATGGTCCAGTGCCCGGAGTTGTGCGGCCGCATGGCCAACTCGTTGACTACCACGCCGGTGTCGGTCTCGAAGAGCTCCACGGCGAGCAAACCGACCACGCCGAGGTCGTTGGCCAGATCGATGGCGAGCTGCTGCGCCAGCAGTGCCTGCGACTCGGACAACCCGGGCGCCGGAGCGAGGACCTCGACGCAGATGCCGTCCTGCTGCACGGTCTCGACCACCGGATATGCGGCCACCTGCCCGAACGGCGATCTCGCCACCAACGCCGCCAGCTCCCGCCGCAGAGGCACGCGCTCCTCAACGATCAGCGGGGTCCCGGTGGCCACCAGCTCGCTCGCTTCGGCCGCCGAGCCGAGCACCCACACGCCCCGCCCGTCGTATCCACCGCGGGTGGCCTTGGCGACGACGGGCCAGCCGACCTCGGCCGCGAAGTCCTCGACGTCGGTCGCCGACGTCACCGGCCGCCATCGCGGAACCGGTGCGCCCAGCTCGCCGAGCCGGGCCCGCATCCGCCCCTTGTCCTGCGCGAACACGATGGCCTCGGCACGGGGATAGATCGTCACGCCCTCGGCTGCCATTGTCGCGATGTACTCGTTCGGCACGTGCTCGTGGTCGAACGTGACTGCTTCGCAGCCCTTGGCGAACTCTCGCAACGCCGCCAAGTCCTTGTGCGACCCGATCCGCACATCCGCCGCGACGAGCGCCGCACTGTCGTCGGGGGACTCGGCGAGCACGCGCAGCGATTGACCGAGCGAGATCGCGGCCTGGTGCGTCATCCGGGCCAGCTGGCCTCCGCCGACCATGCCCACCACCGGGAGACCAGTTCGGGAATCCACGCCGCACACCCTACCGAGCCCGCACGGACATCCCGCGATCTGCCGCTGCCTCGACCCGCTGCTCCACACCCTGGATTGGCCCGGCCCGACGATCATGGCGCTACACGGGCGGTGTCGGACAAATCATCGCGGGGTCGGGACCCGAGGGCTGGGTTGCGCTCCGCTTCTCCGCGACCTGGAGTCCCTTCTTCTCCGCGATCTTGGAGTCCCTTCTTCTCCACGATCTTGGAGTTGTGGTTGGAACGAACCTGGCCAGAACGGGCATAAGGGCAACCACAACTCCAAGATCGCGGAAAAGGTACGGCGGTGGCGGTCACGCTGAGAGACGGGCGAGCAGGTCCTCGACCGTCGTCACGGGGCGGTCGCAGACGAAGCCGCGACAGACGTACGCGGTGGCGGCGCCGCCGACCAGTGGCCGGTCGGACAGCAGCGGCACGCCCTCGCGGTCCGGTTCCCCGGCCACCACCACGGCTCCCGGCGGGGCGTGCCGGCGAGCGGCCGACACCAAAGGATCACGCTCCGGGTCGGGGGTCGCGATCGCGATCTCGTACGGGCCGCCCAGCGCCGCTTCGGCGACCGCCGCCGCGTAGCCGGCGAAGCGCGGATGCCCGCCGATCAGCGGCCCGACCGTCTCCAGCGCCGCGTCGGCGGCCTCCCGATACTCCGTATCACCGGATAAGGCCGCGAACGTCACGAGGCCGGCGCAGATCGCGGACAGTCCTGAGGGCGTGGCGTTGTCGGTCGGGTCGGCGGGCCGGGTGACCAGTTGTTCAGCGTCGTCCGCGGTGTCGTAGAAGCCGCCCTCACCGGTGCCGAAGTGGATCAGTGCCACGTCCAGCAACTCCCGCGCCAACCGGAGCCAGCGGCCGTCGCCGGTCACCTGGTGCACGGCACAGAAGGCCTCGGCCACGCAGCCGTAGTCGTCCAGGACGCCGGCCGGTTCGCCGACCACGCCGTCGCGGGACACTCGGCGGAGCCGGCCGTCGACGACGTGCCGCGACGACAGCACCTCCGCCAGCTCGACGGCGGCGGAGGACGACGACGCGGATCCGGTCAGCACGCCGTGCTCGGCCAGGGCGGTCACGGCCAGGCCGTTCCAGGACGCCACCACCTTGTCGTCGCGGGCCGGCTGCGGCCGTTGCGTACGCGCTGCGAGCAGCCGTTTCCGTACGTCCTGCCAACGCTCGACCAGCTCGGGGGCCGCGTTGTCGATGTCCCGGCCCAGCACCAGCACGCTGCTGCCGTGCTCGAAGGAGCCGGTCGACGTGACCCGGAACAGGTCGGCAGCCCACGCCCCGGTCTCGTCGCCGAGCGCCTCCCTCAGTTGCGCCGGCGTCCACGCGTACGTGAGGCCTTCAACACCTGCTGCGTCCGCGTCCAGCGCCGACGCCAGGCCACCCGCCGTGGTGGCCAGGTCGCGCAGCAGGAAGGCCGCCGTCTCATCGGCGATCCGGCGGGCAAGGGGATCGTCGGTGAGCCGCCACAGCTGGGTGTAGACCCGCAGCAGGAGCGCGTTGTCGTACAGCATCTTCTCGAAGTGCGGCACGGTCCAGGTGGCGTCGACGGAGTACCGGGCGAAGCCACCCGCGAGCTGGTCGTAGATGCCGCCGCGGGCCATCTGCTCGGCGGTGTGCCGGACGATCTCCAGAGATCGCGCCGACCCCGTGCGCTGGTGGTGGCGCAGCAGGAACAGCAGGTTCATGTGTGGCGGGAACTTGGGAGCGCCGCCGAAGCCGCCGTACCCCTCGTCGTGGTCCTTCGCGAGCCGGTCGGCGCCGGCGTCGAGCAGCTCCGCGGAGATCGGCGCGGTCGGCCCGCCGATCAGCTGCGCACCGCCGATGGCCTCGACCACTGCCGCGCCCTGCTTCATGACCTCGTCGCGTTGATCGCGCCAGGCCCGGGCGACGGACTCGAGCAGGCGGCCGAAATGCACCTTGGGGAAGTACGTGCCGCAGAAGAAGGGGTCGCCGCCCGGTGTCGCGAAGACGGTCATCGGCCAGCCGCCCTGCCCGGTCATCGCTTGCGTCGCGGTCATGTACACCGCGTCGACGTCGGGCCGTTCCTCCCGGTCCACCTTGATCGCCACAAAGTTGTCGTTCATGAGCTTGGCGATCTGCTCATCGGAGAACGACTCGTGCGCCATGACGTGGCACCAGTGACAGGCCGCGTATCCCACGGAGATGAGCACCGGCACGTCCCGCCGCCGCGCCGCCGCGAACGCGTCCGCCGACCAGGGCCACCAGTCCACCGGGTTGTCGGCGTGCTGAAGCAGGTACGGCGAGGTCGCGTCACCGAGCCGATTCATCTCTCGACCCTTTCACACGCCACCGGTAGCGGCGACGCGGGTGCTAGGACGCGTCGTCGGCGCGGAGCGGCAGGACCCGCGCGGCTGCCGCGTCGTTCAGCTGGCGCAGGGCTCTGATGATCTTGCGGGTCGGCAGCGGCTGGCAGAAGTGGAAGCCCTGCGCCGAGACGCATCCCAGCTTGAGCAGAGCCAGGCGCTGCTCGGCTGTCTCGACGCCCTCGGCGACGACCCGGGCGCCGAGCCGGTCCCCGAGCTCAACGGCACCGCGGACCACCGCCGTGGCGGCCTCGGAATCGGTCATCGCTTCCACGAACGACCTGTCGACCTTGAGTTCGTCGACGCGGACCCGGGTCACGAACGACAGCGACGAGAAGCCGGTGCCGAAGTCGTCCACCGAGAGCTGCACGCCCATGTCGCGCAGCTCGGCCAGGACGTCGTCGACGATCTGCAGCTCGCTTACCGGGACGGATTCGGTGATCTCCAGGACCAGGCGGTGCGCCGGAACCCCGTGACGGCGCAGCAGATCGTCGATCTCCGCGGGGAGCGTGGTGTCGAGCAGGCTCCGGGACGAGACGTTGACCGAGACCGGTACGTCGAAACCCTCCGCCAGCCAACTCGCGGCGACAGCCAGGGAGAGGTCCAGGACATACCGGGTGAACGGCGCCAGCAGCTCACTGTCCTCGACCGCGTCGATGAACTCGATCGGCGCCAGCTCTCCGCGCCGGGGGTGCCGCCAGCGAGTGAGCGCTTCCACGCCGGTCGGCGCACCGGTTTCCAGCTCGACGGCGGGCTGCAGGGCCAGCACGATCTGGTCGTGCGCGACCAGCGCGTCGCGTAGCTCGGCGAGCACGGCCAAGTGGTCCGGGCTGCTCGGCTCACGGCTGCTGTCGTAAGCGGCGATACCGAGCCGCTGCTGCTTCGCCTCGTCGAGCGCGAGCGTGGCGCGCCGGACCAGCTCGGCCGTGTCGGCGTGGCCGGCCTTGCCGACGGCGACACCGACCGCGCTCTCCAGCGCAAGCCGTACGCCCTGCACCGACATCGGCTGGGCCAGCGTGTTGATGAGCTCCCGGGCGCGGCATAGCGCCCGGCGGACCGGGCTCGGGCTGTCGTGCAACGCCGCGGAGTCGGCGAGCGCGACGGCGGCCGGCACGAAGACCGCGAATTCATCGTCGCCGAGACGCGCCGTCAGCTCATCGTCACGGCACAGGTCGGTGATCCGCTCGGCCACGACGGTCAGCACCTCGTCGCCGGCGCGGTGCCCGAGCGTGCCGTTGACCTCGCGGAAGTGGTTGAGATCCAGAAGCAGCAGCGCCACATGACGGTCACGGTGCAGTGACCGGAGCAGCTCGTCGCCGTGGGCGAGCAACGCGGCCCGGTTCAGGAGTCCGGTGAGTGGGTCATGCACCGCGTCGTGGGACGACCGGGCATCAAGCGCGGCGAGACGCTCCCGCGCCGCCGCGTCGTGCAGAGCACCGGCGAGCACGTCGGCATACGCGGAAACGGCCAGCTCGTCCCGTGCCGCTGGAAGGGTGGGCTCGGCGAACCAGACGGTGAACTCGCCAACCCGCGCACCGGCCACCGCCATCGACCGGGTGATCACCGGGCCGGGAAGTCCGGAGGTGTCGACGTCCTCGCCCGGGGCATCCTGGGCGTACCGCCGGCGGCGGCCGTCCGCGCGCAGCACCTCCATTTCGACGCGCCGGGCGCGGAAGACGTCCAGTGCCCCGCGCAGCCCCGCGGCGGCGACTTGGGACTCCGCTGCTCCGGGCAGCGTGGCGGTCGCCCGGGCGAACGCCTCCCACGTCCGTCGCTCGTCCTCGGCGCGCAGGTGGTAGCGGTAGCTGCGCTGCAGCAGCCACAGTGCCGGCGGGAACGCGAGCAGCCACAACGGGTTGTACGCGAGCACGAACACGGCCACGAGACCGACCAGGACGTTCCCCACGAAGACCGGCACCTTGGCGTACACCATCCGGATCACGATCTCGCGTACGGCAGCGTCCCGGCGCAGCGCGAGCGTCACGGTGGCCAGCGCGAACGTGATGAGAAGGTACACGCCCGCACCCGCTACCAGCGCGATCTGCCCACGGCCGCTGGACGGTACGGATCCGCCGGCCACCGCCGTGGCGATGACCGCGCCACCCGCGGCGCCCAGGCTCAGGGATGCGGCGAGGTGAACGATCTCGGCCCACGGGCGATGTTCGGAAAGCCACGAGATCAGCAGCCAGGCGCTGCCGGCGCCGACCATCGTGGCCGCCGGGAGCCACCCGGGCAGCGCCAACGCGAAGCCGAAGAGAAACGCCGCTTCACCCCACGACACGCTCACTGCCCCGCGGCCCAGCTGGAACCGCAGCCGGGCGAGCTGTCCGGCCGCCACCACCACGGTCGCCAATCCCACGCGGACGAGCGCCGACAGTGGATCGGTG
>DATBGW010000034.1:0-7316 GCA_036557765.1 Actinoplanes sp.
CCCAATGCCGCGGTGTGCGGGTCGGCCGGCAGCACGTGCAGATGGGCCCGCTCCTGAGCGAGCCGGTCGACCGGTGGCTGCCCGGTCTCGCGATGGGGCCGGGCGTTGATGTGCTCACACCACGCCTGGCAGGCGGCGACCAGCTCGGCGAAGCTGCCGTAGGCAGCGCGCAGGTTCGTCGCGGTGGGTACCAGGTCGGCCTTGGCGATCCGCACGGTGGCCTCGACCCCGCCCTTGGACTCGGGGTCGAACGGCTCACACGAGTGCACCGTCGCCCCGTAGTGCCGCCCGGCGGCGACCACGGTCGGGTGCCGCACCGCCACCCCGGCCACATGCTCCACGGTGACCGTCTTGGCGTTGTCGCCCAGCAGATACGCCGGGACCCCACCCACTCGGCGCAGGGTGGCGTCCAGGCAGGCGATCAGACTGCCCATCGTCTGGTCCCACACCGGAATGACCACCCGAAACCGGGACCAGGCCAGCCAGGCGCAGAACAGATACGTCTTACGCCCGCCGATCCGCGGCCCGTCGCCCCAGTCGAACTGCAGCCACAACCCCGGCTCGGGCAGCCACGGCCGATACGTCCGGCGGTGACCGGCCCGCCAGGCCAGCTTCGCCGCCCGCACCGCCCGCCGGGTGGTGCGTTCGGTGCCGGTGAACCCCAACGCCACCAACCGCTCATGCACCTTATCGGCGCGGATCTTCCCCTTCGACGTGTCGACCAACTCCTCCACCTTCGGCAGGAACGCGTCGATCAGCTTCGGTCGCGGCGCCGCGCTGCGTACCAGCGGATCACCGCCACCGGCCTTACGCAGCGCGACGTATCGCTGGACGGTCTTCGGATCACATCCGGCCAGCTGCGCCGCCGAATAGGCGCAGCGGGTCAGGTCGTACGACTCCAAGATCTCCATGATCTCCCTGTCAGACTTAGTCACGGTCTCCCCGGTCCGGTCGGCGGCAAGGTCAGCAACCGGCAGCCAACCAACCGGGGAGATCCACTTCCGGACGACACACGGAGATCACCTGACCGCCCACCAGGATTTCTGGTGTCCGCCAGCCGGGACCCAACTGTCCATCAACAAGGATTTTTCAGCGTCCGCGAGCACGCCTACCGGCGAACCTCCAGCGAGGATACGGTTAAGGCATGACTGCCGGGTCGGCCCTGTGCCGTGAGTGGATGCGTGCTCCGGCGCACGGTTGACCGCCCGCGGGCCGCCTTCGCCGAGGGGGAGTTACGACTCCGCCGAGGAAGGAGGTGAAGCCCAATGTCCGAGTCGCAATTTCCGCATGTCGGTGACGTGATCGCCACTCAGGTGACGCATGTGGCCCCGTTCGGCGCGTTCGTCAAGATCAGCGACGACATCTCCGGACTGCTGGTCACGAACGCTCCGCCGGCGGCCGGTACCCGCCTCGACGTCCGCGTCGAAGAGGTCGACGTCGAACGGCGCCGGGTCAGGGTCACGGCCGTCTGACCGAGCGCACGACGCGTACCCAGCCGGCGATCTGGATGGCCACGCACCCCGCGGCGCTCCGGATCGCCGGCGCCCGGCGGATCCGCGGCGCGGACCGCCCGTCGTACCGCCAGCCCGCCTCCCGGATCGCCAGCTCCGCGCCCGCGGCCGCCGGCAGCTCGCTGCGCGACTCGAGATCGCGGGCCAGATCCCAGCCGTCCCGCAGGGCACCCTGGGTGGGCCGCCGCGCGGCCCATCGCGCGAACTCCGCCGTCCATCGCGGTCCGTGCGCCGCCGCCAGCATCGGCCACGGCCGCGCGACCTCGCCGGCGCGCTTGCGCAGCAGCGCGACGCGCGCCGCTGCCACCCGACGACCGTCAAACCCATATGGAACGGGCGCGCCCGAAGTGAGCGCCTCGACCAGCTCGGCTTGGCGTTCCCGCAAGCCCGTCACGCGGCTGCCGGGCTGTGCGTCGTGGTCCTTCATGACACCGCGGGGTAGCCGGACGCCTTGGCGATGGCATCGAGCTCGTCCCGCAAATCCGCCGCGGGCGGGTAGTCCCCGTCGCGTTCCAGCATCACCGCCGGCGGCCGGTGCCGCGCGCACAACTCGGCCAGCAGGTCCAGGACGCGCCGGGGGACCGGGTCGGTGTGCGTGTCGTGGTAGAGACCGTCGTGCTCGGAGCCGCCCGCCACGTGTACGTACGCGATCCGGTCCAGCGGCACGCGGTCGAACAGGGCGGACGGGTCGGAACCGCGGTTGCAGGCGTTGGCGTACACGTTCGCGACGTCGAGCAACAGCAGCGCGCCGGTCCGATCCAGGATCTCGGTGAGGAAGGCGCCCTCGTCCAGCTCGTCGTCCGGCCAGTCGAACAGCGCCGCGATCGGTTCGAGCGCGATCGGCACGTCCAGCGCGTCCTGGGTCCGCCGCACGTTCGCCACCACCGCGTCGACGGCCTCCCGGCTGCGCGGCAGCGGCAGCAGATGGCCGGCCTCGACGCCGGCCGCCCGCACGAACGCGATGTGCTCGCTGACCAGCGGCGCGTCCAGCCGGGCCGCCACCTCGGCCAGATGCCGCACCCGCGCGGGTTCGACCGGGTCGGCGCCGCCCAGCGACAGCCGTACGCCGTGCGGGACGACCGCCACGCCACGGTCGCGCAGCTCGGCCAGCCCGGACGGGAGGTCACCGTGCGGCGGTACGGACTCGGCGACCACCTCGGTGAAGCGCAGGCCGGGCAGTCCGGCGACGAACCCGGCGATCTCCGGGCGCCAGCCGATGCCGACGCCGTACTCGTGCGCGGTCATCCGCCGCACCCTCCGCCACCGCCACAGCCGCCGCCCCCACCGCCACAGGAACTTCCGCCTCCGCACGAGGTGCCGCCTCCGCAGGAGGTGCCGCCGCTGCTCCCGGCCCAGCCGGCCGCCGCGCTCGCCCGCTGGATCTCGGCGTCGGCGGCGAACGCGGGATCCATCGCGTACAGCGACGCGGCCCCGTACAGCGCCACTCCCATCGCCGCGCCGGCCGCGCCGTACGTGGCGTACGACGGCGTCTGCTTCGGCGAGAGGTACTGGTGCCGGCGGCGCAGCTCGGCCATGCCGCGGGTGGCGGCGCGGGTCGGCGTGCCGGACGCGGCCCTCAGCATGGCGATCGTCACGAACACCGCGAGAATGACCGACGGGAACAGGAAGCCGACCGGCTTGCCGTTGCCGATGCCGGCGATCAGGCGGGCGATGCCGATGCCGATCAGTGCGGCGCCGGCGATCGCCCACAGCCGCGCGGTACGGCGCTGTTCGGCGGTCCGCGCCAGCCCGGCGTTCTCGAGCCCCTCCCGGAGCTGATCGACGGCGGTGGTGACCCAGGGATCGGTGCCGATGTCGCGGGCGCGGATGCGGCGGCCGGCCGCGTTGTACACCGCCGTGTCCAGCGGCGTGACGCCGCTGGGCAGCGGGCCGGTCTGCACGAGGGTCCGGTCCGGTCCGCTGCCGATCGCGCCGGCGGCGCGCAGGCCGCCGATGGCGGTGTAGATCGCCTGGCGGTCGCGGCCGTTGAGGTACGCGATCTGCTGCGGGCCGAGTCGTTCGACATCCATCCGGGTGTCGCCGGCGAACAGCGTGCGCCGGTGGATCGTGGCGAGGACAGCGGCGGCAACGACGGCGCCGAGGTAGATGACCAGGAAGGTGGGGCCGGGAATGCCCCAGGTGGCTGGCGTCATGCGGACCTCCGCAACGCTGATGTCTGGCCCTCATTGTGCAGAGGTGTGCAACGTTTTCGGCGCGGACAATCGCCGGAAATCCGGTCAAGGTCGGCGGACAGCGCCCTCCACCAAGTCCAGAACCCGACTCAGCTCGCCGGCCGGGCGCCCGGTGGCCAGGTGCAGGACCATCCCGTCGTACGCGAGCTCCAGGAACTGTGTCAGCACGTCGACGGGCACGTCCTCGCGCAGCACGCCGGCGTCCCGCTGGCGTTCCAGCCGCGATCGGGTGGCCTCGGCGATGGCGGCGGACCGCTCGGCCCACCGCTTCGCGAAGGCGGGATCGGTCCGCAGCCGCCGGGACACCTCGAGCTGACTGCCGAGCCAGCCGGCCGTGTCGCCGTCGCTGCCACCGGCCCGTTCCAGCAGGTCCCGCATCACCTGGACGAGCCCGTTGCGGGCCACTGTCGCCACCATCGCTGCAGCGTCGTCCTCGGCCACTGCGAGGAACAGCGAGTCCTTGTCGCGAAAATGATGGAAAATCGCGCCCCGGGACAGCCCGGTCGCCTCTTCCAGGCGTCGCACCGTCGCCCCTTCGTACCCGTACCGCGCGAAGCACGTCCGGGCCGCCCCGAGGATCTCGGAGCGGCGGGCGTCGAGCTGGTCCTGGCTCACTCGGGGCACGGCGTCGATCGTGTCATGCCGTGTTGTGGGCTTGCAATCCGTACGTACGGCTTGTCAGGGGTTCGGGATGCTCCGCCCGGATGATGCGAAATCAGCCAACCAGGCTATGGCCTGTTGACACATGCGGGCTGTTCGCGTCCCGGCTTGGTCACGTAAAGTGCTGCCGTGCCCCTCGTCTTCCTCGCCCTGGACGACACGCTGCTGGACCGCAGCGGTGCGTTCACGTTGTGGGCGAAGGGCTTTCTTGACGAGATCGCGGCGCCACAGGATGATCTCGACTGGCTACTCTCCGTAGATGCTGATGGATTGACGTCGCGCTGGGACCTCGCCGACGCGATCCGGGAGCGGTACCGGCTGGACCTTCCGTCCATCGATCTGCTGGAGGAGTTGCACCAGGGCCCGCTGGCGTACGAACGGCTCGATCCCATGGTGGCCTGTGCGTTGCAGATCGCGCGGGATGCCGGCTGGGTGCCGGTGGTGGTCACCAACGGGCCGTACGAGCAGCAGGAGAACCGGATCCGGCGGTCCGGGGTGCACCGGTACATCGCGGACTGGGTGATCTCCGAAGAGGTCGGCGTCAGCAAGCCCAACCCGCGGATCTTCGCGATGGCCGCCCAGCGGGTACGGATGCGGCTGCGCGACGCCTGGGTCGTGGGGGACAGCCCGGAGGCGGACATCGGCGGGGCGGCCGCCATGGGACTGCCGAGCGTGTGGCTGCACCGCGGCCGGGAGTGGCTGGACAAGCGGTACGCACCCACCCGCGTGGTCGGCAACGTCATCCAGGGCCTATCCGCCGTCATGTCCTCCCGCTAGCGCCGCCCCCCGCGCCGCAACCCTCGCCGATCTTGGAGTTGTGGTTGCCCTTACGTCGCTTTTAGCCGGTTTTGTGCCAACCACAACTCCAAGATCGGCGAACCGCCGGTCGTAATTCGGTTGCGGTCGTTGAGCGCACCAGGGCAGAGTGCTGCGCGTAGGTGACCACCGGAGAGAGAAGGGGGTGCAGACCATGGCCGTCGTTGTGTTGTGCCATGCCCAGATCCGCCTTCCTTCTTTGTCCGAGGAGACCCTCCAGTGCGAGAGCACGATTTCTCCGGCCCCACCACCATGCGCCGGGGCCGCCGCCGGTTCGACGACGACGAACCGCATTTCCTGAAGCGTGGCCGGCTCGAGCCGGCCCTCACCGAAGAACCCGATCTGCCCGGGACCGGCGATCGCTGGTCCACATGGGACGGTGCCCTGCACGGACCGAAGCCCCGGCCCGACTGGGTACGCACCGAGCACGCCGCCGTGGACACCGAACTCGGCATGCTCAAGACCGGCAAGGAGGCGGAGGTCTTCCTGGTCCGCCGAGAGGTGCCGGAGACCGACCGCATCAGCATGCTGGCCGCCAAACGCTATCGCGACGGCGAGCACCGGCTGTTCCATCGGGACGCCGGCTACCTGGAAGGGCGGCGGGTTCGCCGGTCCCGTGAGATGCGGGCGATGGCCACCCGTACGTCGTTCGGCAAGGAACTCATCGCCGGCCAGTGGGCGGCGGCCGAGTTCGCCGCGCTGTCCCAGCTGTGGCAGATCGGTGCGGAGACCGGTCTGGTCCGGGTGCCCTACCCGGTGCAGCTGGCCGGCACCGAGCTGATGCTGGAGTTCATCGGCGACTGGGAGAGCGGAGCAGCAGCGCCGCGGCTCGCCGAGCTCCGGCCGGATCCCGACGAGCTCACCGACCTGTGGGCTCAGCTCGTCGACGCCGTGTCGGTGCTCGCGCGGTCCCAGATCACGCACGGCGACCTGTCGGCGTACAACCTGTTGGTCGACAACGGGCGTCTGGTGCTCATCGATCTGCCGCAGATCGTCGATGTGATCACCAATCCGCAGGGCGGCGAGTTCCTGGCCCGCGACGTACGCAATGTGGCGCGCTGGTTCACCGCGCGCGGCCTGCCGGTCGACGCCGAGGACCTCATCGATCAGCTGTCCGTCGAGGCGGGCCTGCGATGAGCCGCTCTCGCGTCAGGACTCCCGATCGGCACACGCGTCCCGGTCCGCGGCCACCCAGTCCCGGGCGGCCGCGGCCGGGCCCGCGTCACTGGAGGTAGCCCTCGACCTCGCCGGTGCTGTGCGCTCGTTCGGCGTCCGGGTCGTTGCCGACCTCGCGGGCGGCGCGACGCCGGCGCAACAGGTCCCAGCACTGGTCCAGGGCCTCTTCGAGGTCCTTGAGCCGGGCATGCTCGTCGGTGCCGGAGATCTGGCCGTGGCTCAGCTGCTGCCGCAGCCGGTGCTCCTCGTCCACGAGCTCGGAGATCCGGCTCAATACCGCCTTGTCGTTCATGCCCCAGAGCCTATCCAGCACGCGAAATCATCTCCGCGATCTTGGAGTTGTGGTTGGCACGAAGCCCTACGGTTCGGACAAAAGGGCAACCACAACTCCAAGATCGGCGGAGAGTTGGCTAGGCGGCGAGCATTTTGCGGAGGACGTACTGCAGGATGCCGCCGTGGCGGTAGTAGTCCGCCTCGCCGGGGGTGTCGATGCGCACGTCCGCCTGGAACTCCACACCGGAGTCGGTCCGGACCGTCACCGTGTCCGGAATGCCGCCGTCGTTGAGCGCCGTCACCCCGGTGATCGTGAACGTCTCGGCGCCGGTCAGCTCGAGCGTGTCCGCGTTCGTCTTGGGCGGGAACTGCAGCGGCAGCACGCCCATGCCGATCAGGTTCGAGCGGTGGATGCGCTCGTACGACTCGGCGATCACCGCCCGTACGCCCAGCAGCATCGTGCCCTTCGCCGCCCAGTCCCGCGACGACCCGGAGCCGTACTCCTTGCCGGCCAGGATGATCAGCGGCACGCCGGCTTCGGCGTACGCGACCGAGGCGTCGTAGATCGAGCTCTGCTCGCCGGTGAGGTGGTTGACCGTGACGCCGCCCTCCACGCCGGGCACCAGCTGGTTGCGCAGCCGGATGTTGGCGAACGTGCCGCGGATCATCACCTCGTGGTTGCCGCGCC
>DATBGW010000035.1:0-4351 GCA_036557765.1 Actinoplanes sp.
GAGCAGCCCACGATGCCAGCGGGGCAGATCCACCGCGAACGCGATCTCACCGCTCTCCGGGTCGACCAGGCCGGGCGTGCCGAGCACCACGCGGCGGATCGACGACACGTCGGTTCCGGCCCGGCCGGCCGCCTGAACGACCGCGCTGTGCACGACGCCGACCGGGTCGTCGGTGTCCTTGGTGGACAATTCGGCATGCCCGACGATCGCGCCGGTGATGTCGGCGCAGGCGGCGACCACCCGGTCCGGCCCGACGTCCACCCCGATCACGTGCGCGCTGCCCGGCGTGACCGCGTACAACTGGGCGTTCGGACCGCGGCCGCCGGCCTGCTCGCCGACGCGCCGCACGAGACCGCGTTCCTCCAGCCGCTCCACCAGCTGGGACGCGGTCACCTTGCTGAGGCCGGTCAGCTCGCCGAGCTGAGCGCGGGTCAGCGGGCCGCGCGCGAGCAGCAGTTCCAGCGCCGCGCGGTCGTTGAGCGCGCGCAGCAGGCGGGGGGTTCCCGGGAGTCGGGTGGCGGCCATGACTCGTCCCTCTAGTATTTAGGATTGTTTCCAATTAAATTTGGGGAACCCCGTGGAGTAGCCGCAGCGTACCGCCGCGCTGGGATTGGACAATCAAGGATCATGGCAGCTCAGACCGATCCCGGCCTCCGCCGACTCGCGCTGCGGACGTTGCTGGCGGCGTTCAGTGGCGCGACCGCGCCGGACTGGGCCTTGACGCTGCTCGACGACGGTCTTGCCGGTCACACGCTGTTCGGCCGCAATATCGCCGACGCCGATCAGCTCGCCGGGCTCACAGCGACGCTGCGCGACCGGCGGCGGGACGTGGTGCTCGCCATCGACGAGGAGGGCGGCGACGTCACCCGGCTCGCCCACCGCACCGGCAGTCCCTATCCAGGCAACGCCGCGCTCGGCGCGGTCGATGACGTCGATCTCACCCGCGCGGTGTACGGGGCGATCGGCGCCGAGCTCGCGACGGCCGGCGTCAACCTCGATTTCGCCCCGACCGTGGACGTCAACACGGCCGACGACAACCCGATCATCGGTACCCGGTCGTTCGGCGCCGACCCGGAACGGGTCAGCCGGCACGCGACCGCAGCCGTCGCCGGGCTGCAGGGGTCCGGTGTCGCGGCGTGTGTCAAGCACTTCCCCGGCCACGGCGCCACGGTCTCCGACTCCCATCTGGAGCTGCCGACCGTCGACGCACCGGTCGGTGTGCTGCGCGAGCGCGACCTGCCGCCGTTCGTGGCCGCTGTCGCCGCTGGAACGCGGGCCGTCATGACCGCCCACATCCGGGTGCCGGCGTTGACCGGCGACGTGCCGGCCACCTTCAGCCGCACGGTCCTCACCGACCTGTTGCGCGGCGAGTACGGCTTCGACGGCGTGATCGTGACGGACGCGCTCGAGATGGCCGGCGCGGCCGCGGCCGCCGGCGGTATCGCGCCCGCGGCGGTACGCGCGCTGGCCGCGGGCGCCGACCTTCTGTGCGTCGGCGCCGATGTGGACGCCCTGTTGGTCGAGGCCGTCGCCGTCGAGATCGTGTCGGCCGTACGCGATGGCCGGCTGCCGCTGCCCCGGGTCGAGGAGGCGGCTTCCCGGGTCGCCGGGTTGGCCTCGTCCAGTGCGTTGCGGCCCTTTGGCCCGTCGGCAGCCGACGGCCGGCTCGGGTACGCGGCTGCCCGTCGTGCCGTCCGCGTCGAGGGTTCCCTGGCCGGTCTCCGGAACCCGCTCGTGGTCCAGCTGGAGTCCGACTCCTCGATCGCCGAGGGCCGCGTGCCGTGGGGCCTGACGCCGCACATGAACGGGACCGAGCAGGTCACCGTGGTCGCCGCCGAGGCGACGCCGGCCGCTCTCACCGACCGGGCCGGGCAGCGCCCCATCGTGGTGGTCGGTCGGCACACGCACCGGTCGGCCGCGGCCCGTTTCCTGATCGAGCGGCTGGCCGCCGATCATCCGGTCACGGTCGTGGAGATGGGATGGCCGTCGCGGTGGCGGCCGAGCGGCGCTCGGGCGTTCGTCACCACGTACGGCGCGAGCCATGCGAACGGGCGGGCCGCCGCGGAGGTGCTCGGCCTGGCCGCGCCCGAGTGACCGGCTGGGTGCTTTGCTCTGCTTCCCTGGAGGAAGCAGGAAGCAGGTGGCTGCTGGGTGTTTGCTCTGCTTATCCGGAGGAGGCAGGTTGGCGGCCACGGTGCTTTGCTCTGCTTCCCTGGAGGAAGCAGGTTGGCGGCCACGGTGCTTGCTCTGCTTCCCCGGAGGAAGCAGGTTAGCGGCCACGGTGCCTTGCTCTGCTTCCCCAGAGGAAGCGGGGAGCCAGCTACGGTGACGGTGTGGGCGACGACCGGCCGCGGCGTGCGCGCGGTGAGCACACCCGGCAGCTGATTCTCGACACAGCGTTGCGGCTGTTCCGGGAGCGTGGCTATGCCGAGACGACGATGCGGGCGATCGCCACGGAGGCCGGCGTCGCGGTCGGCAACGCGTACTACTACTTCGACTCCAAGGAACACCTGATCCAGGGGTTCTACGACCGGAACCAGGTGGCACACCGCGTCGCCGCCGAGCCGGTGCTGGCGAACGAACGTGACTTCGCGGCCCGGCTCCGCGGCGTTCTGCACGCGGGCATCGACGTGAACGCGCCCTATCACGCGTTCGCCGCGACGTTCTTCAAGACGGCGGCCGAACCGTCGTCGCCGCTCAGCCCGTTCTCGGCGGAGTCTTCCCCGACCCGTGAGGCGGCGATCGGGATCTTCCGCGAGGTGGTGGACGGCTCCTCCGCGCGTGTCGATCCGGAGCTGCGCAAGGAGTTGCCGGAGTTGCTCTGGCTGGGCTGGATGGGCGTGGTGCTGTTCTGGGTGCACGACCAGTCACCGGATCAACGCCGGACCCGCCGGCTCATCGACGGGGCGGTGCCGCTGCTGGACCGGCTTGTCGGGCTGTCCCGCCTGCCCGTTCTGCGGCCCACGCTCCGGCAGGTGCTCTCTTTGATCGACACCATCCGTCGTGACGTTCCGTGATTTGTTGATGTTGCACTACGTGACAGAGCCGACCATATGGACCCCTCGGCCGAACGGCCGATATGTGTACGCAGCGCTTCCGAACCGGCCTCTCACCACATAGCGTTACACCCTGGCAGGTGGATCTGGGGACGTCGTGGGGATTCGAGCTTCGGGACCAGCCCGAATCCCCACGACACAGATCGATCGCTAGGAGGCACGCTCCGCCGGCGCCCTTCGCAACTCGCCGATCTTGGAGTTGTGGTCGCACTTTCGCGGCTTGCGGCCCGATTGTTCCAACCACAACTCCAAGATCGCGGGGAATAGCCGGCGCCCGGCCCGCTCCCGGCCGGTCGGGGCCGTTCCGTGCCAAGGTCACGGGGCCGCACAGACCTTGGTACGAACCCGCCCCGCACAGGGCCGCCCCAAGCCAAGATCACGGGGCCGCACCAGACCTTGGTAAGAACCGGCCCCTCGCAGGGCCGCCCCAAGCCAAGGTCACGAAGGCACACCAGACCTTGGTATGAATTCCGCCCGTTGCAGGGCGGTCCCGCGCCAAGATCACGAGGTCCACCAGACCGTGGTACGAACAGCACCCCCCGCTAGAGCACCGCTGGGGAAGAATCGAAATTCCGGAGGCGGAGGCTGTTCAGCACCACAAAGATCGAGCTCAGGGCCATGGCCGCGCCGGCGATCATCGGGTTGAGCAGGCCGGCCGCGGCCAGTGGCAACGCCGCCACGTTGTAAGCGAAGGCCCAGAACAAGTTGCCGTGGATGATGCCGAGTGTGCGCCGGGAAAGCCGAATGGCGTCCACGGCGGCGGTCAGATCGCCGCGTACCAGGGTCAGATCGGACGCTTCGATGGCCACGTCGGCACCCGCGCCCATGGCGAGGCCGAGGTCCGCCTGCGCGAGCGCTGCAGCGTCGTTCACGCCGTCGCCCACCATTGCCACGACCCGGCCATCGGCCTGCAGCTGCTTGACCACGTCAACCTTGCCGGCCGGCAGCACGCCGGCCACCACGTCCTCGACGCCGATCTCCGCGGCGACCGCTGACGCTACCTCGGGTGCGTCGCCGGTCACCAGCACGGGACGCAGGCCGAGCCGGCGCAGCGCGGCCACCGCGGACGCGCTTGTCGGGCGTACTTCGTCGGCCAGCTCCAGCCACCCGCGCACCGCTCCGCGCAGACGGACCTCGACCCACGTCGCCGTCGTGGCCTCGGCCGGAGGAACAGCGGCCCGGCCGACCTCCACCTCGACGCCGTCGACCACACCACGGACACCGATCCCGGCCAGCGCCTGGAAGTCGGTCACCGGCGGCAGCGGTCCCCGTTCGGCCGCCGCCCGGGTGATCGC
>DATBGW010000036.1:0-5931 GCA_036557765.1 Actinoplanes sp.
TAGGCCCACGACCCAGCCGACGAAGACACCGTATTCGGCGCCGTCGCCGGCCGCCTTGAAGGCGCCGATCAGCGACGGATTGGCGAAGAACAGCGTGGTGAGCAGCGCCGCGAACGCCGCGGCGAAGATATAGGCGGCCCACCCGGCGAACAGCTGGCTGATCGTCCCGCGGGCCCGGGCCAGCTGCGAGCCGGGCAGCAGGAACAGGAACAGCGCGGTCAGCACGATCAGCAGGATCGCCTTCAGGTCCGTGACGATGATCTGGCGCAGCGAGTCACTCGAGTCGAACGTCCAGTGCGGCCACGTGAGCAGGCGCAGCCACCAGCCGCCGGCGGTGTTGGGATTGGTGTTCTTCGCGACCCAGTCGGCGTACCAGGGACTGCCGAAAACCAGGACGAGTATGAGTGCGGCCACCGTCCCCGCGCCGGGGGCCGTCTTGTAGCGGTTGCCGAGAACCATGCGCCGCTATGTTCCCACTCAGCGGCAATTTTCAAACGACGCCCCTCGATCAACCCTCTGCCGCCGATCTTGGAGTTGTGGTTGGAACGAAACGGGCGCAAGGCCGCGAAAAGGCAACCACAACTCCAAGATCGACGGGGGTGGTGGAGGAGGTTAGTGCTTCTGCAAGTAGTCGATGAAGGCGGCGCGCAGCAGGGGCTCCTGCTCGGCGTAGCCGTGACCGGTCAGCTCGCGCCAGAGCGCGACGAACTCGTCGACCGTGGGACCGACCGAGTTGGGCGCGCCGTCGAGGCCGGACGCCTCGTCGGAGTCCGGTAGGTGCTTGAACACCGACCAGAAGAAGCCGACGTCCCGATGTGCCCTGGCCTTGGCGAACGCACGCTCGCGCAACTCCTCCGTGGGCAGCGCGTCCAGCTCGGCAAACGTCGAATCCGACATGTCCACAGCATAGTTAGTCCGCGAGCGCCGCCGCTGACTTGGCGCGAGCCGCCGAAGCTCTGCTTACCTGGTACCGGCCCACGGACCGTCGTCCCAGCGGTCCGGACGAGCCTGATTCGGAACGGCGGGCGTCCAGGACTCGGGCAGGTCCGGATTCCAGTTCGGGTTCGCGGTGGCGGGCGCGGCGTTCCAGTCGTCGCCCACGCCGTCGGCCGGCAGCGGCTTGCCGTACGTCTCGATGAGCCGGGTCACGATGAGGCCGCCGCCGATCGCGCAGGCCCCGATGGCGAACAACGAGATGTCCAGGTCCCGGCGGTTGATGTAGTCCAGGAACATCGTCATGCCGGCCACGGCGAGAAGCGTGCCGAAGATTCCGCCGCGCCGGCCGTACGCGCTGGTGCCGGCGAGCAACGCCGTCCCGAACGCGATCCCGGTCCACTCCAGCCCGGTGTCCGGCACGATCGGCGCCTGCGACTGGGACGCCATCAGGATGCCGGCCGCGGCTGCGAACGCGGACGAGACCACGAGCGCGCCGATCACCGGCAGCGCCGCGACTGCCCCGCGACGCCGGGCGGGATCGCCGTGCGGGCGCATCCGGCCGAGGATCCGCCGGACCGGTTGCACCGTGCCCAGCGCGCCGCCGATCACGGCCAGCAGCGCGAAGCCGCCGAAGAGATAGAACGCCACCTTGAGCGGGTCGTACGTGTCCTGGACGGCGACCGGCTGCACCCGCAGCTGGATCCACACGATCACGCCCAGCATGGCCGCCAGTGAGGTGGCCCAGCCTGGCAGATGCAGTCCGATGATCAGGACACCGACCGCCAACCCGCCGACGGCGGCCACCGCCAGTGCCGGCCACGATCCCTGCACCAGGCCCTGGTCGCCGTTCTCGGCGAAATGCAGCGCCGCCGCGAGCGCGATCGCGCCGACGGCCAGGTTTGGTACGCCCGCCCGCATGCTCAGCCCGGCGGCCAGCGTGAGCAGGCCGATCACGGTGCCCATGACCAACAGGCTGTCCAGGGCGGGCCGCTTCAGGGCGGCCGGATCGAGCCGCCAGAGGAGGAACCCGATAGCGGCGGCCGCGAGCAACAGGACGATCTCCCAGCCGACGTGGATGCCCAGCCGGTCGCGCCCGTAGTCGTCGTAGCCGCGCCGCAGCGGTTCGGTCGTGACGTCGGTCCGCTGATCGCCGTTGTCGTCCGGGTCGAGATCGCGGCGCCGGTTGCGGTAGTCGGAGGTGCCGATGCCGTTCGCCCGGTATGTCGTCGGTTCGTCGGCGCCCTCGTCGGACTGCCGACGGTAGGTCGTCTCGTCGTACGCCATGTCCCGCGCCTCCTCGTGTGGTCGAGGCGGCCGGCAACGTTGTCTGCCCGGACGAAGTCCCGGGCGCCTCCCCTGGTCAGCATACGGATATCGGTAGGCGTCGGTTCAAGCGTCAACCGGCGCGCCGCTCCGGGTCGTCCTCGTCGGTGTGGTCCGGCTGGTCCGGGACGCGGCATGCCCGCTCCAGCCAGAGCGCGGCACCGACCAGCGCGAGCGCGACGATCACGCCCGCCAGGGCGGCCGGCACATCGTCGCGGGCCGCCTTGGTGGGCTCCAGTGCCAGCCAGGCCAGCAAGCCCGCAGAGAAGCCCGCGGAGAGTGCCCCGGCCAGCGACGACGCCTTGGCCAGGACCGCGTACCGCGCGACGGCGAGCGCGTCCACCGGCGGCGCGCCCGGCCGGCGCTGCACCCGGGCGGCGGTGTTCTGTGCGAGGAGGAACTCGGCTACCGCGAGCGCGCCCACCACGACGATCGGCAGCCACGGTAAGGCCGGCATTTCGGAGTAGAACGCGCTGAGCATGAGCCACCCGGCCGCCGCGGCGGCGAGCCCCGCCACCACGAGCACTGAAACGCTGGTCGGCCGCATCGACGGGTCCGGCCGGGGCCCGCCGGAGTTGCTGCTCACCCGTTCGACTCTAACGGCAGGTCCGGCCGCGGAGTCATGGCGGCGACGTCCGCGGCCAGGGCCGGCGCGGTGAGCAGATCGGTGAGCCGCCCGTGCCCCGGCAGTTCGCCGTACGGCTGCAGATCCAGCCAGGGCTTCAGCACGAACGCCCGCTCATGCGCGCGCGGGTGCGGCAGCGTGAGCTCGGGATCCTGGCTGCGTACCGGGGTGTCGTCGTCGGTCCAGACCGCGATGACGTCGACGTCGAGCGTTCGTGGTCCGAACCGCCGGGCCGGATCGCGGACGCGGCCGGCGGCGCTTTCGCCGGTCCGGGCCCGGTCCAGCCAGTCGGCCGGCTCGGCGTGCGGATCCACCACGAGCACCACCGCATTGAGGTACGGCGGCTGCTCGGTGTCCCCCCACGGGGGCGTCTCGTACACGCCGGAGACCAGAACGACGCTCTCACCGAGCCGATCGACCGCATCCCGCAGGTGCGCGTAGCGGTCGCCGAGGTTGCTGCCGAGAGACAGGATCGCCCGCGTCACGACCGCCGCCGCTGCAGCGTGACGGCCACGTCGGCGAATTCGTGCTCGATCGGCGCCTGCGGCTTGTGCACGGTCACCGTGGCGACCTCGACCCGGGGATCCAGCAGACAGACCGCGGCCAGCCGGTCGGCCAGTGTCTCGATCAGGTTGACCGGATCACCGGCGACGACCGCGGCGAGCCGCTCCGCCAGTTCCCCGTAGTGCACGGTGTCCGCCACATCGTCGCTGGCGGCGGCCGGTCCGAGGTCGAGGTCCAACGTGACGTCGATGCGGAAGTCCTGACCTTGCGAGCGTTCGAAGTCGTAGACGCCGTGCCGGCCGCGGACCGTCAGACCGCGGAGCTCGATGCGCCCGCTCACGGCTTGTCCGTCGCGAGTCGGGGGCTGCCGGTCGCGCGCCACACCGCGAGCGCATCGACCGTTCCGCGTACGTCATGGACGCGCACGCCCCAAGCGCCGGCGGCGGCGGCCAGCACGCTGGTCGCGATCGTCGCCGCCTCGCGCTGGTCGACCGGCCGGGGCGCGCCGTCGGGTCCGGCCAGCAGCCCGCCGAGGTACGACTTGCGGCTGGCGCCGAACAGCACCGGGTGGCCGAGCGCGACGAGCTGGTCGAGGTGGGCACTCAGCGCCCAGTTGTGCTCGGCGTTCTTCGCGAAGCCGATGCCCGGGTCGAGAATGAGCCGCGCCGGATCGACGCCGGCGGCGGTCGCTGCGGCCACCCGCTCGAGCAGCTCCGCCCGCACCTCCGCCACCACGTCACGGTACGTGGCCAGCTGCGTCATGACTCGCGAATGCCCGCGCCAGTGCATCAGCACCCAAGGGCAGCCGGCGTCCGCGACGACCTTCGCCATGTCGGGATCGGCCAGGCCGCCCGAGACATCGTTGACGACCACGGCGCCCGAGGCCAGCGCGGCGGCCGCGACCGCGGCCCGGGTGGTGTCGATGCTCAGCGGTACGCCGGCGTCCGTGAGCCGGCGGATCACCGGTACGACCCGGCTCGTCTCCGTCTCAGCGTCCACCCGCTCCGCACCCGGACGGGTCGACTCGCCACCGACGTCGACGAGATCCGCGCCGTCACGGTGCATCGCGCTGCCGTGCTCGACCGCGGTTTCGAGGTCGCTGTAGCGGCCGCCGTCGGAGAACGAATCCGGCGTGACGTTGAGAACGCCCACCACGACCGGGTGATCTTGCTGAAGCATCCGGTCGCCTCGGGTCACGCCTAAACCGTAGTGGGTCAGCGTGATTGGCACTGCTGTGCGATGCTGTCGTCACTCAAGTTCAGTCACGCCCTCACCTTGGGTAACGAATCAGGCAGGTTGTCGGCAAGAAGGACGCCGCCGTACGCTTCGGAATAGGCATCATTTGGGGGACCGAAGAAACGGAAGGGTTCGCGAAGGACAGCGACGTCCTAACAGCTCACTCGACGTAGGTGGCTGGAAGTAGCACCATATGGACGTTGCCGTCAGGCTTCACAACTGCAGTGTGCGCGGCTCCCCCAGGCCGCACACCCAGGAGGTTTACCGATGATTGCCACAGAGCTTGCCGCGCAGATCGCGACGGCGCTCCAGCAGGGTACGCTCGCGGCCCCCGAACCAAAGGGCATCGACACCCAGGGCGTCGTAGCTTTCTTCGCCAGCAACATCGCACCCATCCTGCTCGCCGTCCTCGGCGTCATCTTCATCGGCCGGGCCAGCCGGGGCGAGATCTCCAAGGTGCTGACCAGCTCCGCGATCGCGATCGTGGGGCTCGCGTTCATTGCCGGCGCGGCGACGCTGTTCTTCCTCGGCGACTACCTCATCAAACTGATCTTCAACTGAGGCCGCGGGCGGACACATGCGGCTGCGCACCGACGACGACATCTACCGGGCCCGCCTCGTCTACCTCGGGCCACCGGGATACACGCTGCCGATTCACCTGCCTTATGCGCAGTATGGCATGTTCGTTTTCCTTGTCCCTTTGTTCATGTTTCTGCATTATCTCATGACCTTCAAGTTCGATGCGTTCCCGGCGTGGGAGATCGCCCTCGCCATGGTCGCAACGTCGTACGTGTTCCGTCATGTTGATCCGGACCGTCCGGCGCGCGCGGTCATCCGTACCGCACTCACCGACTGGCGCCGTACCCATGAACCGGCGGTCGAGCAACGCGATCCGAGACTCGTCGCCACTCGCATCAGGATTCGGGAGGAGCTGATATGACCGGTATCACCAGTCCCTCGGCGTACCTGATGAGCGAGGCCCGCGCATGACCGACTGCACCGAACGAAATGCGGGCCAGGAGGGCATGCCCAAGGAGGGCCCGGCATGAGCGAATCCTCCTCGCCGGGGCAACCCCGCGCGGGCATCTCAACGCCGGGCAGGCAGAGTAACGGTATGCGTTCAGACAACTACGCTGCGCCTCTGAACGACGATCTCGACGCCTACGACCACGAACTGGTGACCAGCCCTGGCCATGGCGCGGTAGGCGTGTTTCAGCCCCCACAGCCGGTACACGCCCGCGGCGGTCCGGTGGTGGACCCGGCCCTCGACATCGATTCGCCGTTCCTCGACCTCTTCGGTGACGCAC
>DATBGW010000037.1:0-11950 GCA_036557765.1 Actinoplanes sp.
GACGCGACGGCGTACGACTCGCGGTTGACGATCGACGCCATCAGCGCCGTCCGCGGGCCGTGCCGGCCTGGTCCAGTTCGGCGATGAACCGTTCCACAGTGCCGCGCCGGCGAGCCTCGTCGGCGAGCGACTCACCGACGATCCGGCCGGCCAGATCGACGGCGAGCGTTCCCACTTCGGAACGCAGGTCACGGACGATGCTCTCCCGCTGGGCGGCGAGCTGGTCCCGGCCGGCGGCGATGATCCGGTCGGACTCCTCCCGGGCCTTGCCGAGCAGATCCTGACGGATGTCCTCGGCGTCGGCGCGGGCCTCGTCCCGGATCCGGGCGGCTTCGGTCCGCGCCTCGCCAAGCTGCGCGCGGTACTGCTCCAGTAGTTGGTTGGCCTCCGCCTGCGCGGCCTCGGCCCGCCGGATGCCGCCCTCGATGGCGTCCACCCGGGCGGCGAACGTCTTCTCCATCTGCGGGAAGACGAACCGCATCAGCACGAAGCACAGCAGGCCGAACGCGATCAGCCCCAGGATGATCTCCTGCCACGGCGGGATCAGCGGGTTCGGAGCCTCTCCACCGCTCTCAGCAGCGAGTAGGAAGAGCATATGAACCTCCGGTTCCGGGATTGATGTCTACAGCTTGCCGGCCCAGATGAAGCCGAACGCGATACCGAACAGCGCGAGCGCCTCGACCACGGCGAAGCCGATCCAGACATACGGCAGGGTGAGGCGGGACGACTCCGGCTGGCGGGCGGTCGACTGGATGTAGGCGGAGAAGACGAGGCCCACGCCGATGCCAGGCCCGATGGCGGCGAGACCGTAACCGATGATGGCGGTGCTGCCGACGACTTCGGCAAGAAGCATTTTGGACTCCTCCTGAAATCTCGCGTGACTCTCACGCGGGACGGCTATGGGGGTGGTGCGGGGGAACCGGGTTGCTCAGTGCTCTTCGGCGAGCGCGCCCTGCACGTAGCTCGCGGTGAGGACGGTGAAGACGTACGCCTGCAGGACGATGACCAGGAATTCCAGGAGCGTGATTGCGATGGTCAGCACCCAGGAGAGCACCGAGATCGGCGCCAGCAGGCCGTTCGCGTTGATCATCGCGAAGCCGCCGAGGGTGAACACCAGCAGCAGCATGTGGCCGGCGAACATATTGGCGAAGAGCCGGACCGACAGCGAGAACGGCCGGATCAGGAACGTGGAGATGAACTCGATCGGGATCAACAGCGGCAGGATGTACCAGGGCGCCGGCGGCACGAGCGAGTTCTTGAAGTACTTCACCACGCCGTGCTTACGGATGCCGACATAGTTGAACAGGATGTAGGTGAGCGTCGCCAGCGTCGCCGGGAACGCGAAGTGCGAGTTCGGCGAGATCTGGAAGAACGGCAGGATCGCGAAGAAGTTGTTTACAAGGATGAAGACGAACAGCGTGGTCAGGTAGCCCGCGAACCGCAGGCCGTCGTGACCGATCATCTCCGTGGCGATGCCGTTGCGACCGAAGCCGTAAATCGATTCAGCAATCCACTGCAGCCGGCCGGGCACGATCTTCGGCTTCCGGTACGCGACCAGGAAGAAAATAATGATCGCCGCGGTGGCGATCCACAACATGACGGTGATCCTGGTGACCCACGGCGAGTCCCCGCCCCACGGCGCGAGGCTCGGTGGGAAGAAGTCCTCCACGCTCGGCGGGAACTCCGCGGCGAGGATGGTCGGCTGATCGATCACCGTTGCCCTTCCCTCTTTCGTCAGGCGCCGCGGGCGGCGCTGCGTCGCCTACCCACCGAGACGGCGCACGATCAGGTAGACCCCACCTGCGGCACCGAGGACCGCGCCGATGCCCGCCGCGATGCCCCGGGTACCCAACCACCGATCTATCAACCAGCCGATCAGCCCCCAGACCAGGATGCCCGCGATCAGGTATGACAGCGCCGTCATGCCCTGGTTGGAGTTGGGCACGCGGTCGTCGTCGTCACGTGGGGGATCGGAAGGCGAGTGACCGGTCATGACGGCATGAAGATATCAGCCGGAAACGCAGAATCTAAGCGGGACCCCCCGCACAACTGATGTTGTCCAGGCGTCAGGGGTCTCGCGACTCTCCGACCACGTTACATCGCGTTCACCAGCGCCCGGCACGACGCGAGCGGGACAGTCACCGGTTCGGGTCTCATCCCGCCCCACCCCGCGATCTTGGAATTGTGGTTGCCCTTATGCGGCATAGCGCCCGATTCGCGCCAACCACAACTCCAAGATCGCGGGGGGTAAGGGGGTTACTGCCGGTGGGTGACCCACCAGGCCTGGACGGCGCTCCAAACCACGACACCGGCGACCACACCCCAGCCGAGCGCGGTCCGGCCGGGCCAGTCCGAGGTCACCGTGAACAGGAGGATGACCCCCAGCAGCGAGTACTTGATCACGTATGTGGCCAGACCGAGCGGCATGACCAGAGCCGGTCGAACGGTGTCCGCCCACGCGATCACCAGCGTCGACATGGTGTAGCTGACGGTCGTGATCGCCACCCCGGCGGCCGCGCCCAGCGCCACCTGCGGGCCGCCGACGAGGAATCCGATCGACGCGGCGCACAGCAGCACCGCGATCGACACCGCGGTCAGGAGCGGCAGATGCGCGACCCGCCATCGCGGATCGGCCGGCAGCGGCGGCAGATCAGGCAGCGGCAGATCATCGTCGGCGACGCGCTCGCTCATGAGCACCCATCATGCCGCCCCCGGCCCGCACGCCCACCACTCCCCCGGCGCCGTCCCTACCTTCCCCCGCGATCTTGGAGTTGTGGTTGGCACAAAGGCTTATGGAACGGACATAAGGGCAACCACAACTCCAAGATCGCGGGGGTTATGACAGCGAGCCCGTTCAGGCCAGAGCCGGGGCGGGGGCCGGGTACGCCGGGAACTGGCGGACCAGGGCGGACACCTCGTCGGCCAGCTCGGCGAGGCGGATTGCGCCGGTGCTGGTGTCCGGGTCGGACCCGACCGCGGAGGCGATCAAGCCGGCGACGCGGGCCATCTCGGCCTCCCCCATGCCCTGGGTGGTGACGCTGGGTGTGCCCACCCGGATGCCCGAGGCCACTGTCGGTTTCTGCGGGTCGTACGGGATTGCGTTCTTGTTCAGGGTGATGCCGGCGAGCTCGCACCGCGCCTCGGCCTCGCGGCCGGTCACCCCGGACGCGCGCAGATCGATCAGCGCGAGGTGGGTGTCGGTGCCGCCGGACACCGGCCGCATCCCGGCGGCGGCGAGCCCGGCGGCCAGCACCCGGCTGTTGGCGACCACCTGATGGGCGTACGCACGGAAGGCAGGCTGTGCCGCCTCACGCAGCGCGACCGCCTTCGCGGCGACGGCGTGCATCAACGGCCCGCCCTGCGTGAACGGGAAGACGGCCCGGTCGACGCGCTGGGCCAGGTCCGCGCGGCACAGGATCATGCCGCCGCGCGGACCGCGGAGGACCTTGTGGGTGGTGCAGGTGACGACGTCGGCGTACGGCACGGGCGACGGGACGGCACCGCCCGCGACCAGACCGATGAAGTGGGCCGCGTCGACCATGAGGTACGCGCCCACCTCATCGGCGATCTCCCGGAACGCCGCGAAGTCGATCAACCGGGGGTACGCCGTCGCGCCACAGATGATCATCTTGGGGCGGTGCGCGAGTGCCAGGTCGCGAACCTCGTCGAGGTCGATGTGCTCGGTACGGGCGTCGACGGTGTACCCGACGTGCGCGAACCACTTGCCGGAGAAGTTCACCTTGCTGCCGTGGGTCAGGTGACCGCCGTGCGGCAGCTCCATTGCGAGCACGGTGTCGCCCGGTTGCACGAGCGCCGCGTACGCGGCCAGGTTGGCCGAGGCGCCGGAGTGGGGCTGGACGTTCGCGTGGTCGGCCCCGAACAGCTCCTTCGCCCGGGTGATCGCGAGCTCCTCGGCACGGTCCACCTCGATGCAGCCGGCGTAGTAGCGCGACCCGGGATAGCCCTCGGCGTACTTGTTGGTCAGCGTCGAACCGAGCGCAACCAGCACTGCAGGCGAAGTGAAGTTCTCGCTGGCGATCAGCTGCAGGCCGCCACGCTGCCGGTCGAGTTCGGCCAGGACCACCGCGGCGATCTCCGGATCCGTACGTTCGAGCGCGCGCCAGTCCGGTCCCCAGAAGGTGTCCATGCGCGCTCCTGTCCGGCGAGGCGGGCCCGTTTCTGAGCATATTGCTTATCCGGGGCCGGCCGTGGGCAGTGTGTGAGTTATGCGTTGCCTGGTCACCGGTGCCACCGGCTACATCGGCGGGCGCCTGGCACCCCGTCTGCTCGAAGCCGGGCACTCGGTCCGCTGCCTTTCCCGCAGCGCGGGCCGGCTACGGGACGTTACATGGGCGGGACGGGTCGAGGTGGTCGAGGGCGACCTCACCGACTCCGCGTCGCTGCCGGCCGCGTTCGCCGGCGTGGACGTCGCCTACTTTCTGGTCCACTCGCTCGGCCGGCCCGGCTTCGAGCAGCTCGACCGTACGGCCGCGGGAAACTTCGCCGCCGCGGCCAAGGCCGCGGGCGTACGGCGGATCGTCTATCTGGGCGGACCGGAGCCGCCCGCCGGCGTCCGGCAGTCCGCGCACCTGCGGTCCCGCGCCGAGGTGGCCCGGATCCTGCTGGACAGCGGCGTGCCGACCGCGGTGCTGCGCGCCGCGGTGATCATCGGGTCCGGCTCGGCGTCGTTCGAGATGCTGCGTTACCTGACCGAACGGTTGCCGGTGATGGTCACGCCGCGCTGGGTCGGCAACCGGATCCAGCCGATCGCGGTCCGGGACGTCATGCGCTATCTGGTCGCCGCGGCCGAGCTGCCCGCCGAGGTCAACCGCGGCTTCGACATCGCCGGGCCGGACGTCTTGACGTACGCCGAGATGATGCAGCGGTACGCGCGGGTGGCGGGTCTGCGGCGGCGGATCATCGTGCCGGTACGCCCGCTCAGCCCCTGGCTGTCGGCGCACTGGGTGGGAGCGGTGACCCCGGTGCCGAACGCGATCGCCCGGCCGCTGGTGGCCAGCCTGATCCACGAGGCGGTCGCGCACGAGCATGACATCGCCCGGTACGTGCCGGATGACGGGTTGGTCGGGTTCGACGACGCGGTCCGGTTCGCGCTCGCCAAGATCCGCGATGCGGACGTGGAGACCCGCTGGTCGAACGCCTCGGGCCGGGACGCGGACGCCGAGCCGCTGCCCACCGACCCGGACTGGTCCGGCGGCAGCGTGTACGTCGACGAACGCTGCCGGCCGGTGGCCGCGCCGGTCGGGGCGCTGTGGAAGGTCATCGAAGGGGTGGGCGGCGAGAACGGCTGGTACTCGTTCCCGCTCGCCTGGTCGGTGCGCGGCTGGGTGGACCGGCTGGTCGGCGGCGTCGGGCTGCGCCGGGGCCGGCGGGATCGGCACCGCCTGCAGGTCGGCGAGGCGCTGGACTGGTGGCGGGTCGAGGAGATCGAGCCCGGCCGGCTGCTGCGGCTGCGTGCCGAGATGCGGGTGCCCGGGCGCGCCTGGCTGGAGATGTCGGCGGAGCCGGCGGATGACGGCACGAGTGTGTACCGGCAGCGGGCGGTGTTCCTGCCCCGGGGCCTGGCCGGGCACGCCTACTGGGCGAGCGTCCTGCCGTTCCACGGCATCGTCTTCGCGGGCATGGCCCGCAACATCGCCAACTCCGCCAGCGCCCGCTGACCCCACACCTTGCGTCGATCTTGGAGTTGTGGTTGGCATAGACCCGTATTAAACGGACATAAGGGCAACCACAACTCCAAGATCGCGGAGGAATTTCAATCGGCGGCGGCGCGGCGGAGGCGGTCGCGGATGGCCAGCCAGTCCTCGGTGTCGGGCGGCTCCTGGACCACGATCGTAGCGACGCCGGCGTCGTCGAGGCGGTGAAGCGCCGCATACAGGTCGGCTGCGTACTCGCGCGGGTCCGCGGACAGCACCTCCCGGTAGGGCCCGTCCGAGCCCTCGTAGGTCAGCGTGCCGACCGGTCCGGTCAGGCTCCGGTCCGTCCGTCCGAGCACCACGGCGGCCCGGGGCGCGTAGTGCCGCCGGCTCATGCCGGGCGACGACCGAGCCGCGCCGTCGCCCACGTCCGGATCGGGCACTGCGATCGGCCCGACCACGTCGCGCAGCGCCCGCAGACCGAGCGCGCCCGGGCGCAAGAGCCGGGGCGGTGACGACGTCACGTCCAGCACCGTGGACTCGATGCCCCAGTCGCACGAGCCGCCGTCCAGCACCAGCGGCACGTCCGGCAGGCTCTGGATCACGTGCTGCGCGGTGGTCGGCGAGAGGCTCTCGCTCCGGTTCGCGCTCGGCGCCGCGAGCGGCAGCCCGGACGCCTCCAGCAGGCGCAACGCCACCTCGTGCGCCGGGATGCGGATCGCGATCGTGCCGGCCGCGGTCGAGCCCACGTCGCCGAGGTGCCCGGCGCGCCGGACCACGAGGGTGAGCGGCCCGGGCCAGAACCGGTCGGCGAGCGCGTCCGCGGCCGAAGGCCAGTCCGCGGCCAGCGGCCGGGCCGCCGCCACGGTGGGAACGTGCACGATCAGCGGGTTCCAGGACGGGCGGTTCTTGAGCCGGTACACCTCCGCCACGGCGGCCGCGGAGAACGCGTGCGCGCCCAGCCCGTACACGGTCTCGGTGGGAAACGCCACCACCGAGTCGCGGCGCAGCAGATCGACCGCGCGGCGCAGCCCGTCCGCGTCCGGGCGGACCACCCGACCGCTCATTCGGTCCGCTGACGCGCCGCCGGCAGCAGCGCGTCCACCAGCGCGTACATAGCCTCGTCGATCTCGTCGGCGATCCGCGCGAACGTCTGGTCGCCGCGGCCCCACGGATCGTCGAGATCGTCCTCGAGCAGCACCGGCACGTCGCCACGGGCCTGATCGGCGGCGGCGACCAGATCGGCGGCACGGCCCGCGAACGCTTCCGGATCGGTACTGGCCGGCGGCAACTCGCTCGCGTCGACCGTCGGCAGCAGCCGGCTCAGGTGGCCCAGGACGAACGTGCGCCGGGCCGCCTCCGGCAGCAGGGCATGCACGTAGTCCAGCTGGTCTCCGGTGGCCGTCACGATCAGGTCGGCGTCGGCCAGATGCGCGGTGCGCAGCTTGCGCGCCGCGAACCCGTCGACGCTGCCGCCGCGGAGCAGGATCTGCCGGGCCGCGGGCGGGTTCATCTCTTCACCCTGGTGCCAGCCGCCGGTGCCCGCGCTGGTGCTGCGCAACAGGTCATCGACGTCGGCCGCCGCGTCGAGCTTTCCCAGGCGCTGCCGGGCGGCCAGGACCAGCAGCCGTTCGGCCATCGGCGACCGGCAGATGTTGCCCATGCACACGTGCAGCACGGTGAACGGCATCACTGGCCGGACCCTGCGGCGACCAGCTCCGGCACCACGTCGCGGAGCTTCTCGAACGGCACGGCGCCGTCGCGCAGCACCTGGGGCACGTCGCCGGTGACGTCGACGATCGTGCTGGGCGCCGGGTCGACCGCCTCGCCCGCCTCCAGATAGACCCGGACCGAATACTCGAGCTGTTCGCGGGCCTCCTCCGCGGTCCGCGGCGGGGAACCGCCGACCTTGTTCGCAGTCGTGACCGCCATCGGCCCGACCTCGCGCAGCACTTCGAGCGCGACCGGGTGCAGCGGCATGCGGACGGCCACCACACCCCCCGTCTCGCCGAGATCCCATTGCAGGCTCGGCGAGTGCTCGACCAGCAGGGTCAGCGCTCCCGGCCAGAACGCGTCGGCCAACTCCCGGGCGGCCTTGGGCAGCGCGTACACCAGGCCGTCGAGCGTGTGCCGGGAGCCGACGAGCACCGGCGGTGGGACCCGCCGGTCGGCGGCGCGGGCGGTGTGCAGGTTCGCGATGGCGTACGGGGTGAAGGCGTCGGCGCCGATCCCGTACACCGTGTCGGTGGGCAGCACCACGAGTTCGCCGTTCTTGGCGGCTTCCACCGCGGCGGCGATCCCGCGGTCACGGTCGGCGACGGTCCGGCAGTCGTACAGCATCACGAGAGAAGTCTGCCATGCGCTTCAGACGCGGCGGCCGGTTGCGTACCGCGCCCGCCCGGACAGGTCACGGTGCGCCACCACGTCGGTGAACCTGCTGTCGGCCCGGAGCAGGTCCGGTACGGCCGCGGCGTGCCCGTCGTCGTGCTCGATGCCGACCACCCCGCCGGGCTTCAGCAGGACGGCGGCGAGCGCCACCACCGGGCGAATGACGTCCAGGCCGTCCGGTCCACCGAAGACCGCCTCCGCCGGGTCGTGCTCGGCCACCTCGGGCGGCACGGTGGTGGCGTCCGGAACGTACGGCGGGTTGCAGAGCACGACAGCGACGGTCCCGCGCAGGTCGGTGAGCAACGTCGGGTCGGTGATGTCGCCCTCGACCACCTCCACGGCCGTCCCCGCGGTGTTGCGGCGCAGCCAGGTCAGGGCCGCGGGCGACCGTTCGACCGCGATCACCCGGCCCGGCGCCGCCTCGTCGGCCACCGCCAGCGCGATGGCGCCGCTGCCGCTGCCCAGGTCGACGACCGTGGAGCCGGGCGGGGTATGCGCGATGCCCCATCCCGCCAGCAGTTCCGTCTCCGGGCGCGGCACGAAGACGCCCTCGCCCACCGCCAGCTCCAGGTGCCGGAACGCGGTCGTTCCGATCAGGTGTTGCAACGGGATCCGCCGCGCCCGCTGGGCGACGAGCTCGGTGAAGCGACGGGCCTCGCTGTGGCGGATGCCGTCGACGAGCGCGAGGCGTCCGCGGCCGATCCGGAGCACGTACGCCGCGAGCAGCTCCGCATCCACCCGGGGCGACGGCACACCGGCCGCCGCGAGCGACGCGGTGGCCGTGACCAGCAGCGGTGCCAAGGGCGTTCGAATCGATGGGTGTTCGTTGGTCGGCGGCACGACGATAATTCTGCGATATGACAGTCATCGAGCTGGGCGACGTCACGTCCGGCTCGGAGCAACCGCCACCGGCGGACCTGCCGCGCGGGTACGACCGGCGCCTGGTCCGCCGGGCCGGCGCGGCGCTGATCGCCGCGGCTTGTCTGGTCACCATTGCGGCGTCGGCGCCGCCGGAACCGTCGCACGCGTTGCGGACGCTGTGGAGTATCCCGTTCGATCCGGCCGACCGGTACTCGGTGACCCCGGACACCGTCTACGCCGCGCGGCAGGACAATCTCGGCCGGCTGGAGGCCCGCGACCTCGCCACCGGTGCCACGCGCTGGGTGGTTGACATGCCCGACCCGACGGCCTGGCCCACGTTCGTGCCGGCGGCCGGCGTCGTGCTGATCCCGTACGGGCGGGTCGCCAAGGAGGTGAAAGCGCCGGACGGGAGCACCTACTTCAACGAGATCTACCGGGACACGATCGCGCTCGACGCGCGTACCGGCGCGCAGTTGTGGCGCCGGCCCGGCGAGATCTACCTGGCCACCGATGACGGTGTCGTGCTCTCGGACCGGGATCTGGACGCCGACGAGGTGCGGGCGATGCGCCTGGTCCGGATCCGGGACGGCGCGATGGTGTGGGCGCGCGCGGATCTGCACGCCCAGCGTGTGACGGCCGGCGGTCCGGATCCGGCCCGCCCGGATCTTCTGGTCACGGTCGCGCCGGCCGGCGCCGTCGAGATCCTGCGGCTGGCCGACGGATTCCGCGTCTCGGCCGGGCGGGTGATCTGGAACGTCGGTTCGCCGGATCAGGGAACGTACACCGATGTCTTCGTGGACGGCGCCCGGCTGTACGTCCGGGTGGCGGGCCAGAACAGTTCGGCGCTTACTGCGTACGCGCTTGACACGTTCCGCCGGATCTGGCGGATCAACGGTACGGACGCGGTTGCCGCGTATCCGTGCGGGACGCTGGTGTGCGGCATCGAGCAGTACGGGTTCGCCGCCTACGATCCGGCGACCGGCGCGATCCGCTGGCGGAACCGGGAGATCCGCAACGCGTGGCCGGCCAGCAGCGGGCGGCTGGTGGCCGACGGCGGGCGACTCGTAGCGGACAGCGTCGACCACTGGACTCTGATCGACGAGGCGACCGGCCGGCTGGTGGCCGATCTGGGCGGTGGCTCGCCCGTTCCGGATCTCGACGGCCGGGTGGCCTACCTCGTACGGGCAACGACGGCGCCGCGGGGCCGGACCGCGGTGAGCCGGATCGACTCCGACTCGGGGACGGTCGGCGTCCGCGGCGCGATCGACTGGGTGACCGACGGCAGCTGCCAGGCGACCGGGGATCATCTCGTCTGCGCGACGGTGGCCGGCCAGCTGGTCGTCACGCTCGTCGGCTGAGCTCCGACTCCCCGGCCAGGCGGGCGGCACGGTCCGCGTCGGCGAGCGCATCGAGGACCGCGTCCAGCTCACCGGCCAGCACGAGATCCAGGTTGTACGCGGTATAGCCGATCCGGTGGTCGGTGATGCGGTTCTGCGGGAAGTTGTACGTGCGGATCCGCTCCGACCGGTCCACCGTCCGCACCTGCGCCTTGCGGGCGTCGGCGGCGGCCGCGTCCGCCTGCTCCTGGGCGGCGGCCAGCAGCCGGGCGCGGAGGATCCGCATGGCCTGCTCGCGGTTCTGCAGCTGGCTCTTCTCGTTCTGGCAGCTCACTACGATGCCGGTGGGCAGATGGGTGATCCGGACGGCGGAGTCGGTGGTGTTGACCGACTGCCCGCCGGGGCCGGACGACCGGAACACGTCCACCCGGATGTCCCCGGCGTCGATCTGCACGTCGACGTCCTCGGCCTCGGGCAGCACGAGCACGCCGGCGGCACTGGTGTGGATCCGGCCCTGCGACTCGGTGACCGGCACCCGCTGGACGCGGTGCACGCCACCCTCCCACTTGAGCCGGGACCACACGCCGTGCCCGGCCTCCGGGACGCCCCTGCTCTTCACCGCGACCGAGACGTCCTTGACGCCGCCGAGATCCGAGTCCTGCGCGTCGAGCACCTCGACCGTCCATCCGCGACGCTCGGCGTACCGCGAGTACATGCGTAGCAGGTCGCCCGCGAACAGCGCCGACTCCTGGCCGCCCTCACCGGCCTTGATCTCGACGATCACGTCCTTGGCGTCGTGCGGGTCGCGCGGGATCAGCATCTCGCCGAGCTTCTCCTCGAGCGGGGGCAGGACGGCCGCCACGGCCTCCACCTCACCGGCGAACGACGGGTCCTCGGCGGCCAGTTCCCGGGCCGCGGCCAGGTCGGCGCGGGCCGCCTCGAGCTCGTTGTGGGCCGCGTAGATCGGCGCGAGCTCCGCGAAGCGCCGGCCCACCCGGCGCACCAGCGCCTGGTCGGCGTGGATCGACGGGTCCGCCATCCGCTTCTCCAGCTCGGCGTACTCCTCGAGAAGGGCCGACAGCCGGTCGTTGCTCACAGAGCCACCTTTTCGTTCGCGACTGCGGGGCTCGCAGGCTTCGCTTGCTCTCTCCTCGCACTCACAGGTTTCTCCTCAATACGAACGGCGCCCGTCCCCCGTCGTGGGGGCGGGCGCCGTCGAGGCAGTTACTTCTTCTTGCCGGCGTTGACCTTGGCGTACTTGGCCTGGAACTTCGCGACCCGGCCCGCGGTGTCCAGCACGCGCTGCTTGCCCGTGTAGAACGGGTGGCAGGCGCTGCAGGTCTCGACGTGGATCTGGCCGCTCTTGGCCGTACTGCGGGTCGTGAACGTGTTACCGCAGGAGCAGATGACCTCGGTGGTCTTGTACTCCGGGTGGATGCCGCTCTTCATTGCGTGTCGGTCCTTCTCGATAGTGGTCGCCGGGTCGCCGTCACGGCGTGAACCGGAACCTGTGGCCGATGGACCAGTCTGCCATGGCAACGTTCCCCATCGGAAACCGGTCCGCTCCTCGAAACGCGCTCGACACCCGGTGCATTCCCGCCCGTCCCGCGAGCGCCGCCAGAAGGCGCGAGCCAGCCGAGCGACAGCGAGGCCATCAAGCACAGCGGAAGATGGTCGCGTGACGAGGCTCCTGATCACTCGCGGGTTGCC
>DATBGW010000038.1:0-13640 GCA_036557765.1 Actinoplanes sp.
GGCCAGGGCCAGCCGCTGCCGCTGGCCGCCCGACAGGTCGCTCTCGCCGCCGATGCGGGTGTCCAGCCCCTGCGGCAGGGCGGCGATCTCCTCGCGCAGGCGCGCGAGCGCGTCCGCCGCGGCGGACGCGTCGCCGTCGGCGGCGACGACCTCGAGGTACGCCTTGAGCTTCGGCTCGGTGCCGGACGGCCGGATCACGACCCGTGCCGAGCCGGTCCGCAGCGTCAGCACGTCGGCGTCCGGCAGCCGGTCCTCCACGGCGGTGACGCCGGACCCCAGCAACGCGGCCGGCGGCTTCTCCCGGACCAGTGCCATCGCCCGGGTGATCTCCGCAAGGTCGTCCACCCGCACCGAGAGTTGGTCCGTGGCGTACACGCCGAACTCGACCGCCAACTCGTCCAGCCGGTCGGCGAGGGTACGCCCGGACGCCTTCAGCCCGGCGGCCACCTCGGCCACCAGCAACGCGGCGGTGATGCCGTCCTTGTCCCGGACCAGGTCCGGCGCGACGCAGTAGCCCAGCGCCTCCTCGTACCCGAACGCCAGCTCCGGCGCGGCCCGCACGATCCACTTGAATCCGGTCAGCGTCTCCGCGTACGGCACTCCGCGTGCCCGGCACAGCGTGCCGAGCAGCTGCGACGAGACGATCGTCGTCGCGTACGTGCCACGGAAGCCACGCCGGATCAGATGGTCCCCGAGCAGCACGCCCAGCTCGTCGCCACGCAGCGCACGCCACGCGCCGCCGGCACCGGGAACCGCGATGGCACACCGGTCGCCGTCCGGGTCGTTCGCGAGCGCCAGATCCGCGCCGGTGCTCGCGGCGAGCGCCAGCAGCCGGTCCATCGCACCCGGCTCCTCCGGATTCGGGAACGCCACGGTGGGAAACTCCGGGTCCGGGTCCGCCTGTGTGGTGACCACCGCGGGCGCGGGAAAGCCGGCCTGGTCGAACGCCGCGGTCAGCACCGAAGCGGCCACTCCGTGCAGCGGCGTGTACGCCACGCGCAGGTCCCGCGGTCCGTCGCCGAGCGTCCCGGCCGCGCGCTGGACGTACCGGTCGACGATGTCGGAGTCCAGGACCGTGCCGGGATCGCCCAGCGGGACGTCGGCGAGGCTGCCGACCGCCCGGATCGCGGCCTCGATGCCGATGTCCGCCGGCGGCACGATCTGCGCACCCGCGCCGGCCGGACCGCCCAGCGACGCACCGAGGTAGACCTTGTACCCGTTGTCGGCCGGCGGATTGTGGCTGGCCGTGACGACCACACCGGCGACCGCGTCCAGCGCCCGTACGGCGAACGCGAGCACCGGCGTGGGCAGCGGCCGCGGCAGCAGGAACGCGGCGCGTCCGGCGCCGGTGGCCACCTGGGCGGTGCGTTCCGCGAAGTCCTTCGACCCGTACCGCGCGTCGTACCCGATCAGCAACGGACCCTGGCCGCCCTCGGCCGCGAGCCAGGCGACCAGGCCCGCGGCGGCCCGGGTGACCACCGCGAGGTTCATCCCGTTCGGTCCGGCGCGGAGCCGGCCGCGGAGGCCGGCGGTGCCGAACGTGAGCGGCCCGGCGAATCGGTCGCGCAGCTCTCCCGCGGTGCCCGGCAGGCCCGCGATCAGGTCGCGCAGTTCATCGCGGCCGGCCGGGTCGGGGTCGTCGGCGAGCCAGGCCTCGGCCTGCGCGCGCAGCTCAGCAACGTCGTCGGGCGCCATCAGGGATTGATACCACGCCCCCCCAGCGGCCGCGGCCTCGCTATCCCTCCGCTATCTTGGAGTTGTGGTTGCCCTTATAGGCGCTGTGCCCAGTTTTATGCCAACCACAACTCCAAGATCGCGAGCAAGGGGACACCCAACCACAACTCCATCGCGGGCAAGGGGACACCCAACCACCACTCCAAGATCGCGGGGGAAGATCAGGTTAGCGCGAATGTGCGGGTCATCTCGTCGAAGATCGCCTTGCTCTCCGCGAAGCGGGCGTCGGTTGACGTGAGATAGAACGAGTACATCCGGCCGTTCACGGTGGTCTCCCGCCAGATGCCGTGCCGCATGCCGGGGCCGCTGCCGCACGTGTACTCCAGCTGGGCGCCGGGATGGCCGGCGACCTGGACGTCGGTGACCGCGACCGCCCGGAACGGTTTCGGGCAGTTCTTCGAGCTGCGCAGTGTCGACTGCGCGGTGTTCTCGGCGAACCGGCGCGGCGTGATCGTCCCGGATTCCACCAGGACGCGTACCTTGCGCTGAGCGTCGTCGGGATCCACGTAATCGACCCAGTTGCCGGCCGCGATGCGCTTCCAGTCCTTGGGGACCTTCACCGCGACCGCCCGGTCACCGCGGTAGTCCTGCGTCTGAAACGACGCGCGTACGGACGTGGCGCCGGCCGGGCCGGCCACCGTCGGTGTGCCGCCACCCCCGCCGGTCAGCGTGATGATCAGAACGACCGCGAGGAGAACGGCGAGCCCGGCGCCGCCGACCGCCAGTTGCTTGGTCCGCGACCAGCTCCGGACGTGATCCAACCACCCGTGGACGGCCGAACCGCGCGCAGGCGACTGGCCGGCGAGGGTCGTGCTCAGCGGATCCGGTGAGTGAGCGGCGTGACTCACCTTGGCGAGATGGCTCTCCAGCGACTCGCCGGGCGCCAGCATGGCGCGACCGCCGATCTGGCCGGTCGGTTGCGGCGGTGGCATGGGCTGGGTCTGCGTCACCGCCGGCCGCGGACCCGGCACGACCGACTGCGGGTCGGTGATCATGTGTGGTGGCGCGGTGCTGGCGAGCGGGCCCGCGAGCTGCTGACGCAGCATGGTACGGGCGGCCGGCACGTCGAAGCGCTGGGCCGGGTCTTTTTCCAGCAGGCCCATCAACACCGTGGTCAGCGAGCCGGCCCGCACCGGCGGGGTGGGTGGATCCTCAACCACCGCATGCATGGTCTCGATCGGATCGCCCTTGTCGAACGGCGGCCGGCCCTCGACGGCGGTGTAGAGCGTGACACCGAGCGAGAACAGGTCACTCGGCGGCCCGAAGTCGTTGCCCATGGCCCGCTCGGGCGAGATGAAGTGCGGCGACCCGAGGACCATGCCCGGCGTGGTGAGCTGGACGTCGGTCGGCATCCGGGCCACACCGAAGTCGGTGAGCACGCACCGGCCGTCTGCGCAGATCAGCACGTTGGCCGGTTTGACGTCGCGGTGCAGCACGCCGTGTGCGTGGGCCACCTCGAGCGCGCCGAGGAGGGCGATGCCGATCTTGGCGACCACGCGTGGCGCCACCGGGCCGTCCTCGATGACCATGTCGGCGAGGCTGCGGGCGTCCAGCAGCTCCATCACGATCCACGGGCGCCCGTTCTCATGGACCACGTCGTAGACCTGCACGACCGCCGGGTGCTGTAGCGCCGCGGCGGCGCGCGCCTCGCGCATGGTCCGCTCGTACATCGCGTCCCGGTCGCTCGGCGCGAGGCCCGGCGGCAGGATGACCTCCTTGACCGCCACGTCCCGCCGCAGCGACGTGTCGGCGGCCCGCCAGACCGTGCCCATGCCGCCGTGGCCGACCGCGGCGCGAAGCGTGTACCGCCCGCCGATGAGCGTGCCCGGGGCGGCGCGTCCGCTGATCGGAGTGGTGTTGCCGCTGCTCCACGTCGGGATCTGAGTCAAGAAGAGAACACCTTGGGGAAGATGGGGTCGCGGGTCTTCCGCGCTATCTTGCCGGGTCGGGCGAGCGCTGTAAAAGCCGGTGTGGATAACTCCACGGTCGGTAGCCACGGCGTTGCTGGCAGTGGACTTTTCGGATGCGAAGTGCGAAAGCTCGTCGGACTTAGGATCGGATGGTGAACGCAGAATCGGGGTTCGAGATCAAGCCGGTGTACGACGCCGGGGACGTTTCGGACGGGCAGATCGGGCGGCCCGGCGAATTCCCGTACACCCGCGGGGTCTATCCGACGATGTATACGAAGCGGCCGTGGACGATGCGGCAGTACGCGGGTTTCGGCACCGCGGCCGAGTCCAACGCCCGATACCACGACCTGCTGGCGCACGGCACGATGGGCCTGTCCGTCGCGTTCGACCTGCCGACGCAGATGGGGTACGACTCCGACGACCCGATCGCGCACGGCGAAGTCGGCAAGGTGGGCGTCGCCATCGACTCGATCGACGACATGCGACGGTTGTTCGACGGCATCCCGTTGGACAAGGTCTCGACCTCGATGACGATCAACGCGCCGGCCTCAGTGTTGCTGCTGCTCTACCAGCTCGTCGCGGAGGAGCACGGCGTGCCGGGCACCGCGCTGTCCGGCACGATCCAGAACGACATCCTGAAGGAGTACATCGCCCGCGGCACGTACATCTTCCCGCCCAAGCCCTCGCTGCGGCTGGTCGCTGATACGTTCGCCTACTGCCGCGCGGAGATTCCGAAGTGGAACACCATCTCCATCTCCGGCTATCACATGGCCGAGGCCGGCGCGACGCCGGCGCAGGAGATCGCGTTCACATTGGCGAACGGCATGGATTACGTCCGTGCCGCGATGGCCGCCGGCCTCGCAGTGGACGACTTCGCGCCGCGGTTGTCGTTCTTCTTCGTGGCCCGGACAACGCTGCTCGAGGAGATCGCGAAGTTCCGCGCGGCGCGCCGGATGTGGGCGCGCATCATGCGGGACGAGTTCGGCGCACGGGATCCGAAGTCGATGATGCTGCGGTTCCACACCCAGACCGCGGGCGTGCAGCTGACCGCGCAGCAACCCGAGGTCAACCTCATCCGGGTGGCCGTCCAGGCGCTCGGCGCGGTCGCCGGCGGCACGCAGTCGTTGCACACCAACGCGTACGACGAGGCGATCGCGCTGCCGACGGCGAAGGCCGCACGGTTGGCGCTGCGGACCCAGCAGGTGCTCGCGTACGAGACCGGAATGACCGACACGGTCGACCCGTTCGCCGGGTCGTACGCCATCGAGGCGATGACCGACGAGGTGGAGGCCGCGGCCACGGCATTGATCGAACGGGTGTTCTCGTACGGATCCGCGGTGGAGGCGATCGAGCGGGGCTTCCAGAAGCAGGAGATCGAGGCGTCCGCGTACCGGGTGGCTCGCGAGATCGACAGCGGCGAACGCGTGGTGGTCGGCCTCAACCGGTTCCCGATCGGCGAGGAGGAGGCGTACGAGCCGTTGCGTGTCGATCCGGCGATCGAAGCCGCGCAGGCGGCCCGGCTTGCCGCGTTGCGCGCGGAGCGGGACGCCCCGGCGGTGGAGGCCGCGCTCGCCGACCTCGGCAAGGCCGCGCACGGTACTGACAATGTGCTGCCATTCATACGCGAATCATTGCGTCTGCGTGCGACGGTAGGAGAGGTCTGCCACACGCTTCGCGGCGCATGGGGCGTGTACCACCCGGTCGAACATTTTTGATCGGCTATTCCAGAATCGGACTAGCGGTGTGACTACGCTGGAATCGGCGGTGTGACCGTTGAACCGCGTCACCTCCACGGTCCGTTACCGGTTGTAGGAGGTGGTGTGACGATGTCTGCGTTCGATAACGGTTCGGACGCATCCTCGTCGCCCTCAGAACGCTCTTATCAGGGCTTTCGTGACAGTGCGCGATCCGACCAGTACGGGAATGATGTTGCACAGCGTCACCGACGGTCTAGGCTGTCGCGAGTCAGCGGAACCCGACAAACTCCCAGAACCGATAGAGAAACCGACGTGACCAGTGCTCTGACGGCGGTGCCCGACGGCGCCGCGACGGCATCCTGGCCGGGCCCGCCGCCCGGCGCCGACCCCCTGCCCGGCCAGCTCGACCGCTGGCTCGCCGCTCGCGGGGCCGAGCTGGTAGCCATTCGCCGGCACCTGCACGCGCACCCGGAACCGTCGCACGCCGAGTTCGAGACCGCCGCGCTGATCGCCCGCGAGCTCGCGGTCGCCGGTCTGTCGCCGCAGCTGCTGCCCAAGGGCAACGGCGTCATCTGCGACATCGGCCGTGGCGACCGGGTGGTGGCGTTCCGCGCGGACCTGGACGCGCTGCCGTTGCACGACACCAAGGATGTCCCGTACCGGTCGACAGTCCCGGACGTCGCCCACGCCTGCGGCCACGACGTGCACACCACGGTGCTGCTGGGTCTCGGCCTCGCGCTGGCGCAGCTCGACGAGCAGGGCGAGCTGCCGGGCCGGATCCGCCTGATCTTTCAGCCGGCCGAGGAGCACATCCCCTCGGGCGCGCCCGAGGTCATCGCGGTCGGCGCCCTGAAGGATGTCGCCGCGATCTACGCGCTGCACTGCTACCCCCAGCTGCCGACCGGCCTGGTCGGCGTGCGGTCCGGACCGTTCACCGCGGCGGCGGACATGGTGGAGGTCACCCTGACCGGGCCCGGTGGACACACCGCCCGGCCGCACCTCACCGCGGACCTGGTGCACGCGCTCGGCCGGGTCATCGTGGACGTGCCGTCGTTGCTGGACCGGCGGGTCGACCCACGCGCCGGCGTCTCGATGGTCTGGGGCGCCGTGCACGCCGGCGAGGCACCCAACGCCATCCCGGACGAGGGGCGTATCCGCGGTACCGTGCGCATTCTCAACCGGGAGGCATGGCGCGAGGCTCCGGAGCTCGTCACCAAGCTGATCCGCGAGGTGGTCGCGGCGACCGGGGCCGAGGCCGACGTGCGGTACACCCGGGGCGTTCCGCCGGTCATCAACGACCGCATGGCGTCCGCGGTGATCGCCGGCGCGGCCGGCGCGGCGCTGGGCGCGGACCGGGTCGTCGAGGCCGAGATCAGCATGGGCGGCGAGGACTTCTCGTTCTATCTGGAGCACGTGCCGGGCGCGATGATCCGGCTCGGGACCGGCACACCCGGCGCCGACATCACGTACGACCTGCATCAGTCCAATTTCGACGTGGACGAGCGGTGCATCGGTTACGGAGTCCGCGTAATGGTCCACACCGCCCTGGCCGCCCTCGCCACCGGCGCCTTCTGATTCCAGTACTCGCCGATCTTGGAGTTGTGGTTGCCCTTATGCCGGTCTCGCCCGGTTTTGCGCCAACCACTACTCCAAGATCGCGGGGTATGACCGCTCAGCTTTCGCGCCCAGTGCGTCGCGTCCGAACCTCAATCACTCCTGTTCCCCGCCGCTGCGGCGGGTCGACGAACGCGGCGGCGTATCAGGAGGAACGCCGCGCCGGCCGGGATGCCGAGCACCAGCAGCCACGGGAGCAGGGCGCCCAGCACGGTGAGCAGAACCGTCAGGGACGCCACCAGTGCCTTCCAGCCGCCCGCCAGCCCGCCGAGGAAGCCGGCCGGATCGTCCTGCGGAGTCGCGGCCGCCAGCGGCGCCAGCAGCACCACAGTGATTGTGGACAGTGCGGTCAGGTCGGCGAGGCGCCGCTTCTTGGCCTGCAGTGAAGCGAGGTCGGACTCGCGCGTCGCGACCTCCTTCTCCAGCATCACGAGGTCGTTCAACGTCTTGGCCTGTGCGAGCAGCCGCCGTCCACTGTCGACCCGGGCCTGCTGTACGGCGATCCGGGCGTCCAGATCGACGGTCTGTTCGGTGACGTCCTCGGTACTGATGCCGCGCTGCTCCTCGGTTCCGAGCGTACGGGCGAGCTGGTCCACAACGGACTGGAACTTCTCCGCCGGCACCCGCAGCTCCAGCGTCGCGTCCGACGCCCCGCCGCTCGTGTTCCGCTTGTCCCCGCCCACGAATCCGCCCGCACCATCGGCGATCGCCTCCGCCTTCGCGGCCGCCTGATTCACGTCGTCGACGCGCAATGTGATGGATCCGGTGTAGACGATGGACCGCTGGTCCACCCGCAGATCCGGCGCCTGCGCCACCTGGTCGGTGCCGGTCGCCGGAGCCGCGGGCTTGCCGTCCGTCGTGCCGCCTCCCGGCGCGCCCTCCGCCGGAGCGACCGCCGACCCGCCGGCCGCCGAGGACTCGGCCCGGCCGGATGCGCCCCCGCTGCACCCGGCCAGCGCCACGCCGGCGATGAGCGCGGCAACGGTCAGCGATGTCGTCCTGCGTCGTTCGCCGAAGGTCACCGACGTCGTCCTGCGTTGTACTGGCGCTGCGGCGGTCGGCGAGATCGTTCTGCGTCGTACGCCTGGCGCAGCGACGGTCGGCGATATCGTTTGGGGTCGTACGCCTGGCATGGTGTCCTCCGATCGCGGGTTGCCGGTCCGACGCGCGGCACGCGGCGAGCGGTTCCGGCACACTGCCAGGTGAGAGGTCACGATTCGGCTTCGGACCTCTCCGCGATCTTGGAGTTATGGTTGGCACAAAGGCCTAGAAACCGGGCATAAGGGCAACCACAACTCCAAGATCGCGGGGATCTTGTAGCGGATGGAGGGACAGTGCGGGTCACCAAGTTCACGCATTCCTGCCTGCGCATCGAGGGCGGCGGTTCGGTGCTGGTCGTCGACCCGGGCGCGTTCAGCGAGCCGGCCGCGCTCACCGGTGCGGACGCCGTCCTGATCACCCATGAGCACATCGACCACTTGGACGTGGACGCGCTCGGCGGCGCGGTCGCCCGCCAGTCGGACCTGCGGGTGTACGCGCACGCGGACGTGCTGCCGAAACTGGAGGCCTTCCGCGAGGTGGTGACGACGGTGGCGGCCGGCCAGGAGTTCTCCGCGGCCGGCTTCACGGTCCGGGCGTTCGGCGGGCAGCACGCGGTGATCTATCCGGAGATACCGCGCATCGCCAACCTGGGCTATCTGATCGCCGACGGCGATTCCTCGGTGTACTACCCGGGCGACTCGTTCACGGTCCCGGACGGTGAGCCGGTGGACACGTTGTTCGTGCCGCTCAACGCCCCATGGATGAAGCTGGCGGAGTCCATCGACTTCGTCCGGGCGGTGAAGCCGCGCCGGGCGTACGCGGCGCATGACGCGCTGCTGACCGAGACCGGCGCGAGAATCTCCGACGGCCATCTCGAACGGTTCTCCGGCACCGAGTACGCACATCTGGCGCCCGGCACGACGATCGGCTGACGTGTCCCAACCCACCGATGACGTGATCCGGCGGATGTACGAGGCGCCGCCGGACGGCTTCGTCGCGGCCCGGACCGAGGCCGTGGCGCAGGCCCGCGAGGCGGGGGACAAGGACGCCGCGAAGCGGCTGGCCGCGCTGCGCAAGCCCACCGTGGCGGCGTGGGTGGTGAACCTCCTCGCCCTGCGCCGCCCGGAGATGATCGACGAACTGGTCGAGCTCGCCACCGCGCTCCGCAATGCCCAGCGCGGGCTCAAGGGCGGCGAACTGCGGGAACTGACCGCTCAGCGTCGCAAGATCGTCACCGCCCTGGTGAACGCCGCCCGCAAGCTGGCGGTGGCCGAAGATCCGCAGATGAGTGGCGCCAAGCTGCCGCTGTCCGAGGTGGAGGCGACGCTGACCGCCGCGTTGGCCGAGCCGGAGATCGCCGAGCAGGTGCGTACCGGCCGGTTGATCCGCGCGGCGGCGTACGCGGGCTTCGGTGAGGTCCCGCGGCCACGGCTGCGCCTGGTCACCGCGGACGATGATGCCGATGCCGATGCGGACGAGCAGGCAGCGCCCGAGCCGTCCGCGCGCAGCACCACGGACCGGGCCGCCGACGAACGCCGCCGGCGGGCCGAACGCCGCCGCGAACTCAACCGCGAACTGTCCGCCGCCCAGGCCGCGGAGAGCCGCGCCGACGCCGAGCTGGAACGCGCCGAGGCCGCCGAACGGGACGCCGGTCAGCTGGTCGAGGACCTGGACGTCGAGCTGGCCGAGCTGGAACGGCGGCGCACCGAGGCGGTCGCCGACGTGTCCGGCCGCAAGCTGGCCCGGCGCACCGCCGAGCGGGACGCGGCCGCCGCTCGGCGCCGCGTCGGCGACGTGCAGGCGGCCTTGGAGGACCTCGAATCCGATGAGGTTGAGTAGATAGCGACCAGAAGCTGAGTAGAGAGAACCGGTCAGGCGGAGCAGAATCGGGCGGGTGACCCCCGAACAGGCTGCCGCCAACGCCAAACCGGGACTCGCCACCATCGTCGGTGCCTTCACCGAATCGCCGCAGACCTTGCGCCGGGCACGGCTGCTCGGCCTGTCCGGCTGGGCTTACCACGTGTCGGCGCGGGCCGGCGCACTCGGCGAGGTCCGGCCCGAGACGGTCGCGGCAACGATCGGGTTCATCGCGCCCGATGCGGTCGCGGACGCATGGGAGGCCGCCACCAAGGCGACCGAGCCGCTCGAGGTGGCCACCTGGCACCTGCACGAGCTGTGCCGGTGGGGGGTCGATCAGCTGGGCGGGTTCCCGCGGTTGAGCCGGCTGGTGGATCTGTCCAAGCGCGTGGTGGCGGCGGTGGACGGCGCCGCGCTGCCGCTGTTCGCGGCATGGCGCGCGATGCCGGTGGCGGACGCGGCGCCGGGCGCCGAGGCGGCGTTTCTGCTGCATCTGCTGCACGAGCACCAGCTCGGGGTGCATGTGGTCGCCGTCCGGGCCAGCGGGCTCTCGCCGCTGCAGGCGATCATCGCGGGGCCGGAGGGAGAAACCGGCGCGGTGGCGTTCGGCTGGCAGCCGCCGTATCCGCCGGCCGGACCCCTCGTCCGCCGTCTCATGTGGGCGGAGTCGATCGCGGACGCGATGGCCGGTCAGGCGTACGCGCAGCTGGAGCGCGCCGAGCGGGTCGAGTTGATCGGGTTGCTCGAGTCGTTGAGCGAGCGGCTCGGCCGGTAAATGGGTTACCCCGCGCCGCCGAATGTGGTCGGATGCCAGCGTGACCGAGCTTCCTCCGGGATGGACCGTGCGCCGGCCGACGCTGGACGACGTCCCCGAGATCCTCAAGCTGGCCCATGCCAGCGACATCGCCGCGGTCGGCGAGCCGGACTTCACGACCGATGAGGTCCGGGAGGCGCTGACCGGCCCGAACACCGACATGGCAAGCGACTGCTGGCTCGCTCTCGACGAAAGCGGCGCGATCGTCGGCTGGGCCTATCTGGACAACGCCACCGGCGGCCCGCGCGAGTTCCTCGAGGTGTACGTGTGGCCGGAGCGCGGTGTGCCGGCAATGGGCCCGCTGCTGGACCTGCTGCTCGCCCGCTCCGCTGAACGCGGCCGGATTTTCGGCCACGACCCGTACACCGTGCGCGCCGGCGCGATCCCCACCGAGCAGCCGTGGATCGACACGCTCACCGGTGCCGGGTTCGCGTTCCTCAAGCAGTACGCCCGCATGACGATGTCGCTCGAGGGGGTGCCCGGCACTCCGCCGCAGGAGCCCGCCGGGATCACGATCCGCCCGGTACGCAGCGACGACGACGCCGAGATGCGGCGCTTCCACGCGATCATCGAGGAGGCGTTCCGCGACTCCGACCACCCGGCCACCGTGTACGAGACGTGGCGCGCGCAGGTGACGGCCGAGTCCAGCACATCGTTCGACGAGTGGTTCGTCGCCGAGGTGGACGGCCAGATCGTTGGCGCGCTGCAGTCGTCGGACGGCGGGGCCGACACCGACGAGGGCTGGGTGCGCAACCTCGCGGTGCTGCGCCCGTACCGCCGCCGTGGTGTCGGTGAGGCGCTCCTGCGCCGTGCGTTCGCCACCTATGTCGCCAAGGGCCGTACGCGCGCCGGCCTGGGCGTGGATCTGGAGAATCCGACCCGCGCTGCCCGGCTGTACCACGCGGTAGGCATGCGCCCGCAGTACCAGGCCAACATCTACCAGCAAACAGGCCCCGGCACGCAGCTCGCATAGCGCCTGTGGGTCACGGCTCGGGGGAGGCGGTGCGGGTGGGGCGGTGGCGCAGGTCCGACACGTAGTCGTCGGGGGCGCCGGCCTTCTCCGCGGCGTTGGCGATCTCCGACAGATACCACGCAGTCGGCATGCCGCCCTCGTAGCCGTCGAACACGTACACCCAGGCGCTGACCTCGCCGTCCAGCGTCTCGATACGCACGGTGAGCTTCTGGTACGCGCCGGCGGTCACGCCCTCCACCTCGTCGAGCTGTGCGGCGTCCCACGGGTGCACGTCGTAGAGCGCGACGAACACCCGGTCGCCGGGCGACTCGACGATCGTCGTGACCGCGCCTTCCCAGCCCATTTCGCCCTCACCGGCGAACGTCAGGCGCCAGCCCTCCAGCCACCCGACGCCGATCATCGGTGAGTGCGGGCAGTAGGCCCGCATGCGGGCGGGGTCCAGATTAGAGCCGTACGCGGCGTAATGACGCACGGCGATGACGATAGCGGGACGGCCGGGTGAGGGAGAATACAGCTGGTGCGTGTCGGCACAGATGGGACCAGTTTCATGAGGTGGGGGCAGTGGGCCGAATTGTGATCATCGGCGGTGGGCCGGGCGGCTACGAGGCGGCGTTGGTCGCCGCGCAGCTGGACGCCGAGGTCACGCTCGTGGAGGCCGAGGGCGCGGGCGGCGCCTGCGTGCTGTCCGACTGCGTTCCGTCCAAGACCTTCATCGCCAGTTCGGACGTGGTGACCGGGTACCGGCGCAACGACCAGTTCGGTGTCCGCTCGGCCGGGCTCGACGCCGTCACGGTTGACGCGGTCGCCGTCAACGACCGGGTCAAGAAGCTCGCCCTGGCCCAGTCCGGCGACATCCAGGCCAAGCTGATCAAGGCGGGGGTGGACGTCGTGGCGGGCCGCGCCCGCCTGGGCGAGGACACGCTGGGCCACACCCATCAGGTCCTGATCACGCCGGCCGGCACGGACGAGTACGCCGTCGACGCCACCACCGTGCTGATCGCCACCGGCGCGACGCCGCGGGTGCTGCCCACGGCCGTACCCGATGGGTCCCGCATCCTGGATTGGCGGCAGGTGTACGACCTGCCCGAGCTGCCGGCGCATCTGATCGTCATCGGCTCCGGCGTGACCGGTGCCGAGTTCGCCAGCGCCTACCTGGCGATGGGCGTGGACGTGACGCTCGTGTCCAGCCGGGAGCGGGTGATGCCGCACGAGGACGCGGACGCCGCCATGGCCATCGAGCGGGTGTTCCGCGAGCGGGGGATGACCATCCTGAACCAGTCCCGGGCCGCCTCGGTGGCGAACACCGGAGACGGCGTGTCGGTCACGCTGACCGATGGGCGTACGGTCACCGGCTCGCATGCGCTGATGGCCGTCGGCGCCGTGCCGAACACCGCGGACCTGGGGTTGCGGGAGTACGGGGTGGAGGTGGCCGACGGCGGCTACGTCGCCGTGGACCGCGTGTCGCGCACCAATGTCCCGGGCATCTATGCGGCCGGCGACTGCACCGGCGTGCTGCCGCTTGCCAGCGTCGCGGCAATGCAGGGCCGGATCGCCGTCTGGCACGCCATGGGCGAAGCAGTGGCGCCGCTGCGGCTACGAACCGTGTCCGCCAACGTCTTCACCGACCCGGAGCTCGCCACGGTCGGTGTCTCGCAGGACGACGTGGACGCCGGCACGGTGCCGGCCCGGCAGATCATGCTGCCGCTGGCCGGGAACGCCCGGGCCAAGATGGCCGGTCTCCGGGACGGATTCGTGAAACTGTTCTGCCGGCCGGCCACCGGCCAGCTCGTCGGCGGTGTCGTCGTGGCGCCGAAGGCGAGCGAGCTCATCCTGCCGATCACGATGGCGGTCGAGAACAACCTGACGGTGGACCAACTGGCCCACACCATCACGATCTATCCGTCGCTGTCCGGGTCCATCGCCGAGGCCGCTCGCCAGTTGATGCAGCACGGGCTGCAGTAGGTTCGTCGTCCTCCTCGTCGGCGTTGCGGCCGCCGAAC
>DATBGW010000039.1:0-15388 GCA_036557765.1 Actinoplanes sp.
CGACCAGGTGACCCTGGAGCTGCCGGCGACCGCGACGCTCGCGCCACCGGGCTGGTACATGCTCTTCGTGGTCGACACCGACGGCGTGCCGTCCGAGGCCAGCTGGGTCCATTTGACGTGACCGGACGGTGACTCGTGCCCGCGCAACCGTACGAGACGATGTTCTACGAGGTGATGTGGCGGCTCTGGGGCCGCGGCGCCGCGTATCCGCTGCCGTGGTGGCTGCAGTCCTACTTCCGCGACTGGCCCGGCGACGACGGCGGCATGTTCGGGTCCAAGGAGACCGCGCTCGCGTCGAACGCGCTCTACCGGTACTGGAACATGGTCGGGGTCAAGGACGCGCATCAGGAGAGCCTCGTCGGGCAGGCCGGTGAGATCGAGCCGGTGTACGAGCGGTTCGCTGTGACGTTCTTCGTGGTGGCCGGCGGGCGCCTGTACGTTCCGCAGTACACCGAGGCCGGATCGCCGGTGCCGGCGCTGGAGCAGCAGCGGCAGGACGGCTACCTGCCGGTGGTGGTGACGACGTACCGGCCGCCGATCGGGGTGACCGTCGAGCAGCGCACGCTCAGCACCGTCGTCGGGGCGCAGAACCACGCCGCCGTCCTCAACCGGCTGGTGGTACGTCAGTCCGGTCCCGGTCCCGCCTCTGGGTGGCTCGGCGTGGCGGTCGTGCCGGTCAAGCCGAGCGGATACGTCCGCTACGGCAAGAGCGGCGAGAGCCTCCAGGCGTCGCAGCTGTCGTTTCTGCGGTACCTGCCGGGCGAGCGGCGGCTGGAGACGAACACCGGCTCGGGACCCGTCTTCCTCACCGCGCCGGAGTCGTTCGGCCTGTACGGCAACCCGAACCTGCTCGACGATCCCGATCACTACCTTGGCGTGAGTCCATTCGCCGATCTCGCCGCCGGACGGGCGCTGAACGCCGCTGCGGAGGCGGCGGACGCCCGGTTCGGCCTGTGCAGCGCGGCGTTCCGGTGGCCGTTCGACACCTCCGGCGGTGACCTCACGCTGGACTTCTGGCTGCCGGTGGACGACTTCCGCGGTCCCGGCGACTTCGCCGATCTCACGGCACAACCCGCCGACGCGTTCGAGACCGCTAACCGCGCCTTCTGGGAGCCCAAGCTGAACGCGTCCGGTCTGCAGGCGGAGCTGCCGCCGGTGGTGCGTCACCTCTGGGACCAGTACCGGTCCTGCCGCGCCGACCTGCTGATCCTGGCCGACGACGGGGCGATCCACCCGGGACCGACGATCTACGACTCGTTCTGGATCCGGGACTCCAGCGTCGAGGCGATCGCGTGCAGCCTCGCCGGGGACGACGGCCTGGCCGGCGCCCAGCTGGGCCGGCACCATCTCGAGGTGTTCCAGACCGGTGACGGCTGGATCGGACCGGCCCGTGCGTACGGCTTCTTCGGCGGCGAGCACGAACGGGACGCGCAGGAGTGGGATGCCAACGGTGAGGCGCTCTGGGCGTTCGGCCGGTTCGACCGCATCCAGGGCCCGGCGCTGGCGTTCGGGGCCAAGGTGTACTGGCCGTACGTGCTGCAGGGCGCCCGCTGGATCCGGGACAACCGCAGCACCGACGGCATCCTGCACAGCGGCTGGAGCGCCGAGCACATCGGCGACCGGAACCAGCCGCACTACTGGGACGACCTGTGGGGGCTTGCCGGACTGTACGAGGCGGCACGGCTCGCCGAACGGATCGGCGCGGCCGAGGTCGCCGAGCTGTGGGCGGCGTTCGACTCGCTGAAGGCGGCCACCGCCGCCTCCATCCGGTGGGTCCTCGGCCAGCAGCGCAGCGAGGGCCAGTGGGAGACGTTCGTGCCGAGCGGCCCGGGCGGCGACCGCGGCCTGTACTCGACGATCATCGGCGCGGCCGCGTACTTCCACCCGACCCGGCTCTACTACGGCGCCAAGCTGGGCGACGACATCGACGCCGCGTTCCGGCTGACGCTCGACACGATCTGGTCGCACTTCGTCGAGGGCGGATTCCGGCACGACAGGTCCTGGCAGGCGTACGGCCCGTACCTGACGCTGCAGCTCGCGCACGCGTTCCTGCTGCTCGGCGATCTCGACCGGATGGACGCGCTGCTCGGCTGGAGCATCGGCAACGCCGCGTACGCCCGGGTGAGCCGGTCGGCGGGGTCGCCCGACCGGTGGCAGGTCACCACCGGCACGTGGAATGAGCAGCACGCCTACCCGGTCGCCAACGACTTCACCGCGATGCCGTTCCGGACCTGGTACATGGGCGACATGCCGCACGGCTGGGCGGCCGCCGAGTTCATGCTGCTGCTGCGCGAGATGTTGTTCTTCGAGGCGGGGGAGGACGACGCCCGCGAGCTCTACGTGGCGCCGGGCATCCCGCCCCGGTGGCTGCGCGGCGACGGCGGCCAGTCGATCACGGTGACCGGCGCGGCCACCACATACGGCGCCACGTTCGGCTACACGCTGCGCCACGACGAGGCGAACAGCCGCGTCCACATCGACATCACGTCACAGGTGCCGGGAGTGACCTACGTGTACCCGTGCCGGCTCGGTTCCGTGACGGCGGCCAGCGCCGACGGCGCCCCGGTGCAGGTGACCGGTGCCGACGTCCGGCTCCCCCCGGGCACCGCCGCAGCCGAGATCACCTACCGCGGCTAGCCCGCCTTCAATTCCCCGTCGATCTTGGAGTTGTGGTTGCCCTTTTGCCATTTCGCGCCCGGTTTGTTCCAACCATAACTCCAAGATCGCGGGAGGGTGGTTGAGGGACTAAGCATCCAGTCGGGCGACCAAGCGGGCGGGGGCGATCACCCGGTACGCGTCCTCGCACAGTTCGGTGATCTCCGTCCAGTCCGGGTCGCGGTCGAGGCGGACGCCGAGCCAGCCCCGGTGCCCGACGTACGGCGGGCGGAAGAACCGCTCCGGATTCGCGGCGATCAGTTCCCGCTGTGCGCCGGGCGCCGCCGCGCACCACAGATGCGGGAAGTCGTCGTCGTGGTGTCCGTGATCCCAGAACGTCACGAACACCTTCTTGTCGCGGACGAACCAGGTCGGTGCCCCATGGCTGAGTCGCTCGGTCACTTCGGGGAACGCCATGCAGATCGCGCGCAGCCGGTCCAGGTCCACGCCGATATTCTCGTCGGATGGTGATCGGGACGGAACGGCTGGTGCTGCGCCGGTTCCGGCCGTCGGACGCGGAGACGCTTGCCGCGTACCGCTCGGATGCGGACGTCGCGCGCTATCAGTCGTGGACCCCACCGGTCACGCTCGAGCAGTCCCGAGTGCTGGTGGCGGCGTTCGCCGCGGGCAACCCGGACCAGCCGGGCTGGTTCCAGTACGCGGTCGAGCGCACGTCGGATCGTGTCCACATCGGCGACGTCGGTGTGGACCTGCAGGGGAACCGGCGGCAGGCGGAGATCGGGTTCACGCTCGCCCCGGCGTACCAGCGTCAGGGCTATGCGGGCGAAGCGGTCCGCGCCATGCTCGACCACCTGTTCCGGGTGCGCGGTCTGCACAAGGTGTCGGCCGAGGTGGACGCGCGCAACGCGGCGTCGGCGCGGCTGCTGGAACGGACCGGCTTCACCCGCGAGGGCCTGCGCCGGTCGCACACCTGGATCAAGGGCGAGTGGACCGACGATCTTCTGTACGGCCTGCTCGCCGACGAGTGGTTACTGCCCGGCGCACCAGCCCGCGGGTGAGCGGGATGACGGCCCAACAGGCGTAGGCGACCGGCTTGCTGATGAAACTGAACGGTATCGAGATCAAAAACGCGGCCGCGAGCAGGGACGTGCGCCACGCGGCGTCGGTCAGCATGCTCGCCGGTGTGTCGGCGCGCGTCAGCCGGTGCCGGCGCAGCTCGCGGAGCATCAGTAGGAAGATCACCGCAGCGGTGGCCTGGACCAGCGCATAAAACGTGAACCGGACCTGGAACGCCCCGTTCTCGGTCAGCACCCGGGTGGCGAACGGCGTGATCACCTGCATGAGCAGCCAGTACATGGTGAGCCGGGCGAGTTGGCCGCCGAGGGTGGTCACGTACCGGAACGTCCGGTGGTGGCCGCGCCAGTGTGCGCCCACGACCAGGAAGCTGATCAGGAAGGCGATGTACTCGGGGGAGTGCTCGCCGACGGAGTGCAGCAGTTCCCGGTTGGTCTCGCCGGTCGGCACGGGTAGGTCGAGGGCCAGCAGCGTGATCGCGATCGCGATCACCGCGTCGGCGAAGAACGTGAGCCGCTCCACCGCGATCGCGCGTACCTCCAGCGCCTCGACCTCGTCGTCATCGCTCAGGTGTTCCGCGCGCCGCTGATCCGACATGACCGCCCTCCCGGATGATCGTCCGACGCTATCCTGCCGCCCCGTCCCGCCCCGCGGATTGTCGTCCCGCCCCGCGGGCTATCGCCCTTTCCCGCGATCTTGGACTTGTGGTTGGCGCAAAACCGTTTGGAGCGGACATAAAGGCAACCACAACTCCAAGATCGCGGAGAGGGTGGCGTGGACGGTGGCGTTGGCGCGTGGTCGGGCGTGGCAGGAAGTGCCGGAGGGCCGCGAGACGGGCTCTAGCGGGAGCCGGTGTTTTCTGGCGCCTCAAGGGCATGACGACGTATGACGTGATCGTGGTGGGCGCCCGGGTGGCGGGCTCGGCGACCGCCCTGCTGCTGGCCCGCCGCGGGCTGACCGTGCTGGTGGTGGACCGGCAGCGGTTCCCCAGCGACACCCTTTCCACGCACCAGATCCAGCTGCCCGGCGTGGCCCGGTTGCGCCGGTGGGGCGTACTGGACCCGCTCGTGGACGCCGGCACACCGGCCGTGTCCCGGGTCCGGTTCGATACCGGCGACGCGGTTCTGGACGGTAGCTTCCCGGCGTACGACGGCGTCGATGCGGTGTACGGACCCCGGCGGACGCTCCTGGACGCCGTTCTGCTGGATGCCGCACGCGCCGCCGGCGCCGAGGTGTGGGAGGGCTTCGCCGTGACCGGCCTGATCCGGGACGGTGACGCGGTCGTGGGAGTGCGAGGCACCGCGCGGGGCGGCGCGGACACGTCCGCGCGGGACGTGCGGGGCAGGGTCATGGAGACGACCGTGCGGGCCCGGCTGGTCGTCGGCGCGGACGGCAAGCACTCGCTGGTGGCGCGCGAGGTCGCTGCCGCCGCGTACCACGAGGAGCCGGCGTCGACGGCGGCCTGCTACACGTACTGGTCCGGCGTCGATCTGGCCGGCGGTGAGCTGTACGCGCGGGACGGCCGGGCGGTGGGCGCGTGGCCGACAAACGACGGCCTGATCATGACGTACGTGGCGTGGCCCATCGCGGAGTTCGACGAGTTGCGTGACGACGTCGAAGGCAACCTGCTGAAGACGCTCGACGACGCCGGCGACCTCGGCGACCGCGTCCGCAACGGCAGCCGCGCCGAACGCATCCGCTGCTCGAACGACCTGCCGAACCGGTTCCGGCGGCCGCATGGACACGGTTGGGCGCTGGTCGGCGACGCCGGCCTGGTGCTGGACCCGATCACCGGCCAGGGCATCGGCGACGCGTTCCGGGACGCTGAGTTGCTGGCGGACGCGGTCGTGGCCGGGCTGTCCGGCGGGCGGCTGGACCGGGCACTCGCCGGTTACCGGCGACGGCGCGACCGGGCGGCGTTGCCGATGTACCGCTTCACGCGGCAGCTCGCCCGGCTGGCCCCGATGCGCCCGGCGGAGCGGGAGCTGTTCGCGGCGCTGGCCGCCGACCCGGGCGAGACAGAGCGGTTCTTCGGCGTCCTCACCGGCGTGTACGCGCCCACGGCGGTGTTCAACCCGCCGCACCTCATTCGGCTGCTCGGCCTACGCGGCTTCCTCCGCCTCGCCCGCCCATAGACGCGGCGCGCCACCAGACCTGCGCGCCACCAGACCTGCGCCCGCCACCAGACCTGCGCCCGCCACCAGACCTCAGTGCGCCACCAGATCTCCTCGATCTTGGAGTTGTGGTTGGAGCAAAGCCCTACGGAACGGGCAAAAGGGCAACCACAACTCCAAGATCGCGGGGATTCTAGGCACCTCAGGCGGGGCAGTGGAGCCAGACGGCGCCCAGGGGCGGCACCCGTAGCGACACCGAATAGTCCAGGCCGTGGTACGGCACGTCCTCGGCCTGCACCTCACCGAGGTTGCCGACGCCGGAGCCGCCGTACAGCTCGCTGTCGGTGTTGATCACCTCGAGCCACCGGCCGGAGCGGGGCAGCCCGATCCGGTACCCCTCCTGCGGCACCGCCGCGAAGTTCACGACGCACGCCAGCGTGTCGCCGCTGGGCGCGAACCGCAGGAACGAGAACGTGTTGTGCTGCGAGTCCTCGGAGCTGATCCAGCGGAACCCGCTCGGCTCGGTGTCCTGGGTCCAGGCCGCCGGGATGTCCTTGTAGGCGCGGTTCAGGTCCTGGATCAGCCGGTGGATCCCACCGCCCTGCTGCGGGTCCTCGATCAGACTCCAGTCCAGCCCGCGCTCCTCGCTCCACTCCCGCTCGTCACCGGTCTCGCCGCCCATGAACAGCAGCTGCTTTCCGGTGAACGCCCACATGAAGCCCAGCAGGGCACGGGTGTTCGCCAGCTTCTGCCACCGGTCGCCGGGCATCTTGCCGGTCAGCGACCCCTTGCCGTGCACCACCTCGTCGTGGCTGATCGGCAGGATGTAGTTCTCGCTCCAGGCGTACACGGTCGCGAACGTCATCTGGTGGTGGTGCCACTGCCGGTAGATCGGCGCCTTTGTCATGTAGGACAAGGTGTCGTTCATCCAGCCCATGTTCCACTTGAAGCCGAAGCCCAGGCCGCCCAGATGCGTCTGCCGGGTGACGCCCGGCCACGCCGTCGACTCCTCGGCCACGGTCACCACGCCGGGGCAGTTCTTGTAGACTGTCGCGTTCATCTCCTGCAGGAAGCTGATCGCGTCCAGGTTCTCCCGGCCGCCGTACTGGTTCGGCGTCCACTCGCCGTCGTTGCGCGAGTAGTCCAGGTAGAGCATCGAGGCGACCGCGTCCACCCGCAGTCCGTCCGCGTGGAACTCCTCGCACCAGTACAGCGCGTTCGCTACCAGGAAGTTGCGGACCTCACGCCGCCCGTAATCGAAGACGTACGTGCCCCAGTCGGGGTGCTCGCCGCGGCGCCAGTCGCCGTGCTCGTAGAGCGGCGTGCCGTCGAACCGGGCCAGCGCCCAGGCGTCCTTCGGGAAGTGGGCCGGCACCCAGTCCAATATCACGCCGATGCCGGCCTGGTGCAGCTTGTCGACGAGGTAGCGGAAGTCATCCGGGCTGCCGAACCGGGCGGTCGGCGCGTAGTAGCCGGTGACCTGGTAGCCCCAGGAACCGCCGTACGGGTGCTCCATCACCGGCAGCAGCTCGACGTGCGTGAAGCCGGTGTCGAGCACGTACTCGGTCAGCTGCTCGGCCAGCTCCCGATAGGACAGGCCGGGCCGCCACGAGCCCAGGTGCACCTCGTAGGCGCTCATCGGCTCGCGGACCGCCTGCTTGCCGGCCCGCTGGGCCATCCACTCCGCGTCCTGCCACTCGTACTCGGACTGGAACACCACGGACGCGGTGGCCGGCGGCACCTCGGTGTGCTGTGCCAGCGGGTCGGCGTGCTCGCGCCACACGCCGTCGCGGCCCAGGATCTTGTACTTGTACTTGGTGCCGGCATGGGCGTTCGGCACGTACAGCTCCCAGACGCCACTGCTTCCAAGCGATCGCATCGGCCAGCCGTCGTACGGGCCCCAGCCGGCGAAGTCACCGATCACCTGCACGCCGCGCGCGCCCGGCGCCCACACCGAGAACGCCACGCCGGTGGCGCGCGGGCGCGCTCCCAGCACCGTCCACAGTTTCTCGTGCCGTCCCTCGCCGATGAGGTGCAGGTCCAGCTCCCCGAGCGTGGGCAGATGACGGTACGGGTCGTCGCACTCCATCCCGTCGACCTCGAGCCGGTAGTCGGTAACCGTGCCCGGCGCCTCGGCCGCGAAGATGCCGTCCGGGTGCACCTTCGTCATCGTGACGCGTTCGTCGCCGGCGACCAGCGTGACTTCCTTGGCGCCCTTGCGGAGCGTACGGACGACGGTGTTGTCCTTGCCCGGATGGGCGCCAAGGACGGCGTGCGGATCGTGGGTGTCTCCGGCGACCACGGCGTTCATGGCCCGCTGGTCCGCGTCGAGGGGGGAGCTGGTGTGCCCGGTCATCGGATTCTCCTGTAGGGGTCAGCCGACGAGCCGGGCGATCGACCGCAGGGGGATCCGCAGCCATCCGGGCCGGTGTCGGGCTTCGTATGCGGCCTCGTAGACCGCCTTGTCCAGCTCGTACGCGGCGAGCAGCGCGGCGGAGTCGCGGGGGTCGCTGCCGGCCGCGTGCGCGTACCCGTCGCAGAACGCGTCCCGGTTGCGGTCCACCCACTCGCGGGCCCGCCCCGCCAGGTGCTCTTCCTCGTCGGCGTCCACCAGCAGTTGGTACGCCGCGTACTCGTACGAGCGGAGCACGCCTGCAACGTCCCGCAGCGGCGAGTCCGGCAGCCGCCGTTCGTCCAGCGGCTGCCCGGGCTCGCCCTCGAAGTCGATGAGCAGCCACCGTTCGGGCGTGCGCAGCACCTGGCCCAGGTGCAGGTCGCCGTGGACCCGTTGCACGGTGACCGGTTCGCCGGTCAGCTTGCGGAACCGTTCCTCGATGGCCGGCACCGACGGCCGCACCTCCGGGACCGCCGCCGCCGCTGCGGTCAGCCGGGCCACTACTGCGTCGACCGGGAACGGCGCGGGGCCGGAGCCGAGTTCCTCGGCGAGCGTCCGGTGCACCGACGCGACGGCCTCGCCCAGCCGGTACGACTCACCGGCGAAGTCGCCGCCGACCTCGTCGGCGTGCGTCCCGGCGTCGGCGAACAGATCCCGCGCGCTGGCGGTGGCCATCGCCCAGCCCTCCGCGGAGTTCGCGGCGTACGCGGTGACCATGCCGAGCGGGCAGGGGTCGCCGTTCTCGTCCGTCCCGTACGAGCCGAGCAGTCGTGCCACATGCGGGTTGCCCGCCCGGCCCAGCACCCGGTTGAGCTCGATGTCGGGGTTGATGCCTGGCTGGACCCGGCGGAAGACCTTGAGAATCGCCTCCTGCTCGAAGACCACGCTGGTGTTGGTCTGCTCGGCGTCGGAGACCCGCGGCGCCGCGTCCAGCGGGAACTCCGCGTCCGGCTCCGGTTCGAACCGCACCTGGTCGATGGTGCGGCCGGCGGCGACCAGCGACAGCAGGTACTTCGCGGCGCGCGGGTCGTACAGCGCGTCGTACCCGGTCCGGTCCTCGTCCGTGCCGATCGTGGCGACGGCGCTGTACTCCACGATCGGGCCGGAGTCCCAGGCGACCACGATCTGGTACCGCTCCGAACTGCCGTCGGTGTAGAACGCGTCCACCAGCACCAGGTCCAGGTTGTCGCCCAGCGGCGTCACCGAGCCGGGCTTGACCTCGGACAGCGTGCGGTTGCGGCCCGCGTACCACCGTTGCTGCGGCAGCCACTCGGCATAGGGCAACGTCATTGCTTCTCCTCGGACCGGCACAGCTGGAACCAGTAGAAGCCGTGGCCCGGCAGCGTCAGCAGGTACGGCAGCTGGCCGATGCGCGGGAAGTTCACGTGACCGGTCAGCTCGACCGGCGTGTACCCGTTCCAGTGCTGCAGGTTCAGCTCGATGGGTTGCGGGAAGCGGGACAGGTTGTTCACGCACAGCACCACGTCATCGCCGTTCTCCCGGACGAACGCGAGCACCGACGGGTTCGAGCCGCCGAGCTCGCGGAACGTGCCGACGGCGAACGCCTCGTGGCGGCGGCGCACTGCAAGCATCGTGCGGGTCCAGTTGAGCACGGAGGTGTGGTTGTCCCGCTGCGCCTCGACGTTGATCGCCTGATAGCCGAACACGGCGTCCATGTTCGGCGGCAGGTAGAGCCGGCCGGGGTTGGCGCCGGAGAAGCCGGCGTTGCGGTCCGGGGTCCACTGCATCGGGGTCCGGACACCGTCCCGGTCGCCGAGCCAGATGTTGTCGCCCATGCCGATCTCGTCGCCGTAGTACAGCACCGGCGAGCCGGGCAGGGACAGCAGCAGCGCGGTGAACAGCTCGAACTGGTTGCGGTCGTTCTCCAGCAGCGTGGCGAGCCGGCGGCGGATGCCGACGTTCGCCTTCATGCGCGGGTCCTTGGCGTACTCCGCGTACATGTAGTCGCGTTCTTCGTCGGTCACCATCTCGAGCGTCAGCTCGTCGTGGTTGCGCAGGAAGATGCCCCATTGGCAGTTGTCCGGGATGGCCGGCGTCTGCGCCAGGATCTCGGAGATCGGGAAGCGTGATTCGCGGCGTACGGCCATGAAGATGCGCGGCATCAGCGGGAAGTGGAACGCCATGTGGCACTCGTCGCCGCCGGTCCTGGGATCGCCGAAGTACTCGACCACGTCGGCCGGCCACTGGTTCGCCTCGGCCAGCAGCACCCGGCCGGGGAACTCGTCGTCGATCACCTTCCGGCAGTGCTTGAGGAACTGGTGGGTCTCCTGCAGGTTCTCCCCGTTGGTGCCCTCGCGCTCGAACAGGTACGGCACGGCGTCCAGCCGGAAGCCGTCGATGCCCAGGTCGAGCCAGAACCGCAGCACATCAAGCATGGCGTTCTGCACTGCCGGGTTGTCGTAGTTGAGGTCCGGTTGGTGGGAGAAGAAGCGGTGCCAGAAGAACTGCCGCCGCACCGGATCGAACGTCCAGTTGGACTCCTCGGTGTCGACGAAGATGATCCGCGCGTCGGCGTACTTGTCGCTGGTGTCGCTCCAGACGTAGAAGTCGCCGTACGGCCCGTCCGGGTCGCGCCGGGACTCCTGGAACCAGGGGTGCTGGTCGGACGTGTGGTTCATGACGAGGTCGGTGATCACCCGGATGCCCCGCTTGTGCGCGGCGTCCAGCAGCGCCACGAAGTCCTCGACCGTGCCGAACTCGGGAAGCACCCGGTAGAAGTCGCGGATGTCGTAGCCGCCGTCCCGCAGGGGGGAGTCGTAGAACGGCGGCAGCCACAGGCAGTCGACACCCAGCCACTGCAGGTAGTCCAGGCGTTCGATCAGGCCGCGAAGATCGCCCGAGCCGTCGGCGTTGGAGTCGTAGAACGCCCGGACCAGCACCTCGTAGAACACCGCTCGCTGAAACCATGTACGGTCCGCCGGAAGCGTTTGGGCGTGTCCGAAGTCGTTGGCGGTCGGGTGCTCGACCACACCGCCCTCGACGTGGCTGCCTTCCGCGGGATTGTGCTCCAGGCCCGGATCCAGGTCGCGCGTGCCGTCCATCAGTCTCCCACCTACCCCACCCCGCAGGAACGAATCACCAGCCGTGCCGCTGGACCACGAAGACGTGTGCCGGCTCGACGTACGGGTCGAGGCGGACCGCGTTGTGCTGGCCCCACTCGTACGACGCGCCGGTGATCTGGTCGACCACCGTGAACCGCTCGTGCCAGTTCATGCCGAGCGCCGGCATGTCCAGCACGGTGTTGCCCCACTGCACGTTCACCGAGTCGAACGAGCAGATGGCCAGCACCGTGTTGCCGCTCTCCGGATCCCGCTTCGACCAGCAGAGCAGAGCCGGGTTGTCGATGTCGTGGAACCGGGTGTTCCGCAGCCAGTGCAGCGCCGGATTCGCCCGGCGGATCGCGTTGAGGCGGGTGATGTACGGCGCCAGCGACCGGCCGGCCCGTTCCGCGGCGGCCCAGTCCCGCGGCTTGAGCTCGAACTTCTCGTTGTCGATGTACTCCTCGGCGCCCGGCCGGGGGACGTGCTCGAAGAGCTCCAGGCCGGAGTACATGCCCCAGGACGGCGACAGCATGCTGGCCAGCACGGTACGGATCTTGAACATCGGCGGGCCGCCGTGCTGCAGCGACTCGTGCAGGATGTCCGGGGTGTTGGGCCAGAAGTTCGGCCGCATCCAGTCGATCGAGGAGATCAGCTGCTCCACGTACTGCCGCATCTCCCCGGCCGTCGTGCGCCAGGTGAAGTAGGTGTACGACTGGGAGAACCCGATCTTGCCGAGCCCGTTCATCATCGCCGGCCGGGTGAACGCCTCGGCCAGGAACAGCACGTCCGGGTCGGTCTCCTTCACCTTGGCGATCAGCCACTGCCAGAAGTTCAGCGTCTTGGTGTGCGGGTTGTCGACGCGGAAGATCTTGACGCCCTGCGCGACCCAGTGCCGGACGATGCGCAGGACCTCCTCGCGCAGCCCCCTGGGGTCGTTGTCGAAGTTGATCGGGTAGATGTCCTGGTACTTCTTCGGCGGATTCTCCGCGTACGCGATGGAGCCGTCCGGCCGGGTGGTGAACCACTCCGGGTGCGCCTTGACCCACGGATGGTCCGGCGCCGCCTGCAACGCCAGGTCCATGGCGACTTCGAGCCCGTTGTCGTGGGCGGCCGCGATGAATGCGCGGAAGTCGTCCAGCGTGCCGAGCTGCGGATGGATGGCGTCGTGGCCGCCCTCCTCGGAGCCGATCGCCCATGGCGACCCGACGTCCTCCGGCCGCGCCACGATCGTGTTGTTGCGGCCCTTGCGGTTGATCCGGCCGATCGGATGGATCGGCGGGAGGTACACCACGTCGAAGTTCATGGCGGCGACGGCGGGCAGCCGCTTCGCCGCGTCCGCGAACGTCCCGTGCCGGATCGGCACCGCCTCCGGCCCGATCTGCGCGCCCTCGGACCGCGGAAAGTACTCGTACCAGGCCGAGAACAGCGCGCGCTGGCGGTCCACCCAGATCGGGTACGACCGGGTCGTGGTCACCAGCTGGCGTACCGGGTGGTCCCAGAGCAGTTGTTCGAGCTCCAGCGCCGGCGAGATGCGCGCGAACAGCGAGCGCTGGTCGTCACGCAGCGCGGCGGCCGCGCCGCGGACCCGTTCCTGCTCCGGCTCCGGAACGATCTTGGCGGCCAGGTCCAGGACGTCGGCGCCCTCGGCGATGTCGTTTGCGAGATCCTCCAGGCCCTGGCCGGCGCCGATCTTCTTCACCACCGCGTTGCGCCACGTCTGGTACGGGTCGTCGAACGCTTCGACCGCGAACGTCCACCGCCCGACCGTGTCCGGCTTGATGACCCCGTGCCACTGGTCGAGTCCGGGGGTGCCCGGCCGCATCCGGGTGAACGGCATGACGTGGCCGTCCGGGCGCTGCCACACCACGTTCACGCCCAAGGCGTTGTGCCCCTCGCGGTAGGACACCGCCGAGACCGGGACGAGCTCGCCGACCACCGCCTTGGCGGGGTAGCGGCCACAGGACACCGACGGTGTCACGTCTTCGATGGGGAAGCGACCGGTCATGATCTCCACCGTAGTCAGAAGGGCGCGGGCGGGCTCGGCGACCGGACGAAACGGACCCCCGTCAAGCGTGCTCACGGTCGCGCGCCGACGTCCTCAACCTACCGGAGGTCCCGCTGTCCGGCGCAGCGAGGCGCGCGTTTGGCCGCCGTGTCCGCCGCCGCTCCGTCGCCCTCCCGCGCCCCGCTCTGCTTCCCTCCCCTTCCTTCCCCCGCGATCTTGGAGTTGTGGTTGCCCTTATGCCGCCTCTCATCTGTTTTGCGCCAACCACAACTCCAAGATCGCGGGGGCTTTGCGCCATCGCCCTTGTGTCCGGTGCTGCTCCGTTGCCACGCTCCTGCGTGCTGCCGGTTGGTGGCCGCTTCTGCGTGGTGCCGGTTGGTGGCCGCTCCTGCGTGGTGCCGGTTCGTGGCCGCTCCTGCGTGGTGCCGCTCCGTTGCTATGCGGTGCGCTTCTCAGCCCGGTGCCGGCCGGGCCGACCGGTACGGCGACGCGGGCCGCCCGAATGCCCGCGCGGACGTCGGGAGTGGCGCGTGGGTCCGTCTGCCGAGCTGTCACCGGTGATCGCCGCGAGCACGCACTGGCTCGCGCGCGCCTACCCGCCGGCCGATCCGGGCTCGGTTGCTCACACGCGCGCCGAGTTGCAGGCCCGCGCGGCGGTGACCGTGGCCGCGTGGCTGCGCTATCCCACCGAGATGGACGCGGCGCTGGTGGCCATCGCGGGGCCTGGCGGTTCGGCCGTGCTGGACTGGCGCGCCGGCAGCGAGCCTGACGATGATCCGGACGGCGACGAGGGATGGCGTACCTGGGTCGACGAGGTGGTGGTCAGCTGGGCGGCCTGCCTGCTGGCCGACCCCATGCTGGCGATCCGGGGGGTCAGGGCCGTGGCCGCCGCGGCGCCGCCGGACGACGATGCCCGGCCCAGGCCGTACCCGCGCCCTGCCGGTGCCGCTCCGGCCGAGAGCACCGGGCCGGCCGACGGCGACCTCCCCGCCGAGTTCCGCCGGCTGACCGCGCCCGGACCGGCCGACCGGGCGGCGGCCGTGCTGCTGCGCCATCCAGACCTGCTCGAGCCGATCGCCGCCATGCACCGCGACGACCTGCTGTACCTACTGGCGCCGGCTCGCGCCTGAACCAGTCATGGATGTGCGGCTTGGGTCGCCAGCCGCCAAGATCGAAAGCCCAGGGCAGATCATGGCGTCGGCAGCCCTCCGGAGGGCCGCGAAGCACCAACATCTCCGACGGTCCGCAGACCTTGGTAACGCACGGCCCCTCACGGGGCCACCGGTTACCAAGATCTCTCATCACGGGGACCGCCGGCTACCAAGGCCCCATCACGGGGCTGGCCTCCACGGTCGCCGCTAGCGATGAGATCTTGGCAAGGCGCGTGGGATCGGTTCGCGAATGAATCACCGCAAAGCCGGCAACCAGAAGCTCCTGACGAGCTCCGCCGGCAGTGCGACCGGCTCAGTCGGCGGCGTGGCCGGCGCTGACGTCGCCGGTCTTGTCGGCACCGGTGGCCTGCGCGGCGGTGACCGCGGCACCGATGATCCCGGCGTTGTTGAGCAGCGCGGCGGGCACCATCGGCGTCCGGATGTCGATGAGCGGGAAGAACTTGTCCGACTTCTTGCTGACGCCGCCGCCGATGACGAACAGCCGAGGCGACAGCAGGGCCTCCACGTGTCGTAGGTACTCCTCGACCCGGGAGGCCCACTTCTCCCAACTCATGTCCTCCTCCTCCCGGACCCGGTCGGAGGCGCGTAGTTCGGCGTCCTTGCCGTGCAGCTCGATGTGACCCATCTCGGTGTTCGGAACGAGCGTGCCGTCGAGGAACAGCGCGCTGCCGATGCCCGTACCGAATGTCAGCATGACGATCAGGCCGGCCTGGTCGCGGCCGGCGCCGAACGCGACCTCGGCCACGCCGGCGGCGTCGGCGTCGTTGAGCACCGATACGGGCCGCCCGAGGCGCTCGCTGAACAGCTGGGCTGCCGGCGCGTCGATCCACGACTTGTCGACGTTCGCCGCCGTCCGGACGACGCCGTCGACCACGACGCCGGGAAATGTAATGCCGACCCGGTCGCTTCCCTCGAATTCGGCGACCACCTGGGCCACCGTTTCCACGACG
>DATBGW010000040.1:0-9652 GCA_036557765.1 Actinoplanes sp.
TCACGGCGGGCGCGACCATCCGGACCGGGCTGACCGCGACGGGGGTGCTTCGCGCCGGCGACGGTCGGGTGCGGGGAGTACGCGCACGGGCTGCGGACGGCACCACCGTCCAGTTAAGAGCGTCGGTCGTGGTCGGTGCCGACGGCGCTCGGTCGCGAATGGCGAACCTGTTCCGATCGGCGGTACGCGAGTCACATCCGGCCGACAACGCGACCTTCTACACGTACATCAGCGATGCTTCCTGGCGCGCCATCGAGTTTCACGTCGGGGAGTTCGCGTACGGGCGGGCCGGCTACGCCGGCGTCTTCCCCACGCACCACGGCGAGGCATGCGTGTGGGTGTGCTGCCCGGCATCGAGAGTCAGCCGTCTGCGTGGTGGCGCGGTCGATCAGTTTCTCGACCTTCTCGGGAGCGTGTCGCCACCGCTCGCGGCCCGGACACGCGCGAGCCGAGTGGTCGCCCCGGTTCGTGGCGCGGTGCGTCTGCCCAACCATGTCCGCCAGGCCACCGGCCCGGGCTGGGCGCTCGTCGGCGACGCCGGCTACCACCGGGACCCGATCACCGGGCACGGCATCACCGACGCGTTCCGCGACGCTGAGCTGCTTGCCCACGGCATCGATGACCACCTGCGCGGCGACGCCGGCGCCATGGCCCGATACGAGACGGCCCGGGACGCCGCCCTGCGGGAAACGTTCGATCTCACGTGCGCGATGACCCGCTACCCGGCGCTGGACGAGTTTGTGGCGCTGCAGCGGCGGTTCAGTCGCGCGTTGGAAGCGGAGGCGGACCTCCTCGCCTCGCTGCATTCACCCCTGGCCGCAGGGAGCGGCCATCGTTGAAGGGAGCACGTCATCATGTCCATCAACGGCGTTGACACCGCGACGCTCTTCGCCACCATCGACGCGGTGAAGGCCCAGCCCGACCTGGCCCGGTTCCAGTTCCGGGCGAGCAACCGCTGGGTGAGCGGAACGCACAACCGCAGCACCATGAACGGCTACTACGGAGCCGGCCAGGAATTCACACGGGAGACCGACCACCGGTACGACGCCGACCATCCACCGGTCCTCACCGGTACCGACCAGGGCCCCACGCCGGTCGAGTTCCTCCTGCACGCCCTGGCCGCCTGCCTCACCAGCGGGCTGGCGAACATCGCGGCCGCCCGTGGCATCCCGCTCACCGAGGTGACATCCACAGTGGAGGGCGACATCGACCTCCGCGGTATCCTCGGTCTGGACCCACAGGTACGCAACGGTTTCCAGGCCATCCGGGTCAGCTTCGCCGTCCGCGGTGACGCATCCCCGGAGCAGCTGGAGGGTCTGGTCGAGCAATCGCGCGCCCGGTCCGCCGTCTTCGACATGCTGACGAACGGCGTGCCGGTGACGGTGGAGGCCAAGGCATGATCATTCGCGTCTTCAAGCCGACGATCCGTCCCGGCAAGGAGAACGAGTTCGAGTCGTTCCTGCGGGACACGGCGATGCCGCTCGTGTCGCGGCAGGCCGGACTCGTGGCGCAGCATGTGGGCAGGCCGTGCGGATCGTCGTCTACCGCGTACGTGTATGTCACGGTCTGGGAGGACATCGAATCCATCCGAGCGTTCGCCGGCGAGCGTTGGGCGGACGCCGTGATCACCCCCGATGAGAAGCACCTGCTCAGCGACACCTCGATCGAGCACTACGAGGTTCTCCCGGTGGTCGGCGCCGGCAACGCGGCCCGGTAGGCGCCGTCGGCCGCGGGCACAAACGACAGGCGGGTGTCCGCCACGAGATCACGAACGGCCGGAGACACGAGCAGCCGGCCGGGTGCCGCCCGCTCGGCCAGGTGCACGGCGGCCCGGACACCCGGGCCGTCGACCACCGGCCCGCTCCGTGGCACCTCGGCTATCTGCAGGCCGAACCGGGCATCCGCGCCGTGCGGGCCGCGCAGGACGGATAGCGCGTCACGGATCGCAGCTGCCGGCCCGTCGTACACGATCGCCGTCTGCCCCTGGGGCGTGTGGGCGACGCGGCCCCCGGGCAGCGACTCCACAATGGTCGCCGGACCGATGACGGCGAGGACCGCGCCGAGGGCGCTTGGTGTGGCAGGCGCCGACCCGAGGTTGTCAAGGAAAGACGCCACCTGGTCGAGGATCTGGTTCGCGTTCACGGCGACGAAGTGGTCCGCGCCGGGCAGCTCGACGAACCGCGCGCCGGGGATGTGATCGGCCAAGTAGCGGCCCTCCTCGACGCGGCTGTCATGGTCGCCCCGGCGGTGCATCACGAGCGTCGGCACCCGCACCGACGGCAACGCGCCGCGGACGTCGATCAGGGAATTCATGGCGATCAGTGAGCGTACCGTCGACGGGGTGGCCGCGGCCCTGGCACGCTGACCCCACCATTCCGCCATCGCGTCGTCCGCCGACGGGCACATGGCCCGCATGTCGGCCTCCCAGCTCCACTCGACGGCCAGCCGATCCGTGTATTCGCGACGCTCGTCCGGCGTGTATCCCCACGGGTAATCGTCGGCGCGCAGCCGCCGGGCGTAGGTGCCGTACAGCACGAGTGCCTCGACCCGTTCCGGATGCATTGCCGCCATGAGGATCGACATCGGGCCGCCTTCCGAGTACCCGAAGAGCACCGCCCGGTCCGACCCGGCGGCGTCCATCACCGCCTGCACATCGTGCATGCGGGTCTCCATGTCGGGCAGGTCGTTCGGCCGGTCCGACATCCCGGTGCCGCGCTTGTCGAAGCGGATCAGGCGGCCCAGACTCCCCAGCCGTTCCAGGAACGCGGCATGCCGTGCATCGGCCCAGTCCAGCTCGAGGTGGGAGATGAACCCGGCCACCAGCACGATGTCCCGATCGCCGTGCCCGGTGACCTGATAGGCGATCTGCAGTCCGTCGCTGACCGCGTAGTGGACCGCCTCCGGCCGGCGCCCGTGTGCTGCTTCCACCTCGCGGACCGGTCCGACGAACCGGTACCCGCGGCCGTGCACCGTACGGATCAGCCGCTGCGCCTGCCCGTCATCGCCGACCGCTTGGCGGGCCTGCTTGATCCGGCTGGTGACCGCCGTCTCGCTGACGAATCGACCACCCCAGACGTTGTCCATCAGCTCGTCCTTGGTCACCACCCGATCGCGGTGGTTCACCAGGTACGCCAGCACCTCGAAGACCTGCGGCTCGACCCGGATTCGTTCACCGGATCGCCGCAGCTCGACCCGCGACAGGTCGAGCTCCAGATCTTCGAACGCGAGAATCACAGCTTGACGCTAGCCCTCAGACCGTCTCCAGGTATCGGTGAACCATGCTGACCGTTCCGGAACCTTCGCCGACCGCGGCCGCCACCCGCTTGCCGGAACCGGCGCGTACGTCACCGACCGCGAAGATGCCCGGCACGCTGGTCTCGAACAGGAACGGATCGCGGTCCAGCGTCCAGCCGCGCGGCCGCCCCGTCGACGTTCGCGGCAGATCCGGTCCGGTGAGCACATAGCCCCGGTCGTCGAGTTCCACGAGTTCCTTGACGGCGCCCGTGTGGGGTGCCGACCCGACGAATACGAACAGCGCCGCGGGTCGCAGCTCCCGGTCCGGACCGCCGCCGACGTCGCGTACCATCAGCCGCTCCAGCCGTTCGCCACCGTGCGCTGAAGCGATCTCGCTGCCGGTGAGCACCTCGATGTTCGGCGCCGCCTCGATGCGATCCACCAGATACCGCGACATCGCTTTCGCCAGCGACTCAGCGCGTACGAGCATCGTCACCCTCCGCGCGTAACGGGAGAAGAACAGAGCACCCTGGCCGGCGGAATTCGCGCCGCCGACCACGCACACGTCCTGTCCGCGGATCGCGGCCGCCTCGGTCATCGCGGCGCCGTAGTACACGCCGGCGCCGGTGAATCCGTCGAGTCCGGGGATGTCGAGCGTCCGCACCGCGACGCCCTGCGCCAGGATGACCGCGTACCCGCAGACCTCGCTGCCGTCGGCCAGCCGTACGAGACGGTACGGGTCGTGCCTGTGTACGGCCACGACCTGCTGGGCGCTGAGGATCTCCGTGCCGAACCGGCGAGCCTGCGCGGTGGCCCGGCGGGCCAGGTCGGCGCCGCTCACCCCGGCCGGGAAGCCGAGGTAGTTCTCGATCTGCGAGCTGGTCCCGGCCTGGCCGCCCGGCGCGTCCTGTTCCACCATCAGCGTGCGGAGCCCTTCGGAAGCCGCGTACACCGCCGCGGCCAGTCCGGCCGGACCGCCACCGACGATGATCAGGTCATAGAACGGCAGGCTGGCCCGGGTCTGCATGCCGGTCTTCTCGGCCAGCTGACCCGTGGTCGGCTGCACGAGCGCGGTGCCGTCGGGGAACAGCACGACGGGCAGCCGGGTGCGGTCTCCGGCTATCCCGGCGGCCAGCTCCCGCACTGATGCGTCCTGCTCGACATCGACCCACTGGTACGGGACACCGTTGCGGGACAGAAACTCCTTTACCGCGTAGCTCTGCGGGGACCAGCCGGCGCCGGCCACCCGGATCCCTTCGTACGGCAGGCGTACGTGGGCGTTCCAGTCGGAGAGCAGGTCGTCGAGCACGGGATAGAGCCGCAGCGCCGGCGGATCCCACGGCTTCATCAGGTAGTGGTCGAGCCCGACGTCGTTGATGCCGCGGATCGCGGCCTCGGTGTCCGCGTACGCGGTCAGCAGCACCTTGCGCGCGTCCGGAAACAGTTTGCGGAGTTCCCGCAGCAGCTCCGTGCCGGTCATCTCCGGCATCCGCTCGTCCACCAGGAACAGCGCGACCGGCATGCCGCGGGTCATCAATTCCCGCGCCGCCTCCAGCGCGAGCGGCCCGGAGCTCGCCTTGAGCACGCGATACTCGCCGCGGTAGTGCTGGCGCAGGTCGTGGTCGATCGCGCTGAGCACCTCCGGGTCGTCGTCCACGGTCATGATCACTGGTCGGCGGATCATGAGTCGCCCCCTTCGATCGGGAGCCGGACCGTGAAACAGGTCGAACCCGGCTGGGACCTGACCGAGATCGTTCCATGGTGCTTGCCGGTGACGATCGAGTAGCTGGTCGACAGACCCAGGCCGGTACCCTTGCCGGGCGGCTTCGTTGTGAAGAACGGGTCGAAGATCTGTGACTGGATCGCCTCCGGAACGCCGGGACCCGTGTCGGCGATCTCCACCACCACGAATGCGCCATCGCGAAACGTGTGGATGGTGATTTCGCCGTGTCCACCCATCGCCTCGGCGGCGTTGTCGATGATGTTGGTCCACACCTGGTTCAGCTCGCTGCCCCACGCGTCGATCGGTGGCACGTCCGTGCCGTACTCCCGGCGCACCGTGATTCCTGCCTTGAGTTTGCCGCGCAGGATGACGAGGGTGTTGTCCAGTCCTTCGTGGACATCGACGGCCTGCACCGGCGCCTGGCCCAGATACGAGTAGCTCTTCAGGGCTCCGACGATCTCGGAGATCCGCGCCGACCCCTGCCCGATCTCGTGGGACACGCGGTGCACGCGGAATGCGTTCACCACCCAGGCCAGCGCGGTGTGCAACCGGTCCTCGTCGAACACCTCGGCCAGCGGATCGAGCGCGGCCGGCTCCAGGCCCTGCGACACCAGTGCGGGCGCCAGATCCCACGGATCCGGTACGTCGTGCGCGTCCAGCCAATCCTCGAGGTCGGCCTCGCGGTCCGAGCGTTCCACTGTGCCCAGATCGAACGGCCGGGTCGCGTGGTCGCGGGCGCGGCGTTCGAACCCGCGCAGCAGATTCCAGCCGGCCGCCGGCGTACCGGATGCATCGAGGTCCAGATGTGCGGCCTCCAGCGCGACGAACGCGTCGCGCAGCTGCTCGGCGGCGCGCTGGGTCGCCGCCGCCGGATTGTTGAGCTCATGCGCCACCCCGGCGGCGAGCGTTCCCAACGTCGCCATCCGCTCGGACTGCCGCAGCGCCTCCTCCGCCTGCTTCTGCGCGGTCACGTCTGCCCCGAACACGAACACCAACCTGGTACGGGGGTCGCGCCGGTGCGCGAACACGAAGTCGCGCCCGCCGGCGCGGGCCTCCAGCCGGTACACGTTGTCGTTTGCTACGACGTCGCCCCAGAACGTCCCGGCGAGCACGTTGGGGCACAACTCCGGCCACGGCCGCCCGACGAGCGCCGCACCGAAGATCGCACGTGCGGCCGCGTTCGCCAGCACGACGGTGGCGTCGAACCCCAGCCGCAACACCGGTCCCGGGTTCATCTCCGGGAAGCGGGCCTGCTCGGCCAGCTCGGCGGCCTGCCGGGCCAGCAGTTTCTCGTCCTCGCGTCGGGCGGTGATGTCCGCGCCGTAGGCGAACACCATGTCGCCGTGCTGGGAGCGGACATAGGTGAACGAGACGGTACGGCCGGCGCGTTCGGAGTCGTGTCCCGCCCATCCGTCGCCGAGCACCTGTCGCCACCGGTCGGTCGTCATGCCGGGGCACAGGGTGTGCCAGCTCTGCCCGCGCACGTCCGCCCCGTCGGCGAGGAATTCCCGGGCCGCGGCGTTGGCCATGAGTACGGTGCCGTCGGGCGCGAGCCGGCACACCGGACCCGGATTCTTCTCCGGCAACTCGGCCAGCTCGGCCAGTGCACCGACGTTGGTCCAGACGGCCACGAGGGCGTCGCGCTCGCCGCCGAACGACGACCGGCGCACCGACGCGTTCACCCGCAACGGCGTTCCATCCGGGCGCCGGCCGTGCACCTCCGCGTCGCGACCCGCGTCCGCGGCGGCGGCCAGGGCCGCCGGCAGGTCCGCCACCGCGAGCAGATCACCCAGTCGTTGCCCGTCGGCGCCGCCGGTAAGTCCGACGAGTGCCGCGAAGGGCGCGTTGGCGTACAGCACGCCGGCGTCGCCTCGACGCAGGACAGTGACGGCCGCCGGCAACGCCTCCGTCACCGCGGCAAGCCTTCTGGACTCGAACATCGGCGCGAGCGTACCCCCGTGTATGGCCCCTGAGCTGCAAGAATGTCTACTCGGACAGCATGGTCTGCCCGGCCCGGCATGATCGATCGGCTGTCGGACGGGCGACTGGTCTCGTCGATGCCACTGCCTCGTCGGTAGCGTGGCACCGTGCGAGTGAGGCTGCTCGGACCGCTGGATGTGGTCACGGGGGGCGTTCCGCAGCCGGTGCCCGGTCTGCGGCGTAAGGCGTTGCTCGCGGTCCTCGCCGTCCATCCGGGCGAGGTGATCAGCACGGACCGGCTCATCGACGTGATCTGGAACGGTCGGCCGCCGGCGACCGCGCTGAACACCCTCCAGCGTCACGTCTCGGCGCTGCGCAGCCTGCTCGGCGGCCGCGACGTCATCGTGGCCCGCCCGCCGGGATATCGACTCGACCTTGATGAGGACGGCACCGACCTGCAGGTCTTCACGCGGCTGCTCGCCGAGGCGCGGTCCATCACCGACCCGGCTCAGCGGGTGGTGGAGCTCCGTGCGGCCCTGGATCTGTGGCGCGGCCCGCCGTTGGCCGACGTGGCCGGGCTGACCTGGTTGGACGGTCAGGCGGAACGGCTGGCGGCTCTCCAGCTCGACACCCTGGACGCCCAAGTGGACACGCGCCTGCAGCTGGGACAGCACGCCGATCTCCTTTCCGAGCTTGCCGGGCTGACCGCCCGGCACCCGTACCGCGAACGGCTGCACGCCCAGCTCATGCTCGCGCTGTACCGCTCCGGACGGCAGGCGGAGGCGCTCGAGGCCTACCGCCGCCTGCGCCGGAACCTCGCCGACGATCTGGGCCTCGACCCGGGTGCGGCGGTGCGCGAGCTGGAGGCCGCGATCCTTCGGCATGATCCGTCGCTCGACCCGCCGCGAACCAGGAAGCGGCCGAAGCGGGCCGTACCCCGGCAGTTGCCGGCCGACGTTCCCGGATTCACCGGCCGGGAGGACGAGCTCGGCGAACTGGACGAGGTGCTGAAGCGGGGAAGCGCGACGGTCACCGCGATCTGCGGCACCGCGGGCGTCGGCAAGACCGCGCTGGCGGTGCACTGGGCGCACCGGGTCGCCGATCAGTTCCCGGGCGGGCAGCTGTACATGAATCTGCGTGGGTTCGACGCCGGGCGGCGGATCATGGATCCGGCCGAGGCGGTACGCCGGATTCTGCAGGCCCTCGGCGTACCACCGGGCATGATCCCGGCCGAGTTGGACGCCCAGGCCGCGCTGTACCGCACCCAGCTGGCCGGACGCCACATGCTCATCGTGCTCGACAACGCCCGGGACACATCCCAGGTACGGCCGCTGCTTCCCGGCTCGTCGACGTGCCTGGTCGTGGTGACCAGCCGGCACGAGCTGTCCGGGCTGGTCGCCGACGGTGCCCATCCGATCGTGCTGGACCTGCCGTCCGCCGCCGAGGCGCGGGAGTTGCTGGTCCGCCGCATCGGCGCCGGCCGCGCGGCCGCCGAGCCGGACGCGATCGACGAGATGGTCGCGTGGTGCGCCCGGCTGCCGCTGGCGCTTACAGTTGTCGCGGCCCGCGCCGCCACGCACCCGCGCCTGCCGCTCGGCGCGGTCGCGGCCGACCTGCGCGACGCCTGCGGCCGCCTCGCCGCGCTGGCCGGTGACGACCCGAACAGCGACGTGCGGGCCGTGTTCTCCTGGTCGTACCGCGCGCTGGCGCCGCCGACCGCCCGGCTGTTCCGGTTGCTGGGCCTGCATCCGGGTCCAGACGTGTCGGCGGCCGCCGCCGCGAGCCTCGCCGGGCTGCCGCCCGCGGACGTGCGACCGCTGCTTGAGGATCTCGCCCGGGCCGGTCTGGTCGTGCAGCACACCGCCGGCCGGTTCGCGTTCCACGACCTGCTACGGATCTACGCCACCGATCTCGCCGGGGAGGTGGACACGGAAGGGGAGCGGCACGCGGCCAAGCAGCGCATGCTCGACCATTACCTCCGGACCGCTTACATCGCCGATCGGCTGCTCTACCCGGCCCGCGATCCGCTGTCGCTTCCCAGCGGGCCGCCGGGCGTGACGCCGGAGGCCATCGCCGACGCGGAGACCGCGGTGTCCTGGTTCACCGCCGAGCACCGGGTGCTGCTGGCAGCAATCGACTCCGCCGCCGCGTCCGGTCTGGACGAGCCGGCCTGGCAGCTGGCGTGGGCGGTGGTCACGTTCCTCAACCGGCAGGGCCACTGGCATGAGCTGTCCACAGTGGGTAATCGAGCGTTGGCCGCCGGCCGTCGGCTGGCGGATCCGTACGCGCAGGCGCAGGCCTGGTGCATGCGCGCGTACGCCGACACGCGGCTCGGGTGGTTCGACGCCGCCGACACCGACCTGCGGCAAGCGCTCGGCCTGTACGCCGATCCGGTGGGCCGGGCCCACGCCCATCTGAACCTCGCGTACGTGTACGAACGGCGGGACCGTCCCGCCGAGGCGCTGGATCACTCGCAGCGGGCTCTGGAGCTGTACCGGTCGGCCGGCCACCGGCGCGGCCAGGCCATCGCGCTGAACGCGGTCGGGTGGTGCCACGCGCTGCTCGGCGGGTACGAGCAGGCCCGGTCCTGCTGTGCTGAGGCGTTACCGTTGCTCGTGGAGCTCGATGACCGCAACGGGCAGGCAGACACATTGGACAGTCTCGGCTTCGCGCACCGCTATCTCGGAGAGTACGACGACGCGGTCGACTGCTACCGGCGCGCCGTGGACCTGATCCGGGAGCTCGGCGACCGGTACCGGGAGGCGACCACGGTGG
>DATBGW010000041.1:0-14582 GCA_036557765.1 Actinoplanes sp.
CGCTCAGCTGACCGGAGCCTGGCTCGCGCAGGCCATGAAGGCGCTCATGCTCGTCGCCGTCGTCCTCGCCGCCCTGCGATTGGTGGTGCAGGTCGGCAGCGCGCGACTGCACGTCCGGCGCGTCCGGCGCCGGCACCGGCAAGGACTCGCCTACCTCGGCCCGGTATCGGTCATCGTCCCGGCGTTCAACGAAGCGGCAAACATCGCCGGTACGGTGCGGTCGCTGGTTCGCAATGACTACCCGTGGCTGGAGGTCATCGTCGTCGACGACGGATCCACCGACGGCACCGCCGAGGTCGTCGAACGGCTCCGGCTGCCGCGGGTGTCGGTGGTCCGGCAACCCAACGCCGGCAAGCCGGTGGCGCTCAACACCGGCATCCGGTACGCCGTGGGAGACGTGCTGGTCATGGTGGACGGTGACACCGTCTTCGCGGCGGACGCGGTGGGCCGGCTGATCCAGCCGCTGCGGGATGCGACGGTCGGTGCCGTCTCCGGCAACACCAAGGTCGCGAACCGCACCGGTTTGCTCGGCCGTTGGCAGCACCTCGAGTACGTCATGGGCTTCAATCTGGACCGCCGCATGTTCGACGTGGCACGCTGTATGCCGACCGTGCCGGGAGCGATCGGCGCCTTCCGCCGCGCCGTCCTTCGCGACGTGGGCGGTGTGTCCGAACAGACACTCGCCGAGGACACCGACCTGACCATTGCTGTGATCCGGGCCGGATGGCGGGTCGTATACGAACCCGCCGCCGTCGCTTGGACCGAGGCGCCGGCGTCACTCCGGCAGTTGTGGCGGCAGCGGTACCGGTGGTGCTACGGCACGATGCAGGCGATGTGGAAGCATCGGCGGGCCCTCGCGCAATGGGGTCCCGCCGGGCGACTCGGCCGCCGTGGGCTCGGCTACCTGTTGCTCTTCCAGGTGCTGCTGCCGCTGTGCGCGCCGATGGTGGACATCTACGCCGTGTACGGCCTGCTGTTCCTACCGCCGGGAAAGGTTGCCGCGGTGTGGCTGAGCTTCACCGCGGTCCAAGTCGCGACGGCCGCGTATGCGCTCCACCTCGACGGCGAGCGCTACGGCCCGCTGTGGAGCCTTCCCCTGCAGCAGGTGGTGTACCGCCAGCTCATGTATCTGGTCGTCGTCCAGTCCACGGTCGTGGCGCTGATCGGCAGCCGGCTGCGCTGGCACCGGATGGGCCGCACCGGAGCGGCCGGCGCACTCGACGCCGCTGCTCGCGGGCGGCGGCCGGTGGGACTCGGGATCCCTCACCGGCCGCCGCCCGGTCCACCGATCGACCCACGGCGGCGCCCACAGAAGACGACGACGGGCCTGCGTCGTCAGCAGACCGGTTGGAAGTCGTGGCCGACGACGTAGTCGCCGACCCGCCGCCCCAACCCCGCACCCTGCTCGTCCGACGTGAAGAAGTGAAAGCCGACCAGCACCCGCGCCTGGTTCACGTCGGCGACGACGTCACGCAGGCGGGCGTACTCGCGCGTCGTGCCGGTGACCCGGCTGTCCAGCGAGAACGAGACCTTGTCGGTGCCAAAGAACGCGTCCAGCGCCGCCACGACGCCGGCGCTGTGGCAGGCGTGCGCGGACGGGTACTCGGGGAAGTTCGGCGTGGTTCCCAGCGGCCGCCAGCCCGGGTCGGCCACCGTGTCCGGGTTGCCGTCCGTGTCGGCTCCCGGAATCGCCTGGTACGGGCGCCAGAACCAGTAGCGGTACTTCGTGTCGAAGCAGGCGATCATCGCGTCGCCACCCGCGACGTGTGCCATCGCCAGCATCCGCGCCGTCTGGACGAGATCGAGCGGCCGGCGCGGGTCGGTGGCGAGGCGCAGCAGGCCGTCGTTCCACTGCCGCAGGTCGTGGTCGGTCCAGAACAGCGCCTCGCTGGTCTGTTCCGGCGTCCGCGCGGTGCTGTCGACGCGGCCGAGTCGTTCGACACCGTTGACGTCGCGGGCGTACGCCCTACTGGTCAGCCGGTACGGAGCGGGCAGCCGGAACCGATCGGCGCTCGGCAGCGCGAGCGGCCGGATTCCGGGCAGGCGAAGACCGAGCACCGGCTTGGTGGTGTCCGGCTGCCACACGCCCGGTGCCGGTGCCGGCGGGTTGAGGTCAGCCACCGTGGGGTTGCTGTCCCGGCCGTCGTTCGCGCGGCGGGCGAGCACGGCCGCCGCCACCCGTCGGCCGACCGCGATCCCGTTCGCCTTTCCCGATCCGTTCGCTATGTCGGCCAGATAGCCGGTGTAGAAGTCGTCCAGAGTGGACTGTTGGACGCCCAGCTGCGGTTGCAGACCGGTGAGCGTGTCGTAGGCCGCGGTAGCGATCGCCGCAGGCGCCGACGTGCCGGCCGGGGCGGTCAGCCTGATCGCATACGGCCGGTAGCCGCCCTCGATCGCGACCGCCGCGTCGTAGATGGCGGCATGGACGATGCCCATGTACACCGCCCCCTCAACCGGGAACTTGTTGCCGAAGTTCTCGGGGCCGGCGGTGACCGGGACGATGGCCCGCCGCGCCTCGTTGCTCCAGTCGATCACGGGCGTGGCGGACCGGTACGCCGCGGAGCGCGGTGTCGCCGCGGCCGGGCCGGCTCCGGACAGTCCGACCAGGCCGACAGCCAGGATGATGGCCATTCTCGCTCTCATTTCCCCCTCCTCGAGAACGGGGCCGATGTGGAGGGAGCGAGTATTTGCCTGGTTTCCGGACGGCGTCCAGGTCAAAAAGTGAACCGTCGACTCAGGCCTTCGCCGCCGCCGCGGTAGCGAATCCGGAGATCCCCAGCCAGGCACGGAAACCGGCCCGCAGGTCGCGCCGGCCGGTGAGCTCGACGCTGCCGTCCCGCAGGGCCTGCAGCAGCGGCAGATGCCCGAGGTAGACGCGGGTCAGCGCGGACACGTCGGCGCACACGGTCAGGCCCACATCGAAGCCCGGGTCGCTCAGGCACAACTCGACGTGCGGTTTGTCCAGCACGAGCCAGAAGGACTGCTGTTCCTCCATCCAGGTGGGCCGGTTCCCCGAACCGTGGAGGTCGAACCGCGCGACCGTCTTCTCGTCCGGGAGCCTCTCGATGCGTACCCGGCGCCGGAGGAACCACATCAACAGGCCGGCGTCGAGGTTGTCCGGGCGCAGCTCGTGCGCCGTCCACCGGTATCCCCAGGTGCCGAGCGCCTGGACGACCGGCCGCAGCTCCTCGCCGGCGGCGGTCGGAAAGTAGTCGTGCCCACGTCCGTCGGCGCGCGGCCGGCGCGCGATGATGCCGGCTTCCTCGAGCGCGGCGAGGCGCTGCACGAGCAGGTTCCGGGAGATCCGCGGCAGACCGCGCTGCAGCTCGCTGAACCGGTGACTGCCGAGCAGGAGCTCGCGCAGGATCAACGGCGTCCACCGTTGGGCGAAGATCTCGGCGCCGAGCGCGATCGGGCAGAACTGGCCATAGCCGTCCACGGCGCGAGCGTACGCCCGCGTCTAAGGGCCGGCGAGACGCGTGTCGAACAGCCGACCAGCGGGCAAGAGGCACGCATGACCACAACGGCGGAAGCGGATCGGCAGACCCTTCTCATCCTGGGTGCCAGTGGCGATCTCACTGCTCGTTTGCTGCTACCCGGCCTGGGCCGGCTGATCGCCGTCGGGGGTCCTCCCGGGCTGACGCTGCTCGGCAGCGGCACGCAGGACTGGGACGACGATCGGTGGCGCAAGCGGATCACCGAGTCGTTCGGCACGGTCGACGCCGGCGGGGACGCCGTGACCGAAGTGGTGCGCTCCGCCCGTTATCTCCAAACCGATGTGACGCGGGCGGAGGACCTGCGCCGCCTGCTGGGAGCCTGCGACGGACCGGTGGCCATCTTCTTCGCGCTGCCGCCGGCGGTCACCGCCAGGACGTGCGTCGCGCTGGCCGACATCGGGCTGCCGCCCGGCACGCGCCTGGTGCTGGAGAAGCCGTTCGGCACCGACACGGCCGGCGCCCGCGCGCTGAACGAGCTGTTGTCCAAGCTGGTGCCCGAGGACCAGATCCACCGGGTCGACCACTTCCTCGGTAAGTCCACAGTGATCAACATACTGGGACTGCGCTTCGCCAACCGGATCCTCGAACCGGTGCTGAACGCCACCCACGTCGCCGGTGTCGACATCGTGTTCGACGAGAACCTCGGGCTGGAGGGCCGGGCGGGCTACTACGACGGCGCCGGCGCGCTGGTCGACATGATCCAGAGCCACCTGCTGCAGGTGCTCGGGCTGCTGGCGATGGAGGCGCCGCCCAACCTGGACGCCCTGGAGTTCCGGGACCGCAAGGCCCAGCTGCTGCGCGCCACGCGGATATGGAACGACGATCCGGTGGCGTTCAGCCGACGGGCCTGCTACACCGCCGGCGAGATCGACGGACGCCGGCTGGCGTCGTACGCCGACGAGCCCGGTATCGACCCGTCGCGCGGCACCGAAACCCTGGCCGAGATGGTGGTGGCCGTGGACACATGGCGGTGGGCCGGCGTGCCGTTCCGGCTCCGGTCCGGGAAAGCGCTGGGCGATCGCCGCAAGGAGGCGATCGTGACGTTCCACCACCCACCCCGGATACCGGACGGCCTGAAGGGCAGTGATCAGCCGGACCGGCTGCACGTCGTGTTCGGTCCTGATCGGCTTGGTCTGGACCTGAACATCAACGGCCCGGGTGATCCGTTCGCGCTGGACCCGGTGCGGCTCGACACCGACTTCGCCGCCGGTGACCTGCCACCGTACGGCGAGGTGCTGCACGGCGTGTTCGACGACGATCCGACCCTGTCGGTGCGCGGCGACACCGCGGAACAGTGCTGGCGGATCGTCGAGCCGGTGCTGGCCGCGTGGCGGCAGGACCGGGTGCCGCTGCAGGAGTACGCCGCCGGCAGCACCGGCCCCGCCGACTCGCTGCTGCCCGCCGTGGTCAGGACCCCGAACGCAACGCAGTGAGCGCGCTGGGGAACCTGGTCTCGAAGTCCAGTATCACGACCTGCTCCGGACGCACGGCGATGCGCGGCATCCGGAGTTCCGGGGGGAACGAGTTCACATACGCCTCGCCCTGCTCCCGGCCGAGGTAGCGCACTGCCGCCTGCGCATACTCGGGAACGACGCCTTGGACCTCGGTCACCGTCGCCGTCCCGCGGACGGACAGCACGTGCTGCGGCGGTTCGGTGCTGTCGATGGTCAGCGCCACGCGGTCACCGGTCCGCAGCGCCTTGAGCTTCGGCGCTCCCGGCAAGGTGGCCACCACCACCTCCGCGCCGTCCCAGTGGAACCACAGCGGGACCACGCGCGGCGTCCCGTCGGTCCAGGTGTACGCCAGCCGGACCGGGATCCTCGACGCCAACAGTTCCCTCGCGACCGGATCGTCCATCAGTTCCGGTCCACCCTTTGCCATGTGGCACCTCCGATCAGGACACATCTGCGGGTTACATCATTCCGCGTTTGCCGCGCGCCGTCAGCGTCAGGAAGCGGGATTGCGGTTTCCGTACGGTCGTGCTTTTATGAACGCGTGGGTAAGGGCGACGAAACCAGGACCGCGGTGCTGGACCATGCAGTGGAGGTGGCGCGCCGGGTCGGGCTCAGCGGGCTGACGATCGGCACCCTCGCCGAGCAGGCGGAATTGTCCAAGAGCGGCCTGTTCGGACACTTCCGCTCCAAGGAGGCGCTGCAGTTGCAGGTCCTGGAGCACGCCCGGACACGGTTCGAGGAGTCGGTCGCCCGGCCGGCACTGCGCGCGCCACGTGGCGAGCCCCGGCTGCGCGCCCTGTTCGACCGGTGGCTGGACTGGGACGCCGTGCCCGGCGGCTGCCCGTTCGTCGCGGCGGCGACGGAGTTCGACGACCGGCCCGGAGCGGTGCGCGACCGGCTCGTGCAGGACCAGCGCGACATGTTCGACATGATCGCCACGGTCTTCCGGACCGGTGTCGCCGAGCGACAGTTCCGCGCGGAGGCCGATCCCGACCAGTTCGCCCAGGATCTGTACGGGGTCCTGCTCGCCCGCCACCACACCCTGCGGCTCCTCGGTGACGAGCGAGCCGACGCTCGCGCCCGCCACGCCTTCGACGCGCTGATCGGGGCCGTCCGCATCAAACCATCCGACTGAGAGCCGTTCGAAGCCGCTGAAAGGCACCGCGATGACCACCACGACCGAGATTCGATCGAAAAAAAGCACGACCGTTCGTTTCTTTACTGCTTCTCCGACAATCCGCGCGGCGTTCACGGTCCTCGACCACACTGCACCGGCGCTCAGCGCCCGCTGGGCCGAACGTATCTGGTTCACGCTTCCCCGCCCGGCAGCGCCACGGGCGGTCCGTTCGGCGCCCGGCGGTCGCCCGTTCACGCTCGACGTCGGCCGCAGCCGGATCGCCGGCCTGACGTGGGGCACCGGTCCGGCCGTCTACCTGCTGCACGGCTGGGCCGGGCATGCCGGACAGCTCAGCGCGTTCGTCGATCCCCTTGTCAGCCGGGGCCTGCGCGTCGTGGCGTTCGACGCGCCCAGCCACGGCCGGTCCGGGCCGGGCGCCTACGGACCCCGGTCGTCGTCCATTCTGGAGTTCGCGACGGCCCTTGCTGCGGTCGTGAGCACACACGGGCCGGCGCACGCCGTGATCGCGCACTCCATGGGTGGCGCCGCCACCGCGGTCGCGCTGTGCGACGGCCTGCGTGCCGGCCGGACCGTTCTGGTGGCGCCCATGGCCAGCCCCGAGTCGTACGCACGCCAGCTCGGCGTCGCGTTCCGGTTCGGCGACGCGACCTACCGGCGGCTGATCGCCCGGATCGAACGCCGCGTCGGCGCCCCGATGCACCACTTCGACGTGCCCGAACTGGGCCGCGCGGTGGCGATGCCGCCGACCCTGGTCGTGCACGACCGCACCGACGCCTTCACGCCGGTCGGCGACGGCGCGGCGATCGCTGCAGCCTGGCCGTCGGCGCGGCTGCACGTGACAACGGGGCTCGGCCACGGACGCATACTGCGCGATCCCGACGTCGTCACCGAGATCGTGGACTTCGTCGCACCGCCGACGTAATTCAACAGCTGTTGACTTCCGTCTTACCTCGCTCTACCGTGGCTTCATGTCCCCGACACGGTCCGAGCAGACGGCACACACCACCACCCCCGTCGTCCAGCCACTCGCTTCGCTGGACGCCGGCGCGCTGCCCACCGTCGGCGGCAAGGCCGCCAACCTGGGCGAGTTGATCAAGGCCGGGCTTCCCGTGCCGGACGGCTTCGCGGTAACGACGGAGGCGTATCGCCGGGTTGCCGCCGAGCTTCCGACCGGGCTGGCCGGACTCGACGGGGACGAGCTGGCGGCGACCGCCCGCGCCATGCTGCTGGCCGCCCCGGTGCCGGAAGACCTGGCGGGCGCGATCCGGCGGGCCTATCAGGAGCTCGGCGATGACGTCGCGGTGGCGGTGCGGTCGTCGGCCACCGCCGAGGATCTTCCGTACGCCAGCTTCGCCGGCCAGCAGGACACCTACCTGCACATCATCGGCGCCGATGAGGTCATCGACGCGGTGCGCCGCTGCTGGGCGTCACTGTGGACGGAGCGTGCGGTCGCGTACCGCACGGCCAACGGCATCGACCATGACCAGGTCCTGATCGCCGTGGTCGTCCAGCGCATGGTCGACGCCGACGTCGCCGGTGTGCTGTTCACCGCCAACCCGGTGACGGGACGGCGCCGGCAGGCGGTCATCGACGCGAGTCCCGGCCTCGGCGAGTCGGTGGTGTCCGGCTCGGTCAATCCCGACCGGTTCACTGTGGACACCGCCAGCGGCGAGGTCGTGCATCGCCGGCTCGGCGACAAGCGCCGTCTGGTCCGCTCGCTTCCCGGCGGTGGGACCGAGAGCGTCGACCTGCCGGACGGCTCGTCCACGGCTTGCCTGTCGGATGAGCAGCTCACCCGGCTCGCCTCCGTCGGCGCACAGGTGGAGCAGCACTTCGGCCGCCCACAGGACATCGAGTGGGCGATCGATACCGGCGGAGCACTGTGGTTGACGCAGGCCCGGCCGATCACGACGCTCTTCCCGCTCCCCGCGAGCGCGCCGACCGACCCGCGTGAGCTGCGGGCGTATTTCAGCATCAACGTCGCTCAGGGGATGTTCCGGCCGTTCACGCCGATGGGCCAGGCGGCGTTCCGGTTGATCGGTGCGGGTCTCGCCGGGCTGATCGGCAAGCCGGTGGCCGACCGGCGGGCCGGACCGCCGGTGCTGCAGGAGGCTGCCGGACGCCTGTTCGTCGACATCACCGAGGGGGTCCGCAGCAAGCCGGGTCGAGAGGTGTTGCCGCGCGTCCTGGACGTGATGGAAGCCCGTTCGGCGGCGATGCTCCGCGCGCTGTTCTCCGACCCCCGCATGGCCGTCCGGCACGGCCGGCGGCCGGCCGTGCGCGTGATCGGCGGCACGGCGCTGCGGTTCGGCGCGCCACGCCAGGTCGCGCGCGCCTACGCCCGGCCGGCCGCCGTCCAGCGGTACATCGCCGACCTCGAACGGCAGCTCACCACCGGGCTGGCACTTCCCGCCGACGCGACCCCGATCGAGCATTTGCGGCTGGCCGAGCGGATCCTGTTCGAGCGGATGCCGAGGCTTCTGCCGTCGATCCTGCCGACCCTGCTGTCCGCGATGAGCACGTACGTATTCGCCGGCAAACTTCAGCCCGACGCCGACCCGCAACTCCGGCAGGCCGTCCTCCGGGCCATGCCGCACAACGTCACCACCGAGATGGACCTTCGCCTGTGGGCACTCGCGCAGACGATCCGTGCCGACACAGAGGCGGCCGGCGAGCTGCTCGGCACCCCGGCCGCCGAGTTGGCCGCGCGGTACCACGCGGGCACGCTGGCCGGCACGACCCAGCGCGGTCTGGCGGCGTTCCTGCAGGAGTACGGCTTGCGCGCCGTCGCGGAGATCGATCTGGGTATGCCGCGCTGGTCGGAGGATCCGACGCACATCATCGGTGTGCTGGCGAACTACCTGCGGCTGGACGACCAGCGGCAGGCGCCGGACGTGCAGTTCGCCCGCGGTGCCTCCGAAGCAGAGGCCGCCGTGCGGGAGCTGACGTCCCAGGCACGCCATCGCGGGCGGCTTCGGGGCACGCTGGTCGGCTTCGGCCTGCATCGGTCCCGGCAACTGATCGGGCTCCGCGAGTCACCGAAGTACCTGCTGGTCGCCGGCCTCGCCGTGGCTCGTGAGCACATCGCCGTGGTGGGTCGCGCGCTGGCCGACCGGGGTGCGCTCGCCGCCGCCGATGACGTGTTCTTCCTGGACTTCACGGAGACGGAGGCGGCGTTGGCCGGTCAGGACTTCCGCGCGGTGGTCGCCACCCGGCGCGCCGAGTACGAGCGTGAGGTACGCCGCCGCACACTCCCCCGCGTGCTGCTGTCCGACGGCACCGAACCCGAGATCGGTTCCGGTGCGACCGATCTCCCGCCCGGTGCGCTGGCCGGCACGCCCGCCTCGGCGGGAACCGTGACCGCGCCGGCCCGCGTCATCCTCGACCCCACCGGCGCCCACCTCGAGCCCGGCGAGATCCTGGTGGCGCCGTCCACGGATCCCGGATGGACACCGCTGTTCCTGACCGCGAGCGGACTGGTCATGGAGATGGGCGGCGCCAACTCGCACGGCGCGATGGTGGCTCGGGAGTATGGGATTCCGGCCGTCGTGGGCGTGCCGGACGCCACCGTCCGGATCACCACCGGGGACACGATCACGATCGATGGCGCGGCCGGCACCGTCCTGATCACTCCCTGACCGTGGGGCGGCGGGGTCACGGCGGCAGCAGGTGGTCGCCCCGCGCGGGTGGGTCCGAGAAGGACAGGGCGGACTCCTCGACGCGTTGGTCCGTGGCGGTCAGCCGACCCTCGTGCTGGCGCAGATGCTCCTCCCACGACGGGACGCGGAACTGCTCGACGAATCGGTCCGGTCGTTCCCCGTCCCGGTACAGCTCCCAGCGGGACGCTCCGGTCCGGCGGCGCGACCGGCGCAGCTCTGCCATGGCGTCGAGGAAGGCCTGCTGCCGCTCCGTTGCGACGGTGTATTCCACGCTCACCAGCACCGGTCCGGCGTCGGGCTCCGGTTCGACGGCGAGCCGCGCGTCGCCCCAGTAAACAGCGGGCTGCGGATCGAGGTGGCCGGTCTCCGGCACCCGGCGCACCAGGCCGACCACAGCGCCCGCCAGCACCGCCACCGCCGCGGCAACGACCGCCGGCTCGAGGCCGACGCGATCGGCGACGAGACCCCACACCAGCGCGCCGCCGGCCTGTGCCGCCATGAAGGTGACGGTGTAGATTGCTACACCGCGAGCACGGACCCAGCCCGGCAGGATCAACTGGATCTCGGCCTGCAGCGTCGAGGTCACCGCCATCCACGCGATTCCGGCCACGACCAGGGTGGCCAGACCGACCGGGAAGCTTCCGGTCAGCACGATGGCCGCCAACGCCGCCGCGTACAGCACGGCAGCCACTGTAAGTACGCCGTTGGTGGACAAGCGGTCCCGCGCCCGTCCGAGCAACAGCGCACCGATGATCGCGCCGAGTCCGAGCGCGCCGAACAGCGCGCCGTAGCCATCGGCGCCCAGGCCCAGACGCCGGCTGGCGATCAGCGGCAGCAGCGCCCACAACGCCATCGCCGGCGCGACGAAGACGGCGGCACGCAACAGGATCCGGCGGACCACCGGCTCGTGCCAGACGTAACGACCACCGGCACGCAACGCCGGCACGAACCGTTCCCGGACGCTGTCCACATCGGATGGCGGACGGCGCCAGAACAGCAGCGCCACCGCGAACGCCACCACGGACAGCGCGTTCAGGGCGAACACGATCGGTACGCCGCCGAGGTGCGCGATGACCACGCCGGCCAGGGCCGGCCCGACAGCCCGGGAGACGTTGACGCCGACCAGGTCGAGCCGGGCCGCCGCCCGCAGCTGGCTCCGGGGCACCAGGTCGGGCACGGTGGCACCCCAGCCGGGTAGCTGCACCGCGGTGCCGGCGCCCAGCGCGAACGTGAACGCCAGCAGCAGAGCGGGCGGCATCTGCCCCGCCGCGGTCAGCGCGGCGAGCAGGATGCCCACGGTGAAGAAGTAGACCTGGACCGTGAACAACAGCCAGCGCCGGTCGAACGAGTCGGCCAGCACGCCGCCGGGGAGCGCCAGCAGCATCACCGGCACCGAGTTCGCCGCCTGCACGAGCGACACCAGCGTTGCCGCGTTCGGCGCGTCGACCAGCAGCCACTGCGCACCGACCATCTGCATCCAGGTGCCGGTCCAGCTGATGAGCACACCGAACCAGAGCCATCGGAAGGCACGCCGCCGCAGCGGCGCCCACGGCGACGCATCAGCGGCAACTGTTACGTTCGGGTTCGCCACGGCGACTACGCTACGGCCGCGCGGCCGATCGTTGTCGGCACGACCCGGGTACTGACAGAACCTCCCGGCCGCGCCGCGTGCCACGTAGCGTCGTGGTATGGACAACCGGGCCGAGATCCGTGACTTCCTCACCACCCGGCGGGCCAAGATCAGCCCGGAGCAGGCCGGCCTGCCCGTCTACGGCGGCACCCGCCGGGTCACCGGACTGCGCCGGGAAGAGGTCGCAATGCTCGCCGGCGTCAGCGTCGACTACTACACCCGCCTGGAACGCGGCCACCTGAACGGCGTGTCCGACAGCGTGCTGAACGCCCTGGCCCGGGCGCTACAGCTGGATGAGGCGGAACACGCGCACCTGATCCATCTGGCCAAGGCGGCGAACACGTCGACGATGCGGGCGCGGGCCCCCCGGCGTCCGGCCCGCCGGCAGGTCCGGCCGGCGGTGCAGCGAATCCTCGACGCGATGACGACGGCGCCGGCGTACGTGCGGAACGGTCGCCTCGACGTCCTGGCCGCCAACCAGCTCGGGCGGGCGGTCTTCGCGCCGTTGTTCGACTCCCCCGGCACGCCGGCGAACATCGCCCGGTTCATCTTTCTCGATCCCGCGTCGCAGGAGTTCTACGCCGGCTGGGACAGCCTGGCCGGCGACACGGTGGCGCTGCTGCGCGCCGAGGCCGGCCGTGACCCGTACGACCGGGCGCTGACCGATCTCATCGGAGAGCTGTCGACCCGTAGCGAGACGTTCCGGATCCGCTGGGCGGCGCACAACGTACGGCTGCACCGCAGCGGCGTGAAGCATCTCCGCCACCCGGTCGTCGGTGATCTGACCCTGGCGTACGAGTCGATGGAGCTCACCGCCGACGCCGGTCTGCGGCTCAACGCGTACACCGCGGAGCCGGGCACCGCCTCCGCGGACGCGCTCACGCTCCTCGCGAGCTGGGCCGCCACCGACGAGATCATGAAGCGGGTCTGAGTCCGCCTCGCAGCCGCCGGGTCGCCGCTCCGTGTGAGCACCTCGCGGCTGGGGAAGGGTGGGTGGATGACGAGCGAGCCGGTCGGCCGGGTGGCGCGGGGCCTTGCGCTGCTGGTGGCGGGCGCGTACTTCATGGAGATCCTGGACGCGACGGTGATCGCTCCGGCGGCTCCGCACATCGCGGCGGACCTGGGCGTACCGGCGGTCGCGGTCAACGTGGCGATCACCGCGTACGTTCTGACGCTCGCGGTGCTCATCCCGGTCAGCGGCTGGCTCACCGACCGGTTCGGAGCCCGGCTGATCTTCATCGTGGCGATCGCCGTGTTCACCTGTGCGTCCGCGGGATGCGCGGCGGCGACCAGCCTGCCGATGCTGGTGGCGACCCGGGTGTTGCAGGGCGTCGGCGGCGCGATGATGGTACCGGTCGGCCGTCTCGTGGTGATCCGCACGACCGCGAAGACCGAACTCGTCCGCGCCATCGCGTACCTGACCTGGCCGGCTCTTGTCGCTCCGCTCGTCGCGCCCGGGCTCGGCGGCATCCTCAGCACGTACGCCTCCTGGCGGCTCATCTTCCTGATCAACGTTCCGCTCGGCCTCGTCGGCCTGCTGCTGGCGCGGCGGCTGGTGCCCGAGGTCCGCGCCGACGACACCGGCCGGCTGGACTGGCGCGGTTTCCTGCTCACGGCGGTGGGCATCGCCGCTCTGGTCGTCGGCATGGAGGCGGTGGCCGCGCCGCGGCCGGACTGGCCGGTCACGACGAGCGCGCTCGCAGTGGCCGCTGCAGTGCTCGCGGCCACCATCCGCTATCTGCTGCGCGTGTCCCGGCCGTTGCTGGACCTGCGGATTCTCCAGGTACGGACGTACCGCGTCACGGCACTGGGCGGATCGATCTTCCGTGCCGTGATCACCGCGATTCCGTTCCTGCTGCCGCTGTTCTTCCAGCTCGGCTTCGGGTGGAACGCCGCGCATGCCGGGCTGGTGGTGATCGCCCTGTTCGCCGGGAACCTCGGCATCAAGCCGGCCACCACGCCGTTGATGCGGCGCTTCGGCATCCGCGCGGTCATGCTGGCCGCCGTGGTCGCGTCGGCGGTCTGCCTGGTCGGGATGGCGTTCCTGCAGCCCAGCACGCCACTGCTCGTCCTGCTGGTGCTGCTCACATGCAGCGGCGTCTTCCGGTCGATCGGCTTCACGACCTACAACACGGTCGCCTTCGCCGACGTCCCGGCGGCACGGATGACCAGCGCGAACACCCTCATGTCGACGGTGCAGGAGCTGGGTGCCGGCCTGGGCGTCGCGGTGGGCGCGCTGCTCGTTCGGCTCGGCTCATCGGCCGCCGAGGCGGTCGGGCCGGGCGACGGCGCGGACGTGCCGTACCGGGTGGCGTTCGTGGCGTTGGCGGTCATTCTCGCCGCGCCGGCCGTGGAGGCGGTCATGCTGCCGCACACGGCCGGCAACGTCGTAACCGGCCGCACCTAACCCGCCCCACGCCCCAACCACCCCCAAATACTCCGCCGATCTTGGAGTTGTGGTTGCCCTTTTGCCGATTAGCGCCCAGTTTGTCCCAACCACAACTCCAAGATCGGCGGAGTGCCGGTAAGGCGCGGCTACCGCTTCGGCGGGAGGGAGCGCGCGTAGGTGACGCCGCGGGCAACCCATTGCTGCAGCTGCTGGTCCGTCGACAGGCTGTCGGTGTCGATACGCAGCCACCCGTCCATCGCGCGTCCGCGCATTTCGAATCGTCGTGCGTTCGGATCCTCCACCAGCGCGTCGGTCTCGGCCGGATCGACCCGTAGCAGCAATCCGCCCTGACTGCTCGCGCCGACCGCCATGTTGCCGTTGATCATGAACGCCAGCCCACCGAACATGCGCTTCTCCGTGACGCCGCGCTCCCCCTGCACCAGCTCACGGAGCCGGTTGGCGAGTTCCTCGTCGTACGCCATGACGGCAGTGTCGCACGTGGTCAACCCAAGCGGTCCTCACCGAGCAGGTCGCGGATGCGTACCTGCTCGGTGAGGAGCCGGCGGAAATGGTGCGGCGCGGCGGCGGCGTACGCCTGGCACAGCTCCAATCCGGCCGGGTAGGCGATCACGTACGTCCGCGAGCTCGGCTGGGTGAGGAAGCGGACCACGTGGTCGGTCAGCTCCGGCGGCAGGATGCCCCAGCGTTGCAGATACGCGCGCGCCTGGTCCTCACTCGCGTCGTCCCCGTACAACATCAACGCCGCGTTGATGTGCGACCACCGACACGGTTCGGCGGTCCGCTCCACCGCGAGC
>DATBGW010000042.1:0-7428 GCA_036557765.1 Actinoplanes sp.
GAGGCCACCCCGCAGGCGGTCAAGCTGATCGCCGCCGGCGCCGTCGCCCCGACCGAGGAGATCGTGGCCAGCGGCCTCGAGGCCTCGAAGCCGGCCATCCGCGAGCTCTGCCGGGCGCAGAACGAGCTGGCCGAGGTGGCCGCCAAGCCGGTGGCCGAGTTCCCGGTGTTCCTCGACTACAGCGACGACGTGCTGGAGGCGGTCGGCGACGCGGTCCGCGGCGAGGTCGCAGAGGCGCTGAAGATCGCCGGCAAGCAGGAGCGCGAAGAGGTCCTCGACCAGCTCAAGGCCAAGGCGCACGAGCAGCTCGACGCCCGCTTCGAAGGCCGGGAGAAAGAGATCAGCGCCGCGTTCCGGTCGATCACCAAGTCCGAGGTACGCCAGCGGGTGCTGCGCGACCAGATCCGCATCGACGGCCGCGGCCCGCGGGACATCCGGCCGCTCACCACCGAAGTAGGCGTGCTGCCCCGGGTGCACGGGTCGGCCCTGTTCGAGCGCGGCGAGACGCAGATCCTCGGCGTCACCACCCTCAACATGCTGCGCTTGGAGCAGGCGCTGGACACGCTCGCACCGGAGAAGTCCAAGCGCTACATGCACAACTACAACTTCCCGCCGTTCTCCACCGGGGAGACCGGCCGGGTCGGCTCGCCCAAGCGCCGGGAGATCGGCCACGGCGCCCTGGCCGAGCGCGCCCTCGTGCCGGTGCTGCCGTCGCGGGAGGAATTCCCGTACGCGATCCGCCAGGTCTCCGAGGCGCTCGGGTCGAACGGCTCGACGTCGATGGGCTCGGTCTGCGCGTCGACCCTGTCCCTGCTGTCCGCGGGTGTCCCGCTGAAGGCTCCGGTCGCCGGTATCGCGATGGGGCTGATCTCGGACGAGATCGACGGCAAGACGCAGTACGTGGCGCTGACCGACATCCTCGGCGCCGAGGACGCGTTCGGTGACATGGACTTCAAGGTGGCCGGCACCGCCGAGTTCGTCACCGCGCTGCAGCTGGACACCAAGCTCGACGGCATCCCGTCGGACGTGCTGGCCGGGGCGCTGCAGCAGGCGCACGAGGCCCGCGCGACGATCCTCGCGAAGATGGCGACCGCGATCCAGGGCCCGGCCGCGATGAGCGACTACGCCCCGCGGGTCACCACCGTGAAGATCCCGGTCGACAAGATCGGCATGGTGATCGGCCCCAAGGGTCAGACGATCAACGCGATCCAGGACGAGACCGGCGCCGACATCTCCATCGAGGACGACGGCACGATCTACGTCGGTGCGACGAACGGTCCGTCCGCCGAGGCCGCGGTCGAGCGGATCAATGCGATCGCCAACCCTACGCTGCCGAAGGTGGGCGACAAGTTCCTCGGCACGGTCGTGAAGACCGCTGCGTTCGGCGCGTTCATCTCGCTGCTGCCGGGCCGCGACGGCCTGCTGCACATCTCGAAGGTCGGCGACGGCAAGCGGGTCGAGAAGGTCGAGGACTACCTCAACGTCGGCGACAAGGTCGAGGTGCAGATCGCGGACATCGACGGACGCGGCAAGATCTACCTCGACAAGGTCCGCCCGGAGGGTGCCGAGGCGCCGGCGGCCGCCGGCGGATCCGACAGCCGGCCCCCGCGCGAGGACCGCGGAGGCGAACCCCGCCGGCGCCGGCAGCGTTCCGGTGGTGACCGGGACCGCGACAGAGACCGCAGCTGACGCCCGACATGTCAGCACCAGTTCGCGGGCCGGCCGGCAGGCCGGCCCGCGTCGTCACCCACCGCCTTCGCGACGGTGTCCGGCGCAGCGTGCTGCCCAGCGGCCTGCGGATCGTCACCGAGGCGATCCCGACCACCCGCAGCGCGTCGGTGGGCGTGTGGGTGAACGTGGGCTCACGGGACGAGTCGCCGACGCTGGCCGGCGCGTCGCACTTCCTCGAGCACCTGCTCTTCAAGGGGACGCCGAAGCGGACCGCCCTGGACATCTCCGCGGACATCGAGACGGTGGGCGGCGAGACCAACGCGTTCACCACCAAGGAGTACACCTGCTACTACGCGCGGGTGCTCGACGCCGACCTGCCACTTGCCGTTGATGTGCTCTGCGACGCGGTGGCCGAGTCACTGCTGGACCCGGCCGACGTGGAGACCGAACGCGCGGTGATCCTCGAAGAGATCGCCATGCATGAGGACGAGCCGGGCGAGGAGGTGCACGACCTCTTCACGGCGGCGATGTTCGGCGGGCACCCGCTGGGCCGGCTGATCTCCGGCACGTCGGAGACCGTCTCGCCGATGACCCGTGCCCAGGTGAACCGCTTCTACCGACGGCGGTACACCGCCCCGCAGATCATTCTCGCCGCGGCGGGCAACCTGGAGCACACGGCGGTCGTACGCATGGTCCGGGCCGCGGTGGCCGGCACGCCGCTGGACACCGGCCCGGACGCGCCGACCGGGTTGCGGCCCGCCGGCCGCCGGGTGCCGATCCGCCCCGCCGGCACGGTGGTGCAGCACCGGGACACCGAACAGGCGCACGTCGTGCTCGGCGGTCCCGGCATCGGCCGGCTGGACGAGCGGCGGTTCGCGCTTGGCGTGCTGAACAACCTCCTCGGCGGCGGTATGTCCAGCCGGCTGTTCCAGGAGATCAGGGAGAAACGCGGCCTCGCGTACTCCGTCTACTCGTACGCCACGCAGTACGCCGACACCGGCCTGTTCGCGGTGTACGCCGGCTGCGCTCCCGGCAAGGTCGAAGAGGTCCTCGACCTGACCCGCGCCGAGTTGGACCGGGTCGCGGCGGCCGGCGTCACCGCCGACGAAGTGGCCCGCGGCAAGGGCATGGTCAAGGGCTCGTACGTGCTCAATCTCGAGGACACCGGGTCACGGATGAGCCGGCTCGCGAAGTCCGAGCTGCTCTACGCCGATCTGATGACCGTCGACGAGTTGCTGGAACGCGTCGACCGGGTGACGCTCGACGAGGTGAACGACCTGGCCGCCGAGCTGTTGTCCGGCCCGCTGTCGCTCGCCGTGGTGGGGCCGTTCGACGCCTCGGCGTTCGGCGCGCCGTGACCACGCTGAGCTCGCCGCCGCAGACCGCGCCGCCCGCGCCGGACCGGCGCCGGCGGCGGATCGTCGGGATGCTGGTCTGGGCGGCCTGCTTCGCGGTCGGCACCTATTTCGTCGGCGTGCCCACCAGCGACCCGCTGATAGCGTTCGGCTGGCTGTGGCTCGCCACCATCGCCTGGCGCAACCATCTGCCGTGGCGCGAGCACATGCGGTTCCTGCGCGACTGGCTGCCGATCGCGCTCCTGCTTGTCGTCTACAACGTCTCCCGCGGCTACGCCGACAGCCTGTTCGCGCCGCACGTCACGCCGCTCATCGACGCCGACGAGGCGATGTTCGGTGGGCAGGTGCCGACGATCTGGCTACAGCAACACCTGTACGAGCCGGGCCGGGTGCAGTGGTGGGAGATCGCGGTCTCGCTCGTCTACGTCTCGCACTTCCTGACCGTCCCGACCGTCGCGGTGATCCTCTGGCTGCGGGACCGGTACCAGTGGGCGCGGTACATGCGCCGCTGGATCACGCTGAGCCTGGCCGGGCTGATCACCTACTTCCTGTATCCCGCCGCCCCGCCCTGGTGGGCGTACGAGCACGGCTACCTGCCCGAGCCGGTGGCCCGGATCTCGACCGCCGGGTGGAACCTGATCGGGTTGCACGGCGCCGGTAACACGCTCAACGCCCTGCAGGTCGAGGCGGCCAACCCGGTGGCCGCGATGCCGTCGCTGCACACCGCGTACGCGATGATGGCTGTTGCGTTCTTCCTGCCGGTGGTACGCCGCCGGTGGTGGCCGCTCCTGCTGGCGTACCCGCTCGCCATGACGTTCACGTTGGTGTACTCCGGCGAGCACTACGTGGTCGACGTGCTGGTCGGCTGGCTGTACGTAGCAGTCACCTTCGTGGTGGTCGGCGCGGCGGAACGGTTGTGGGTTAAGTTGACGGCGTGACTGACGAGCGTGAGCCGATCCTGGTCGGTGTCCTCGGCGCCCGCGGCCGCATGGGACTCGAGGTGTGCAAGGCCGTGGACGCGGCCGACGACCTGGAGCTCGTGGCCATGATCGACCAGGGCGACTGGCTGTTCAACGCCTCGGACGCGGGGGCTCAGGTGCTCGTCGACTTCACCACGCCCGACGTCGTCATGGACAACCTGCATTGGGCCGTGGACCAGGGCATCAACATGGTGGTCGGCACGACCGGCTTCACCGACGAGCGGCTGGAGCAGGTGCGGAGCTGGCTGGTCCACAAGCCGGACATCGGCGTGATCATCGCCCCGAACTTCGGCATCGGCGCGGTGCTGATGATGCAGTTCGCGGCCCGCGCCGCCCGGTTCTTCGAGTCAGTCGAGATCGTCGAGATGCATCACCCGCGCAAGCTGGACGCGCCCAGCGGGACCGCCCAGCACACCGCGCGACTGGTCGCCGCGGCCCGGGCCGAGGCCGGTCGCGGCCCGATGCCGGACGCGACCAAGGAGGAGCTGACCGGCGCGCGCGGCACCGATGTCGACGGCGTCCGCGTCCATGCCATCCGGGCCGCGGGCCTGGTCGCGCACCAGGAGGTCCTTTTCGGTACGGAAGGGGAGACACTGACCATCCGGCACGACTCCCTGGATCGCGCCTCGTTCATGCCCGGGGTGCTGCTCGCGGTGCGCTCGGTCCTGAACCGTCCCGGCCTGACCGTCGGCATCGACGAGCTGCTCGACTAGCCCTTCCCCGCTGGCCCTTCTCCGCGATCTTGGAGTTGTGGTTGCCCTTATGCGAGCTTCGTCCGCTTTCGTGCCAACCACAACTCCAAGATCGCGGGGAGGCAGGCCTCAGTCCCGCGAGATCGGCCCTCCCTCGATGCGCGCGTCGCCGGCCGCGTCCACCCGGACGTCCACCGGCCCGCCGGCGATCCGCAGGCCGCGCGCCTCGAGCGGCATGCCCGGCAGCGGGCGCAGCCGCACGCGCCCGGCCGGGACGTCCGGCTCCAGGCCCAGCGCGGCCTGCACGATGAGGATCGCGGACGCGGCCGACCACGCCTGCGGGCGGCACGCCGCGGGATAGGGCATCGGCCGGGTCAGGTCGGCCCGCGAGTCACCGGCGTACAACTCCGGCATCCGAAAGTCGAACGCCTCCGCCGCCGCCAGCAGCCCCTCGATCAGGGTCCGGGCCTCCGTCGCGAAGCCGGACCGGGCCAGCCCGGCGGCCACGATCGCGGTGTCGTGCGTCCAGATCGAACCGCAGTGGTACGACAGCGGCGAGAACGCGACGTCGCGCGCCGACATGGTCCGCAGCCCGTACCCGCCGGACATCGCGTCGGACGCCAGCGCGGTGGCGACCGCCCGCTCCTCGTCGGCGTTCAGCATCCCGGTGCCGAGCAGGTGGCCGATGTTGCTGGTCAGCGAGTCCACCGGCTGCTTGGCGGCGTCCAGTGCCAGCGCGGGGTGGCCGCCCTCGGTCCAGAACCGGGAACGGAACCGCTCGGCCAGCGCCGTCGCGTACTGCCGCCACCGGTCACCGCCGTCCCGGCCGAACGCCTCCAGCAGCGCGGCCCCGTCCAGCGCCGCCCGGTACGCGTACCCCTGCACCTCGACGAGCGCGATCGGTGCGACCGCCCGGCGGCCGTCGGCGAAGCGCACGGCGTCGGCGGAATCCTTCCAGCCCTGGTTGGCCAGCCCGCGACCGGTTTCGTCGATGTACTCCACGAAGCCGTCACCGTCCGGGTCGGCGTATCCGGACAGCCAGCCGAGCGCGGCCTCGGCGTGCGGCAACAGCGCTGCCACGTCCTCGGCCGGCATGCCCCAGCGCCAGGCGTCGTGCAGCAGGCTGATCCAGAGCAGCGTGGCGTCGACGGTCCCGTAGTAGACCGGCGGCAGCCGGATGCCCTGGCCGGGCAGCCCGAACGTGTGCCGCCGCAACTCGTGCATGATCTTGCCGGGTGCCTCGCCGGTCTCCGGATCGAGCCTGGTGCCCTGCCGGCGGGCCAGCACGCGGAGCGTCCCGGCGGCCAGGTCGGTGCCCAGCGGCAGCAGCATGCGGGCCGCCCAGATGCTGTCCCGGCCGAACAGCGTGAGGTACCACGGCACGCCGGCCGCCAGGAACGGGTCGTCACCGTCGGACAGTCGCAGCGCGTCGAGATCGTCGAGCGACCGTTCGACCAGCCGGGACAGCCGCGAGTCGGCGGCCGCCACGTCCGGCCGGGACCATTCGCGGGGGCCGCGGGGCGCGTGCGTGGCCGCGCCCGGGTCGTCGACCCGCAGTTCCCAGTGCAGCACCGCGCGGTCGTGCGGGTTCAGATCGACCTTCCACGCCAGCCGGCCGGCCTGGTCGGTCTCGGCGCCGTCGGCGGTGACGGTCACGGTGATCCGATCGCCGGTCCAGACGACGCCATCCGGGCCGGCTGCCGCGGGACGCGGTTCGCCGCTCCGGCCGGACCGCACGGCCTCGATCGGTGCGAGGTCTACCGCCAGGTCGAGCGTGACCAGGGTGGCGACGCCAACGGTGGCGGTGGAGGTGATCTCGATCCGCTCCTCGACCCGGCCGGGCGCCACGTGCCGGTACCGGTCGAGCCGGACCGTGGGGTCGTTGATCCGGTCACCCAGCCACCGGGCGACCGCCACGAAGCGGGTCGCACCGGCGCCCTCCGGCGCGTGACCGATGCCCTCGGGTTCGCGGCCGTCGAGGCGCAGCAGCGCCTGGGACAGCACGCGCGCGTCGGCGTGAAACACGCCCTGGACGCCGCTGGGCCGGATCTGCCCGTCCCCGCCGGCCAGCACCGACGTGGGCGCCGCGACGGTCGGCACAAGATCATGCAGCAGCGGCTGCAAGACATCCTCCTCTTCCCCGCGATTTGGCATGATCGGCGGGGAGTTACGTGGCGACGTGCATGCGTAGCTGGGGGACCAGCATGTCGTCGACGTCCAGCGCGCGGCCGGCCCCGTCCGGCTCCCAGCCGGCCGAACCCAGGAACCGCTGCATCACTTGATCGGCCTCGTACACCCAGGCCACCGCGGACTTGAAGCCGTCGTCGCGCCAGAGATCGACGCAGGCCGCGAGCAGCCGGCTGCCGTGCCCGCGGCGCGCCCACCGCGGCTCGACCAACAGGTCGGTGATCGCCGCGACCTCCGCACCGAGCGGTCGTTCCTCCGGCGCCAGCGCCTGCTCGTCCGCCGGCCCGCCGGCCGCGAAACCTACCGTGTACGACGTATCGCCCTGCTCGACCGCGATGAGGACGCGATGCCGCTCCGACGGGGGTTCGGTGATCGCCTGGTGCCAACCGGCGGTCAGGTACTCCTCGTCCAGGCCGGCCAGGATGTGCGCCGGAAATAGTCCCCGGTATGCCGTGCGCCACGTGGACAGCTGGATACGGGCGATCTCACCGGCGTCCTCCGGGCGGGCGGGTCGCACCGGCGCCCTCCGGCGCGTGACCGATG
>DATBGW010000043.1:0-7816 GCA_036557765.1 Actinoplanes sp.
CATCCCGTACGAGGTGAACAGTGACCACACGTGACCGCGACTACCAGCTGATGATGAGCGCGCTGGCCGACGTCACCCGGCGCCGGGACGCCGACCTGGAGAGTGCCGAACGGGCCTATCAGGACAACGCGGCCCGCGCGGCCGGGGAACTGGCCCGGGCCGAGGGTGAGGCGGCCGACGCCGACCGGTGGGCCGGCGCGGCCGCGGCGCAGGTCCTCGACGTCGACCGGGAGGCGGCGCGGCTGTGGGACCAGCTGCGGAGGGCCCGCGGCGTACGGGTACGGGCGGTCGGCGAGCTGCCGGAGCCGGCGCCGGTCGAAGCGCTGCCGCGAGTGGCCCTGCAGCGCCGCCCCTCCGGGGAGGAGGGTGAAACGGCCCGCGGCCGCGAGTCGGCGCGTGCCCTGCTGGCCCGTGCGGCCGAGCGGATCGACGACACCGTACGACCCGCCGCCCGGCGACCGCTTCCGCGGTGGGCGCTTCCGCTGCTGCCCGTGCTGGGTGCCCTGATCGGGGGTGCCACCGGGTTGCTCGCCGCTGGCCTGGTCACGTTCGGCGGCGCGGGCGTCCCGGGCGGCGCGCTGATCCGGGGGCTCGGCTGGCTCGCTTTCCTGATGGCTCCGTCGGCGGGCGTCCCGGTGGCGGCCGTGCTGGCGCACCGCGTTCACGCGCGGCTGGACATCGGCGGCATCGGCCTCACCCTGCTGGGCGGCATGATCGCCGCCACCCTCCTGTCCTTGACATTCGCCACCACCCACCCCTGAACTTCCTCCGCGATCTTGGAGTTGTGGTTGCCCATACGCGGCCTTGCGCCCGATTCGTGCCAACCACAACTCCAAGATCGCGGAGGTGCTTGAGGAGGGCGGTTGTAGGGTCTCGTCCATGGGTGACGGGGAGCCGGCGATCGACGTACGGGGGCTGCGCAAGGCGTACCGGAACACCGTCGCCGTGGACGGCGTCGACCTTCGGGTCGGACGCGGCGAGATCTTCGCCCTCCTCGGGCCGAACGGCGCGGGCAAGACGACCACCGTGGAGATCCTCGAAGGGTACCGCCAGCGCGACGCCGGCGACGTCACCGTGCTGGGCGTGGACCCGGCCGTGGGAGTCGGCAAGCGCGCCGCACGCGATCCGGCCGCCCGACGCTGGCGTGAGCGGATCGGCATCGTGCTGCAGGGCACCGGCGAGTTCGACGAGCTGGCAGTCGGCGAGGTCGTACGGCACTTCGCCCGGTTCTATCCCGCGCCGGACGACCCGGCCGGCGTGATCGCCCGGGTCGGCCTCAGCGAGAAGGTGCGGGCCCGCACGCACACGCTCTCCGGCGGCCAGAAACGCCGGCTGGACGTCGCGCTCGGCATCATCGGCCGCCCGGAACTGCTGTTCCTGGACGAGCCGACGACCGGCTTCGACCCCGAGGCGCGGCGCGAGTTCTGGGGGCTGATCCGCGATCTGCAGGACAGCGGAACGACCATCGTGCTTACTACCCACTACCTCGAGGAGGCCGAAGCGCTCGCGGACCGGGTCGGCGTGATCGCCCAGGGCCGGCTCATCGCGGTGGACACGCCTCGGATGCTGGGACACCGCGACTCGGCGCTGGCGACCGTCTCCTGGCGTACGCCCGAAGGAGCCTGGGAACGCATGCAGAGCGCGACTCCGACGGCGTTCGTAGCCGATCTGGCCGCGCGGTACGACGGCGAGGTGCCGGGCCTGACCGTCACGCGGCCCACGCTGGAGGACGTCTACCTCGAGATGATCGGCATGACCGAGCGCACCGAGCGGAGCGAGGGCCACGAGGGCATGCGAAAGATCGGCACAACCGCATGAGCACGGCGGAACTCGGGCTGAGCCAGGGCGGCCTGGAGATCAAGCAGTTCCTGCGCAGCCGCGAGCAGGTCGTCTTCACGCTGGCGTTCCCGGCGATCATGATCGTGGTGTTCGGGTCGATCTTCAACGGCGACATCGGCAACGGGGTGAAGTTCACCCAGTACTTCGTGACCGGCATGATCGCCACCGGCCTCATGACCGCCGGCTTCCAGGCGCTGGCCATCCAGATCCCGATGGAACGCGACCGCGGCGTGCTGAAGCGCTTACTGGGTACGCCGATGCCGCGGTGGGTCTACTTCGCCGGCAAGGTGCTGATGGTGGCGTTCATCGCGGTGCTGGAAACGGTGATCCTGCTGACCGTGTCGACGATGTTCTTCGGGCTCGACCTGCCGGACACGGGCGCCAAGTGGCTCACGTTCCTCTGGGTCTCGGCGCTGGGCATCACGGCGTGCACGCTGTGCGGCGTGGCGTTCTCGTCGGTGGCCCGGACCGGCCGCAGCGCGCCCGCGGTGGTCACCCCGGTGGCGCTGATCCTGCAGTTCATCTCCGGAGTGTTCTTCGTCTTCACCAGCCTGCCGGTGTGGATGCAGACAGTGGCGTCGCTCTTCCCGCTCAAATGGATGTGCCAGGGGCTGCGGGCGGTCTTCCTGCCGGCGTCGTTCGGCGCCCAGGAACCGGGCGGCGCGTTCCATCTCGACCGCGTCGCCATCGTCCTGGCCGCGTGGTGTGTGCTCGCGCTGGTGCTGTGCCTCACGACGTTCCGCTGGACCACCAAGCGCGACGGATGAGGTTTTTTCTGGGGTTTTCCGCCGCGGGTGAGCTTAGTAGGTGTAGAACCCCTTGCCGGTCTTGCGGCCGAGGTCGCCCGCGGTGACCATCCGCTGCATCAGCTCCGGCGGGAAGAACTTCTCGTCACCGGTGTCGTGGTAGATGTTCTCCGCCGCGTGCAGCAGCACGTCGATGCCGGTCAGGTCCACGGTGGCCAGCGGGCCCATGGCATGCCCGAAGCCGAGCTTGCAGACCGTGTCCAGGTCGGCGGCCGAGACCACCCCGGACTCGACCAGCTTGATGGCCTCGACGACCAGCGCCGAGAACAGCCGGTTGGAGACGAAGCCTGCAACGTCCCGGTTCACCTCGACGCACGTCTTGCCGACCTCCTCGGCGAAGTTGCGCGCGGTCGCCAGCGTCTCGTCCGAGGTGCGATAGCCGCGGACGAGTTCGACCAGCTTCATCATCGGTACGGGCGAGAAGAAGTGGATGCCGACCACCGACTCGGGCCGATCCGTGACAGTGGCGATCTGCGTGATCGGGAGGGCCGACGTGTTGGTGCCGAGGATCGCGCCGGCCTTACAGATCTTGTCGAGCTGGCGGAACACGTCGTGCTTGGCCTCGATCCGTTCGAAGATGGCCTCGACCACGATGTCCGCGTCGGCCAGCGCGTCCATGTCCGTGGTGGGGGTGATCCGGTCGACCGTGGCCGCGACGTCCTCCTCGGCGATCCGGCCCTTGGCGGCGAACCGTCCGAGCGAATCCCGGATCGCCGCCATGCCCCGGTCCAGCGACGGCTGGTCGATGTCCCGCATGGTGACGTGCCAGCCGGCTTGCGCCGAGACCTGGGCGATGCCGGAGCCCATCAGACCTGAGCCGATGACCGCGAGTCGACCAGCCATGTGCCTCTCCTTAAGGGGTTCGCGTTTCGCTCCCCACCCTAACTGGTACCCCCGTCGATACCCTGATCGGTGCAAATCCGAGGAAAAGGCTACGGACCGGTGCCAGACTGTGCTCATGCCCGCAGGCGACGGCTGGTACCTCCTCGGACCGCTTTTCGCCGTTGCCCTGAGCGCGCTCGTCGGGGCCGCCTTCTGGCGGTTCGGCTCGGACGACGGCGCGTCCGCCGAGGGGTTGACGATCTTCCGTGAGCGGGAGGACTACGGCCTGCTGTGCCCCGCCGCGGTCACCGCCGAGCCGGAGGTGGCCGCCGAGGTCCGCCGGTTGCTCGCCGCCGCGGGCATCCGGTCGACGTGCGCGACCGGCCGCGATGGCCGGATCGCGGTGCTGGTGTTCGCCGAGCAGGTGGAGGAAGCCCGCCGCCTGGTCGCCCGCTAGGCCGGGCCCGCTGTCGCTCGGCGGCTCGTGCCTTCTGAATCCGGTGCTCGCTAAAAGTCGTACGTCGGCTCCAGGACGTTCGCGCGCTCCACCTCGACGCCCAGCTTGGCCAGGTCCTCGACGAAGTTCGGATAACCACGGTCGATGTGGTGGACCGCGCCGACCTCGGTGACGCCCTCGGCGCACAGGCCGGCGATCACCAGCCCGGCACCGGCGCGGATGTCGGTCGCCCGGACCGGCGCCCCGGACAGCCGCTCGCGGCCGCGGACGACCGCGTGGTGACCGTCGGTACGGATGTCCGCACCCAGACGCACCATCTCGTTCACGAACATGAACCGGCCGTCGAAGATGTTCTCGGTGATCAGTGAGGAGCCGTCACTCACCGCGGCCAGACCGATGGCCATCGGCAGCAGATCGGTCGCGAACCCCGGAAACGGCAGCGTCACGATGTCGATGCTCCGGGGACGCTCCTCCATCCGTACCCGGAACGACTCGTCCCCGGGTTCCACGGTCGCACCGGCCGCGACCAGCTTGTCGAGCGCGATGTCCAAAAACGCGGACGGCACTCCGTGCACGGTGATGTCGCCCCGGGTCATCGCCGCCCCGAACGCCCAGGTGCCGCCGACGATGCGGTCCCCCACCGTGGTGTGCCGGACCGGCTGGAGCCCGTGGACGCCCTCGACCTCCAGCGTCGAGGTGCCGGCGCCGGAGATCCGCGCGCCCATCTCGGTGAGCATGCGGCAGATGTCCACGATCTCCGGCTCGCGGGCCGCGTTGTCGATCTCGGTGACGCCCCGCGCCAGGACGGCGGCCATCAGCAGGTTCTCGGTCGCGCCCACGCTGGGAAAGTCCAGCCAGATCTTGGTGCCGCGCAGGCCGCCGGGGGCGGACGCGATCACGAAGCCGTGCTCGCCGGAGATCTCGGCGCCCATCCGGGCCAGCCCGGACATGTGCATGTCCAGGCCGCGCGAGCCGATCATGTCGCCGCCTGGCAGCGCCACCCGTACGTAGTGCCGCCGCGCCAGCAACGGGCCGAGCACGCAGATGGACGCGCGCAGCCGCCGGACGAGGTCGTAGTCGGCCTCGCTACCCGGGTCCGCCGGTACGTCGATGACTGCTTCACCCGCGCCGAGCCGCACCTCGCACCCGAGCCGGCGCAGCACTTCGGCCATGATCGCGATGTCGGTGATCCGGGGCACGTTGGTAACCACCGTGCGCCCCTCGGCCAGCAACGCCACCGCCATGAGCTTGAGCGCGGAGTTCTTCGCGCCGCCGACGCTGACGTCGCCGGTCAGCCGCGCGCCGCCCTGAAGCCGGATCACATCCACGCGGGCCATGGTATGGGTTCTCTCCCCGCCGGGTTCGTAGGGTGTAACCCATGGCCGTTCACCTCACCCGCATTTACACGCGCGCCGGCGACGGCGGGCGGACCCGCCTGGGCAACAACGAGGTCGCCGCGAAGACCGACCCGCGGATCGCCGCGTACGCCGACGCCGACGAGTGCAATGCCGCGCTCGGCGTGGCGCTCGCGCTGGGCGACCTGCCCGACGACGTACGAGCGGTGGTGACCGCGATCCAGAACGACCTGTTCGACGTGGGCGCGGACCTGTGCAACCCGATCGCCGACGATCCGCCCTATCCGCCGCTGCGGATCACCGAGGAGTACGTGACACGGCTCGAAGCCTGGTGCGACGACTACAACGCCCGGTTGCCGGCGCTTGATTCGTTCGTGCTGCCGGGCGGTACGCCGGGTGCCGCGCTGCTGCACGTCGCACGGACGGTCGCGCGCCGGGCGGAACGGTCGGCGTGGGCGCTGATGGCCGCCGACCCGTCCCGCACGTCGGAGCTGCCGGCGAAGTACCTGAACCGCGTGTCCGACCTGCTGTTCATCCTCGCCCGGACGGCAAACCCGCAGGGCGACGTGAAGTGGGTCCCCGGCGGCGCCCGCTGACTCCCCGCGGATCCCCCAAGACTTCCCCGCGATCTTGGAGTTGTGGTTGGAACAAAGCGGGCGCAAAGCCGCGTAAGGGCAACCACAACTCCAAGATCGCGGAGGAGGTGGGGGCGGCGGGGGAGGACGGCTTCGCCCTGCGGCTAGAACGGCTCGGCGGGGCGGGGGCGGGCGGGCGAGCGGCGCGCCAGGCCGCCGGGCTGGCCCGGCAGGCCCGCCTCGAGCCACGAGACGAACCCGGTGAACGTGGACTCGGCCATGGCGATCTCGACCCCGGTCCGCCCGGTACTGCAGCGCAACACGATCCAGTTGCCCGGCATGTTGAGCCGTTCCGGCCCCTCGGGCAGCCGGCGCTGGTCCACGCTCAGGCTGCGGCGGTTCAGCACCCGCTTGGGCCGGACCGCGAAGCTGAACATGCGGTGGAACCGCAGCTCGTCGCCGGCGAACCGGCCGATACCGGCCGACCACCCCCGGCCGAGCACCATCGTGTTGATCCGGACCTGGAGCCGGATGGTGCCGCCACCGATCATCAGCAGCCGGCTTCGGACGAAGACGGCTATCAGCAGGATGAACAGCACGGCGACGCAGATTCCGGCGACCTCCAGAATCCGCGTCGTCATGTCAACGCGCTTCGGGCTCGGCGGGCGTCGCGGACTCGGCCAGCACTGTCACGCCGTTCTCGTCGATGGAGAGGAAGCCGCCGGCCACGTCGTACGTCAATTGCTCGCCGCCGGCCAGCTTGACCCGGACCTGGGACGGCTCTTTCAGCAAGCCCAGCAGCGGCGAATGGCCGGGCAGCACGCCGATCTCACCCTCCGTAGTCCGCGCGACGACCATCTCGGCCTCGCCCGACCACACTTTCTCCTCGACGGCGACGACTTCAACGTGCAGCTGATTGGCCACGCTGTCTCCTTCGAGAGCGGAGTGCTAAACCGATTGGAGGAATTCTAGACGCCGCTACACCTTGTTGATGTAGTCGGGGTGCGCCAACATGAACGCCGCCACCGTACCGGTGGTCACCGAGCGGAAGAACTCCTCGGCGCTGGGCTCGAGCGCCTCACCCTGATACTGCCCGTTGACGATCTCACTGCGGCCGGGCAGCTTGACGAGCGTCATGTTCTCCGAACGGATACCGCGCAGCGCGAGTCCCCAGTCCACGACGCTGTGTCCGCCACCGTCGAAGATCAGCGACTTGCCGGCGGCGCGCAGCACCCGGTCCAGCTTGGCCGGGTTGGTCACCACGTTCTTGGACAGCGCCTGCTTCGCCATCGCCTTGATGAACTGCTGCTGGTGCCGCTGCCGGTCGTAGTCGCTCTTCGGCAGGCCGTACCGCTGGCGCACGTAGTCGAGCGCCTCCCAGCCCTGCAGGTGGTACGTGCCTTTCTTGTACTGCTTCTGCGGGCCGTAGTACGGGTGGGCGCACTTGTTGCTGGCGCAGCTCGCCAGCCGCGGCCGCGGTTTGCCGTCCGGCTGCAGGTGCTCGCTCTTGACGTTCTGGTCGATCGTCATTGTGACGCCGCCCATGGCGTCGACGATCTGCTTGAAACCGCCGAAGTTGACGATCGCGCCGGCGTCGAACCGCCGGATGCCGGTGAGGTGGCTGACGGTCTTGGCGAGCAGATCGAAGCCCTGCGCCACATCATGCTTGCCGTTACCGATCGAGCTGCCGTAGGACATCGCCGCGTTTATCTTGGCGCGGCCGCCGCGGAAGCCGGTCTTGGCGAACGGCGGGATGTCCACGACCAGGTCCCGCGGGATGGAGAAGACGTACGCCTCGTCCATGCTGCGCGGCACGTGTACCACGATGATCGAGTCGGACAGCGGTGCCGTGGTGTCGTTCCGCGGGTCGATGCCGACCAGCAGGATGTTCAGCGGACCCTTGATGTCGCTGCGCTTGGTCGCGCCCGCCGCGGCGTCGCCGAACAGGTTCTTGGTCTGCAC
>DATBGW010000044.1:0-15640 GCA_036557765.1 Actinoplanes sp.
AGGGCTACATCTCGGCGTACTTCATGACCGACGCCGAGCGGATGGAGGCCGTCTTCGACGACCCGTACATCCTGATCGCCAACAGCAAGATCTCCGCGGTCAAGGACCTGCTGCCCGTCCTCGAGAAGGTCATGCAGGGCGGTAAGCCGCTTGTCATCATCTCCGAGGACGTCGAGGGCGAGGCCCTCGCGACCCTGATCGTCAACAAGGTCCGCGGCACGTTCAAGTCCGTCGCGGTCAAGGCGCCGGGCTTCGGCGACCGCCGCAAGGCCATGCTGGAGGACATCGCGATCCTCACCGGCGGCACTGTCGTCAGCGAGGAGCTGGGTCTCAAGCTCGACCAGGCCGACCTGAGCCTGCTGGGCCAGGCCCGCAAGGTCGTCATCACCAAGGACGAGACCACGATCGTCGACGGTTCCGGCAACGCCGAGCAGATCCAGGGCCGGGTCAACCAGATCCGGGGCGAGATCGAGAAGTCGGACTCCGACTACGACCGCGAGAAGCTGCAGGAGCGCCTGGCCAAGCTGGCCGGCGGTGTTGCGGTCATCAAGGTCGGCGCGGCCACCGAGGTCGAGCTGAAGGAGCGCAAGCACCGCATCGAGGACGCCGTCCGCAACGCGAAGGCAGCAGTCGAGGAGGGCATCGTGCCCGGCGGTGGCGTGGCGCTCGTGCAGGCCGGCAAGACCGCGTTCGAGAAGCTGGACCTGGTCGGCGACGAGGCGACCGGCGCGCAGATCGTCAAGATCGCGCTGGACGCCCCGCTTCGGCAGATCGCCGTCAACGCCGGCCTCGAGGGCGGCGTCGTGGTGGAGAAGGTTCGCAACCTCGAGCCGAGCCACGGCCTGGACGCCGCGACCGGCGAGTACGTGAACCTGCTCGACGCCGGCATCATCGACCCGGCGAAGGTCACCCGGTCGGCGTTGCAGAACGCCGCGTCGATCGCCGCGCTGTTCCTCACGACCGAGGCGGTCGTGGCGGACAAGCCCGAGAAGACCCCGGCCCCGGCCGGTGCTCCGGGCGGCGGAGACATGGACTTCTAAGTCCTACAGTACGAAAGGGGCAGGTCGGAACGGGCGCAAGCCTGGACCGGCCTGCCCCTTCGGTCGCTCTGAGGGCCGTGTCTCTTTGTCGCTCAATTAGCGACAACGGCGTTCTCATAGCCGCTTGCGGTAGCGGAAGAAGACCCGCTCGATGCGGGCGCCTACCGTGGCCGAATAGAACGGGACAGGGCCCACCCAGCCGATCTGCACGCGGTCGTGGCCGGCCGCCTTCTGATCCGCCAGACAGCGGCGCAACAACACCGAGCCGATGCCCGTACCCCGCGCCGCCGGAGCCGTTCCCATCGGGCCGAACCAGCTCGGCCGCGACGATCCGTACGCTGCGAACCCGAGGATTTCGCCACCGTCGGTCATTGCCAGGTGGCAACCGGCACCCGGCCGTCCCACCGAATGGGTGATCTCGCCGGCCCAGCCGCTTCCGAATTTGGCGAGAGCGAACTCGACCAGTCCCGCGAGATCATCCGGCGTCGCCCGGTGCACGGCGATGCCGCGGTCGGCCAGCCGCCGCTCGGTCGGCTCCGTCGGGCGCAGCCCGGGGGCGTCCGCATGGCTCAGGTCGGCCGTCATGTTCCAGGCCGCCTGCTGGAACTCGTAGCCGAGCGCCATCGCCGCACAGACCGCCGGCGTGTAGCGCACGTCGATGCCCGGCCACGCGTAATACGGCGCGTTGCCGGCGAGTTCGACCGCGGCGGCGCCCAGCTCGGCGAGCGCGCCTTCGATCCGCGCGATCAACGCCCGCCCGATACCGCGCCGCCGCCGGTCCGGATCGACCGCCAGCAGGTCGATGTGGCCGGTGGACGAATCTCGCGATGACATCGAGCCGAGCACCACGCCGGCCATCCGACCACCGGGCGCCGACGCGGCGAACCCGGCCAGCCGCCGCGGTTGCGGGGCCCAGCCGTCCGTACCCGTGCGTTCCCGCAGGCGTTCGACGATCGCCGCCGCCTCGGCGGCGTCTTCGGGCAGGTCCAGCGCGGCACGGCAGAGCGTCACCACCGCGGGCGCGTCGTCGTCGGTCAGCTCGGCGATCGTCCAGTCCACGACCGCCGAACCTACCGTGCGCATTTCCCCCGCCGGAGGGACGGCAGCGAGGGCTAACGTGGGACGGGTGCGCGATCCCTCGGTATCCCGCTACGCCGCCGGCCGGCTGTCCCCGATTCGCCGCGTCGCCGATCTGCGGCGGCTGCAACGTGAACACTTCGACGTGCTTGTCGTCGGCGGCGGCGTCACCGGGACCGGCGCGGCCCTGGACGCGGCCTCCCGAGGGCTGAGCGTGGCCCTGGTCGAGGCCCGCGACCTGGCCGCCGGCACGTCGAGCCGGTCCAGCAAGCTGATCCACGGCGGCCTGCGCTACCTGGAACAACTGGAACTGCATCTGGTGCACGAGGCGCTCACCGAGCGGGGGTTGCTCTCCACCCGGATCGCCCCGCATCTGGTCCGGCCCGTACCGATCCTGGTGCCGTTGATGGCCGGCGGCCCCGTCCCGCGCATCTGGCACCGCACGTACTACGGCGCCGGGGTCGCGGCCTACGACGCGTTCGCCGGTCTGTTCGGAGCCGGGCGGGGGATGCCGCTGCACCGGCATCTGACCCGGAACGGCGCCCGCCATCTGTTCCCCAGCCTGCGAGCCGACATGATCGCCGGCGCGATCCGGTACTTCGACGGGCAGGTCGACGACGCGCGGCTGGTCGTCAACCTGGCCCGTACGGCGGCCAGCCTCGGCGCGGCCGTCGTCACCAGCGCGCGGGTCACCGGCTTCGTCCGGGAGGCGCGCGAGGTCGTGGGCGTACGCGTTCGGGATCTTGAGGCGCCTGATCATCCGGAGTTCGAGGTACGCGCGCGGACCGTGGTCGCGGCCACCGGCGTGTGGAGCGACGACATGTCGCAGATGCTCAGCGACGTGGGCGTCCGGCCCGGGCTGCGGGTCCGGGCGTCCAAGGGCGTCCACCTGGTCGTGCCGCGCTCGGCGATGACCGGCGAGGCCGGCCTCATCCTGCGTACGCCAACGTCCGTGTTGTTCGTGATTCCGTGGGGTGGCCACTGGATCATCGGCACGACGGACACCGACTGGCGTCTCGACCGCTCGCACCCGGCGGCCTCCGCGCGCGACATCAAATACCTGCTCGATCAGGTCAACACCGTGCTGGACCGCCCGCTCACCACCGATGACATCGAGGGCGTGTACGCGGGGCTGCGGCCGCTGCTCTCCGGCGAGGCCGACTCCACCTCAAAGCTGTCCCGCGAGCACGCCGTCGTCGAGCCGATGCTCGGCCTGCTGCTCGTGGCCGGCGGTAAGTACACGACGTACCGGGTGATGGCCGCCGACGTCATCGACCGTGCGGTACGCCGGATCGGCGGCATCGCGCCGCCGTCGCGTACCGACCAGCTGCCGCTGCTCGGCGCGGACGGATTCGCCGCGGCCTGGCGCGACCGGCATGACATGGCCCGCCGGCACGGCGTCACAGCCGGTGTGGTCGAACACCTGCTGGAACGGTACGGGACGCTCACAGTGCACCTGCTCGCCATGATCGCGGCCGACCCGTCGCTGGCAGCGCCGCTGGCCGGGGCGCCGGAGTACCTGTCGGCCGAGGTGGCGTACGCGGCTCTCGCCGAGGGCGCGCTGCATCTCGACGACGTGCTCACCCGGCGGACCCGGATCTCGTTCGAGACGCCGCACCGGGGCGCCGAGTCGGCGCGACGTGCGGCCGAGCTGATGGGATCGGCGCTCGGCTGGGACGCCAGCGTCCGCGAGCGGGAGGTCGAGCACTACGTGGCCCGGGTCGAGGCCGAGCGCCAGTCGCAGACCATGCCGGACGATCTCACCGCCGACGCGGCGCGCATGGGAGCGCCGGACGTGCGTGGCATCGCCGCGGATCGGGGCGGCGACCTCCTGGAAGTCGATCTTTGATCCTGATCGACGAGCCCCGGTGGCCGGCCCGCGGGCGGCTCTGGTCCCATCTCGTCAGCGATCTGTCGTACGCCGAGTTGCACGTGTTCGCCGAGATGCTGGGTGCGCCGCGGCGAGCGTTCGACCGGGACCACTACGACATCCCTGCGGCCCGGTTTCAGCTGGCGCTGTGGCTGGGCGCAACGTTGCTGCCGCCGCGCGAGCTGGCCGTCCGCCTCCGCGAGGCGGGCCTACGCCGTCCGAAGCACCTGCACCGCTGAGCACTCCCGCGATCTTGGAGTTGTGGTTGCCCATACGCCCGACTTCTACGCTTCCGTCCCAACCACAACTCCAAGATCGCGGGGAGAGGGGACGCGGATCGCGGAAAGGGGAGGGAAGGTCGTTGATAGCGCGAGCGAGGGCTGTTTGGGCGGTGCAGGCCGGACGTCGGCTTGGCCGGAGCGCTCATGCCTGGAGATCTTGGAGACTTGGGGTTCGTCGCTAACCCCAAATTCCCACGATTCACGGGCTGCGGCGTACGCCGGCTATTTCGGCGACGTAGAGGTTCGTTGCCAGCCAGTTGCCGACGTTCAGCGATCGAGGCACGCCGTCGGCGGCGAATGACCTGGACGTGGCCGCCGTGTCAGGGCAGCCTCGCCAGCTCGGCGGTCAGGTTGGCGCGGGCGCGACCCTCCCAGGCCACTCGCAGCGGGCGTAGGCGGTAGATCGACGGCAGATCGAGCAGAGCACGCAGAATCCGCGCGCGGCCGGAGCGGAACGCGTCGTCCGGAACGTGCGCGTACTCGTCGCGGACGGCGGCGGCATACGCGGCGTACCGGTCCGGCTCGGCGGCCAGGATCGCCAGGTCCGCGTCGCACAACAGCGAACCGTCCGGATCCCCGTCAGCCGCAGCGTGCCCGTCGGTCAGCGCGACGAGCGTCGCCACGTCCGTCGCCACGTCGGCTGCCACGCCCAGCCGGGTCAGTAGATCGGTCGCCAGCACCGCGCTGTCCCGCTCGTTCAGGCCGGCGACCGCCCGCGGGTCGTACACCGCATCGTGCAGCCAGGCGGCGAGCCGCACCCGGTCCGGATTCGCCGCCAGGTCGGCATACCGATCCACCACATCGAGTACGGCCGTCAGATGCGTCACGTCGTGATAACGCCGCTGCGGCTCGGACCAGCGCACGAGCAGGTCCCGGCCCGCGGCGTCGATCGCATCGTCGTCCGCGGTGGCCCCGGCACCCCGTACGGCCGCCCGCCACCGCGCGCCCAGCGAAGTCACGGCCGCCATCGAAGTCACGGCCGCCATCCTGGCACGCCCGCCCCTCTTCCCCGCGATCTTGGAGTTGTGGTTGCCCTTTTGTCCTGTCTAACCGGTTTTGCTCCAACCACAACTCCAAGATCGCGGGGAAGGAGACGCTGCGGATAGTGCGGCGCGCGATCGATTGGGACAGCCCCTCCCTTACCGGGCGATCGAACGCCGTCGGTCACGACCCGGCACCGCCGGTCGCGGCCCCGATTGATGGCTACGCTGGCGGCATGGCCGACGTAGCACCGGGCGGGTCGCCCGACGAGGCGGACCGGTCCGCGCCGGCTGCGCCCGCCGAGCCACCGACCGCTCCGGTCTGGGCCGAGCCGGAGTCCACGCCGCCACCGGGGATCGCACCGGGCGGCCTGACACCGCCACCGGCGATCGCACCGGGCGCGCTGACGCCGCCACCGGGGATCGCACCGGGCGGGCTGACGCCGCCACCGGGGATCGCACCGGGCGGGCTGACGCCGCCATCGGAGGTGATGCCGGCCCGGGCCGCGCCGCGCGTCGTGGTCGCGCCGCCATCGGAGCCGGTGCCGGCCGGTGCTGTGCCGGCTGGAGTGGCGCCCGTCTTACTGGCCGGCAAGCGCCGGTGGCCGCGCTGGCTCCCGCTGGCCGGGGTGATCGGCTTCATCGCCGCCTGCGCGATCACCATGCTCCTGATCCTGGGTTTCAGCTACGGCATCAGCGCGCTCATCATCGGCCTGGGCGCTGCGATCCTGCCGGTGCCGGTGCTAGTCGCGTGCTTCCTGTGGTTGGACCGGTACGAGCCGGAGCCCACGCGATATCTGCTGTTCTGCTTCGCGTGGGGATCATCGGTCGCCACGCTGGCCGCGCTCGGCGTCAACTCGGGTGCGTCGTGGCTGTTCGACCGGCTCGGTCTGCCCGATGCTCTGGTCGCGGTGCTGGTGGCGCCGTTCATCGAGGAGTCGATGAAGGCGGCCGGCCCGATCCTGTTGCTCTGGCGCCGCCGCCGCGAATGGTCCGGCATCACCGACGGCATCGTCTACTGTGGCCTGTCCGCGGTCGGGTTCGCGATGGTCGAGAACGTGCTGTACCTCGGCGGCCACGGTTACGCAGCGGGTGCCGATCAGTACGGCCCGGCCACCGGTATTCAGAACGTGTTCCTGATCTTCATCGTCCGGATTCTGTTCACCGGATTCGCGCATCCGCTCTTCACCTCGATGACCGGCGTCGGCCTCGGCGTGTCGTCGCGTTCCGCGGACCGCCGGGTGATCTGGCTGGCGCCGATCGCCGGACTGTTGACCGCGATGATCCTGCACGGCACGTTCAATTTGCTCCCGACGCTCTCGGTCGCGACCGGACAACCGTTGATCATGTTGTACGGCTACCTGGGGTTCATGGTCCCGTTCTTCTTCGCCGCGGTCGGATTCGCGATCGCGCTGCGCGGCTGGGAGGGCCGGCTGAGCGAGCGGGTGCTGCCCCACTACGTACGCACGGGCTGGTTCGCGCCGCCCGAGGTCGCGTCGCTCGGCAGCCTGGGCCGGCGGCATTCGGCGCGCCGTTGGGCCCGGCGGGTCGCCGGCGATGCGGGGCTGAAGGCGATGCGCGGGTTCCAGGCCACGGCGACTCAGTTGGCGCTGCTGCGTGACGGTCTGGAGCGCGGGCTCGATCGGAAGCCGGACGACGTGCAGCGGGCGTCCGAGGACGAGCAGCGCCTGCTCACCTCGATCGTCGGCTACCGGTCGGTTTTCGCCGGCCGGGACCCGCAGATGCCAAAGGCGTTCTGGGACGGCCAGAGCTACCGGATCGCCTTTCCGGACGGCGTGACCCGAACGGTGGGAGCTCCGGATGAGCCCGTCGTGCCGGTTCCCGTTCGTCTGGCTCCGCAGCCGATTCCGGCGTGGGCCGGACCAGCGGGTGGTTACGGTCCACCGGGTGCCAGCTATGTCCTACCACGGCCGTCATACGGTCCGCCGCCGCCAAACTATGGTCCGCCGGCGAGCTACGGTCCGTCGTCGACCAATGGTCCGCCGCCGTCGTACGGTCCGCCGCCAGCGTACGGTCCGCCGCCAGGCCATGGTGCGCCGCCAGCGTCCGGTCCGCCGCCTGGCCGTGGTGTGCCGCCGTCGTACGGTCCGCCGCCCGGTTACGGCATCCCGCCGGGTTACGCTGCGCCGCCGGACTATTACCGGCCGCCCGCCGGCGGCACGCCGCCGGACTCAGCGGATCCTCAGAGATAGAGGCCGGTGCCGTCCGGTTCCACTCGATTCGCGGCCACGGCGTGCACGTCCCGCTCGCGGAGCAGGACATAGTCGCGCCCGTGCAACTCGACCTCCGACCTGTCCTCGGGATCGAAGAGCACCCGGTCGCCGACCACAATGGACCGAACGTTCGGTCCGACTCCCACCGCTGTCGCCCACGATAGGCGGCGCCCCATCGACGCGGTCGCGGGAATGACGATGCCGGCGGTCGATCGGCGTTCGCCCTCCGCTCCCTCCAGACGGACCAGAACGCGGTCGTGCAGCATCCGGATCGGCAATCCGGCCTCGGTGGTGGTGGAGTGGGTAACGGCGCTCACCACGCTGACGGTACGCCCGCAAACCCCATGGTTCGGGGCGCCCCCTGGCGCGTCGGCTGGTTTGTCGGTACAAAGCCCAGGAAAGTGAATGACGCCGACGACTACGGTGGAGACGACGGGGAGGAGGTCGGCTGTTGAGCCGCTTGGAACGCGTCCGGAACAACTTGCGCAAGGCGTACGACACCGGCCGCGAGTCCGTACGGATGGCCCGCGCCGACAACGAGGATGGTTCGGAGCCAGAGCACGAGATCGAATTCGAGTTGCCGAACCCGGAGCCCGACTCCCATCGGCAGCAATCCACCGTCAGCCGGGACGACTCCGAAGTGCCGCACTCGCTGCGGATCGCGGCTGCGTGGTCATGGCGTCTCATCGTGGTGGGCCTGGTCGGCTGGGCGCTGCTGCGGTTCATCGGCATCATCAGCATCGTCGTCATCCCGCTGTCGATCGCGCTCCTGTTGTCCGCGCTCCTCGCGCCGGCGGTTCACTGGCTACTTCGGCTCCGGCTGGCACCGTCGCTCGCCACGTTCCTGGTGCTGATCTGCGGTTTGGCGGCGGTGATTGGAACGCTCACCCTGGTGATCAACCAGTTTGTCGACGGTGCGCCGGAGCTCACCAGCAAGGCCAGCGCCGGCGTACGGGAGATCCAGGACTGGGCGCAGACCGGTCCGCTGCATCTCTCCGACGCCCAGGTGGACCAGGCCATCGAATCTGCCCAGAACTGGATCAATGCCAACACGTCGTCCCTGACCGCGACCGGGGTAGCCACCGCGGCGACCTTGGCCGAGATCGTGACCGGGGCGTTGCTGGTGCTGTTCGCGACGTTCTTCTTCCTCCGCGACGGGCGCAAGATCTGGCGCTACATCGTCCGGCTGTTCCCGGTCAACGCGCGCTGGTCACTGTCCGACGCGGGCGCGGCGTCGTGGTCGACGCTCGGGTCGTACGTGCGGGCCACCGTTCTTGTCGCCTTCATCGACGCGGTGGGCATCGGGCTGGCGCTGGTGATCCTCCAGGTTCCGTTCCCGTTCCCGCTGGCCGCGCTGGTGTTCCTCGGAGCGTTCATACCGATCGTGGGCGCGAGCGTTTCCGGTGCGGTGGCGGTCCTCGTCGCACTCGTGGACCGGGGATGGATCATCGCACTGATCCTGCTCGGCGCGGTGATCTTCGTGCAGCAGCTCGAGGGCCACGTGTTGCAGCCACTCATCATGGGCCGCGCGGTGGCGATCCACCCGCTTGTCGTGATCATCGGTATCGCCTGTGGGGTGGTCCTCGCCGGCATCATCGGCGCGCTGGTCGCGGTGCCGCTGATCGCCGTGCTCAACACGGGCATCCGTCGCCTCGCGCGCCGCCGACCCGAGGTCCCGCCGGACGCGGTCGTCGTCACTGCATCGCAGCCGGCCGGCAGCTAGGCCGAGCCCGGCGCCCTACTCCCTTCCCGGCGGCCCAGGCCCTGATCACCGCCCGGTTCGTGCGGGTTAGACCCCACGCCGCGCTCCTGGCCTGGCACCAAGCCGCCTAGCCGACCAATCCGAAACTCGAGGTTGGAACAAAGAGCCCTCAGGACGGCCGTCTGTTACCACGGTCCACGAGCCGTGCGGACCTTGACGCGCGGTAGCCCTTCGCGTGACCAGCGACGCCTGTTCCGCGATCTTGGAGTTGTGGTTGGCACGAATCGGGCGTTAGGCCGCGAATAGGCAACCACAACTCCAAGATCGCGGGAGGTTTGGGGCGGGCGCCGGAACGGCGGGTGGGGGAGGACCTCAGGGGCTGGCGAGGCGGTTGAGAGCGCCCAGCGCCACGTCTCGCCGCGTCGTGTACCAGAACGGGGGCAGAGAGCGGCGCATGAACGTGCCGTATCCGCGCGCCGTCTCCAATCGCGAGTCCAGAACGGCCACGACGCCACGGTCGCCACTCGACCGGATCAACCGACCGGCACCCTGCGCGAGCCGGACCGCGGCGATCGGGACGCTGACCGACGAGAAGCCGGAACCGCCCGCCGCGTCCACCGCCGCGGCGCGTGCCGCGGCCAACGGCTCGTCGGGACGGGGGAACGGCAGCCGATCGATCACCACCAGCTGGCACGCATCGCCGGGCACGTCCACGCCCTGCCACAGCGACATGACGCCGAAGAGGCAACTGGCCCGATCGTCGCGGAACGCCCGGACCAGGATCGGCAGCGACTCCTCGCCCTGCAGCAGCACGGGCAGGTCGGTGCGGGCGCGGATCAGCTCGGCGGCCTGGGTCGCGGCCCGGCGCGACGAGAACAGCCCGAGCGTACGGCCGCCGAGTGCCGTGACGAGCGCAAGCAGCTCCTCGCCGGCCGCATCGGGCAGGCCGGACGCGGCGGGCCGGGGAAGCTGCGCCGCAACGTACAGAATGCCCTGCCGCGGATAGTCGAACGGCGAGCCGACGTCGAGCGAGCTCCATCCGTCACCGTCCATCGGCGGGGCTTCGTCCCCGGATCGGGCGGCGGGCACTGCAGCGGCCACGGGTAGGCCGAGCGATCGCGCCACCGTGTCGAAACGACCGCCCAGCGTCAATGTCGCGGACGTGGCCACCACCGTACGGTCGTCGTACAGGTGATCTGCCAGCGTGTGCGCGACCGACAGCGGCGCCACGACGAGCGCACGCCGGCCGCTGCCGGTGTCCGACCGTTCCACCCAGGCGACATCGTGCTCGGACTCCTCCAGCAGCCGTTGCGCCGTCTTGGAGAGCTCGTCGAGCGCCGCCTTGGCCTGCTGCTTGCGAACCGGATCAGGATCGTCGTTCCGGATCTCGCCGATCCCCTCCAGTGCGGCACGCGTCGCCGCGTCGAGCAGCATGACAGCCTGGGCCAGCATCGGCGGCAAGCCGTTGGTCAGCCGGCCGGCGGGCGCGTCGGCCAGGCCGACGGTCAGCGCGTCGGCGGCCTCGGCGAGCGTCTCGGCGGCCTCCTGGGAGATCAGCGGGCGCGCCCGCCGGACCGACCGCTCGACCGCGTCGGGCGTCAGCTCCGCTTGCGCCGCGGACGAGACCCGGTCGGCGAGCTCATGTGCCTCGTCGACGACGAGCAGCTTGTGCGGCGGGACGATGTGGCGCCCGGCCAGCATGTCCACCGCGAGCAGGCTGTGGTTGGTCACGACGATGTCCGCTTCGCGCGCCCGGGCCCGGGAGGCCTCGGCGAAGCACTCCGCACCGAACGGGCAGCGGGTGGCGCCCACGCACTCGCGGGCCGGCATGGACACCTGACGCCACGCTGTGTCGTCGACGCCCGGGTCGAGCTCGTCGCGGTCGCCGGTCCCGGTCTTCTCCGCCCATGCCCGTACCCGCTGGATCTGCTTGCCGAGCTTGCCGGCCGCGCCGAGCCACCGCGGTGGCGCGTTCTCGAACAGCGTGTCCGGCTCCTCCTCGTCGGCGTGCTCCAACTTGGCGAGGCACAGGTAGTGATGCCGCCCCTTGAGCACGGCGAACGTCGGTCGCCGGCCGAGCACCGGCTGGACCGCCTCGGCGAGGCGCGGCAGGTCGTGCTCGATCAACTGGTTCTGCAATGCCAGCGTCGCAGTGGACACCACGACCGGACCGTCCACAAGCAGCGCGGGCGTGAGGTAGGCGAGCGACTTGCCGGTCCCGGTGCCGGCCTGCACGAGCAGGTGCTCGCGGTCACCGATCGCCTTCTCGATGGCGGCGGCCATCGCCTCCTGGCCCGGCCGGGAGGTCCCGCCGGGCACGGCACCGACGGCGGCCGCGAGCAGTTGGGCGGCCGAGGCGGCGGTGCGCATTGTCACGTCGGAGACCGTACCCGCACCCACCGACTAAATCGTCGCACCATTAGGGTTCTTGCCATGCCGAGCGAGATGGTCCGGGTCGTCTACACCAAGTACGACGGCTCGGCTCACCGCGACTACCCGGCGCGCCGGCTGCACGACGACGACCTCGGCATATGGCTCGGCGTGCCCCGTGGTACGGCGTCGGTCTACCACGGCCGACCGTCGATCGAGCAGATCCCGTTCGTGCTGCTCATCCCGCATCGTGCATGGTGGACCGGGATGTTCAATCCGCCGCCGCGGACCAGCGAGGTCTACTGCGACATCACCACGCCGGCGCATTGGGAGGACGACACCGTCCGGATCATCGACCTGGATCTCGACGTGGTACGCCGCCGGGCGACCGGGCTCGTGGAGCTGCGCGACGAGGACGAGTTCGAGGACCATCGGCAGGCGTTCGGCTATCCCGACGACGTGGTCGCCGAGGCGCAGGCGGCCGTACGGAAGCTGCTCGTCGAGCTGGCCGACGGCACCGAGCCGTTCGCCACCCATTATCGCAAGTGGCTCTCGCACGTCCTCGACTGACGCGGCGCCTCGCCGCTCCCCACAGCTTCCCTCTCTCCGCGATCTTGGACTTGTGGTTGGAACGAGTCACACGAAAAGCCACAAAAAGGCAACCACAACTCCAAGATCGACGCGAACGGAGCGGTATCGCGGTGGGAGCGGTATTGCGCGGTCGAAACGGTACAGTGAGGATGCGATAAGCACCTTTTGTCGTATTCGGTGGAACGGGGGCCGGTCCGTGGCGAGCGACGTGGTGGCGATCGCCGGTGGGGCGGCCGCCCTCGCCGGTGCGGCGGGCGGCGTGGCGTTGCTCCGCCGGCCGAAGCCGTATCTCGGGCCCGGCCACGCCCTGGTCGGCATGCAATCCACCGATCCGCTGGCCACGGTGCTACGCCACGGGCTGGGCGGCCTCACCGTTCCGGTCCGTCCGGGACCGCGCGGCGAGCTCTTCGTCGGGCCCGGCGCGCCACGACCCGGGCGTACGCTGCGCAGGCTCGTGCTGTCCCCGCTGCTGGGCCGGGCCAAGGCCGGCGGTGGGCGGCTCGCTCGGGACCAGCGTGTGCCGTTCCGGCTGGTGGTTGAGTTCACCGGGTCCATTCGGGACGCCGAGACGCTGCTCCGCGCGTACCGGATGCTCGACCAACAATTGCGCGACCACGCCCCACTGCTGAGCCGGTGCGTCGACGGCCGGCTCGAGCCCGGCGCCGTCACGGTGACCGTCGCAGGCATCGTCGACGTGCGGGAACTGCTTGCAAGCCAGCGCCGCCGCTACGCGTTCGCCGACGGAACGTTCGACGACATCGGCTGTCGATCCGCACCACCGGCGCTGGTCCCGGCGATCAGCGAATGCTGGACGCGCCGCTTCGGCTGGGACGGATGCGAGCCGATGCCCGCCGAGGAGCGGCATCTGCTGCACGCCCTGCTGCGTTCGGCGCATGAGGACGGTCGTACGGTCCGCATCTCCGGTCTTCCGGCCGCGAGCGGGCGGGCGCGGCGGGCGATCTGGGGTGAGCTGTGCGCGGCCGGCATCGATGTCATCGCGGACGCCGACCAGCGCGGACTCGCCCGGCACCTGCGCCGTCATCCGGTCCGGCGCCCGGACCCGCCGCGGCTGCCTCCGACGGCGCGGCGCCAGACCACCCCGCGTCCGACCGCCCCCAGATCCATGGTTAACAACGGGTGAACGTAGCCTGAACTGCTGCCTACCGGGGGTATGCGAGCACGTCACCAGGGGACCCGTTCCCTAGCATTCCTGCCAAGATTCCCCGACCTGCCACCCGTCGACGAGGTTCGCCGTGAAGTTCTCCTTTCGCCCCACCGAGGGCGCCTTCTTCGATCTCTTCACCCGGGCCGCACACAACCTGGTGAAGGGTACGGAGTTGCTCAACGAACTGGCGCTGCCGGGCGCTGACGTCCAGGCGGTGAGCGATCGCCTGACCGACGTCGAGCACGACAGCGATCAGATCACCCACGAGCTGTACAAGAAGATCAACTCAACGTTCATCACGCCGTTCGATCGGGAGGACATCTATTCGCTGGGTTCGCTGCTTGACGACGTGATGGACCACTTGGAAGCGGTCGGGAATCTGCTGTACCTGTACGGCCTCACCGAGCTTCCGTCGCTGCCACGGGAGATGCACGAGCTCGTCAACGTGCTGGACCAGCAGGCGAAGATCACCGCCGACGCCATGCCGAAGCTGCGCGGCATGAAGGGCCTCGAGGAGTACTGGATCGAGATCAACCGGCTGGAGAACGACGGCGACCGGGCGTACCGGATGCTCCTTGTCCGGCTCTTCTCCGGCGAGTACGACGCGCTCACCGTACTGAAGATGAAGGAGGTCGCGGACGAACTCGAGGCGGCCTGCGACGCCTTCGAGCACGTCGCGAACACTGTCGAGACGATCAAGGTCAAGGAGTCCTAGACCTTGTCCGCCGAGCTCGTCGCCGTCCTGGCGGTCATTCTCATCGCGCTGGCGTTCGACTACACGAACGGCTTCCATGACGCCGCGAACGCCATCGCCACCAGCGTGAGCACCCGCGCGCTGACGCCGCGGGTCGCGCTGTTTATGGCCGCGGCCGGCAACTTCGTCGGTACACATTTCGGCGGGAAGGTCGCCGCAACGGTCGGCAGTGGACTGATCGAGCCGCCGCGGGGAATGGCCGGGCTCGCTGTGGTCTTCGCGGGCGTCCTGGGCGCGATCTGCTGGAACTTGATCACCTGGTACTTCGGTCTGCCCTCCTCGTCATCGCATGCGCTGATCGGCGGTCTGGTGGGTGCGGCGCTGGCTGCCGGCGAGGCTGTGAAGTGGGCCGGGATCCTGCAGAAAGTCGTCATCCCGATGGTCGTGTCTCCGCTGGCCGGCTTCACCCTCGGCTTCCTGTTCATGTTGGCCCTACTTTGGATCTTCCGAAGCGGCAATCCGAGCCGGCTCAATCGCGGATTCCGGCACGCGCAGACCGTGTCGGCGGCCGCCATGTCGGTCGGTCACGGCCTGCAGGACGCCGCGAAGACGATCGGCGTCGTGGTGCTCGCGCTCTACGTGGGTGGATTCCAGAACAACCCGACATACATTCCGGAGTGGGCGTACTGGTCCTCCGCGACGGTCCTGGCTCTCGGCACGTACGCCGGCGGCTGGCGCATCATCCGTACGCTCGGCCGCCGCATCATCGATCTGCGTCCGCCGGAGGGCTTCGCGGCCGAGACGGTCGCCAGCACGGTGCTGTTCGTGTTCGGCATCGGGCTGGGCGCGCCGATCTCCACCACCCACACGATCACGTCAGCGATCATGGGCGTCGGCGCGACCAAGAAGCTGTCCGCGGTGCGGTGGGGCGTGGCCGGGAACATCGTGGGCGCGTGGATCCTCACGTTTCCCGGCGCCGGCATCATCGCCGCGCTGGGATACTTCGCCGTCCGCCCCTTCTTCACCTGACAGTCCCTCCCCGCGACCCCTCCCGCGACCCCTCTCCGCGATCTTGGAGTTGTGGTTGCCTTTATGTAAACTCCGTCCACATTTGCGCCAACCACAACTCCAAGATCGCGGGGTGACGCAGCGGGCCTGGGCGGCCGTCTGGGGAATTGCGGACAGGTAAGGCGTTCGCACGCGAGCAGGCCACGGGCGTGGCGAGTAGGCGCAGGCGTGGGGAGCAGCTCACGGGTGGGCGAGCTGACCGCGGGTGAGGCGAGTAGGCGCAGGCGTGGGGAGCAGCTCACGGGTGGGCGAGCTGGCCGCGGGTGAGGCGAGTAGGCGCAGGCGTGGCGAGCAGCTCACGGGTGGGCGAGCTGGCCGCGGGTGAGGTGAGTAGGTTGCGGCGGGCGAAGCGGGCCGCGGGGATAGGCGAAGGAGATCGCGGGCCGGGGCGAGCAGCTCGCGTGCGAGGCAACGGAAGGATTGCATTCCGACGAGCGGATCGCTGGAAGAGGGAGGATCGGCGAGTGAGATGGACGCTGCCGGCGGCGATGGCACAGAGGGCACGTGAGTTCGATGGCCGGCCCGTACCGCCACGCCCGGCGGCCACCGTCGCGCTGCTGCGACCCCG
>DATBGW010000045.1:0-16790 GCA_036557765.1 Actinoplanes sp.
TTCGCGAGGTAACGCCCGATTCGTGCCAACCACAACTCCAAGATCGGCGGCGTTGGGAAGGAGATCGGCGCTGCGGGGGGAGTTCGGCGGTGCTGAGGAGGATTGGGCGGCGCTGAGACGAGATCGGCGGCGCTGGGGAGGAGTTCGGCGGCGCTGGGGAGGAGCTCGGTGGTGCCGAGACGAGATCGGCGGCGCTGAGGAGGAGTTCGGCGGTCCTGAGGAAATCGGCGCTGCGTGCGGAGGAGATCGCGGAGCCGGGGAGAAGATCGGCCAAGGTGGGCACAGTCGGAAGTGGCCCCCACCCACCGCTGCTGGCGCCTGCTCGGCGGTCCCTGAATCATGGCAAGTTCTGGTTAGTCGCTAACCAGAACTTGCCATGATCGCACCGACCTGGCGGCCGCATCACCAGCGCATGGACGACGTCACGGCACAGCCCTGTCCCACAGAATCCGCCGATCTTGGAGTTGTGGTTGGCGCGAAGCATGCCGAAAGCCGCATAAGGGCAACCACAACTCCAAGATCGGTGGGAAGGGGAGGAGGTCGGCCGGGGAGGAAGGGCGGGAGCGCGACGGTAGTGGATAGGGTCGGGCGGTGCGGACCAAGGCGGAGCTCAGCGATGCCATCCGGCGGCACCGGCGCGCCGTGCTCGTTGTCAACGCCCACTCCCGCCGCGGCCGCCGGCTCTACGACGGCGCCCGGCAGCGGTTGCTCGCGGCCGGGTTCACGCTGCTCGGCACGCACCCCGTCGACCGGCCCCGCGAGCTGGAGCAGACCATCGCCGCCGCGATCGACAACGGCCCGGACCTGCTCGTCGCGGGCGGTGGCGACGGCACGATCAGCACCGCGGCACGATTGCTCGCGCACCGCGACATCGCTCTCGGCCTGCTGCCGCTGGGCACCACCAACAACTTCGCGCGTACGACCGGCGTGCCGCTGAGCCTCGACGACGCGATCGCGACGCTCACCGACGGCAAGGTCATCGACGTCGATCTCGGGCTCGCCGGCGGCGTGCCGTTCACCAACCACGTCGGCGTGGGTCTGTCCGCCGACGTGATGCAGAAGGCGCCCCGCCCGCTGAAGCGGATCAGCGGCCGGCTCGCGTACCCGATCACCGCCCTGGCGCTGCTCACCCGGCACCGGCCGCTGCGCGCGGTCGTCCAGGCGGACGGGCGCGAGCACGAGTTCACGACCCACCAGCTGTACGTGGCGAACGGCGGCTTCCACGCCGGCCGGCCGATCACCGCAGACGCCGACGCCGACGACCGGCTGCTGATCGCGTACGCGGTAGGGGGCGCCGCCCGGCGGGAGTTGCTGCGCGAGACAGCCCGCAACGCCGCCACCGGCCACCGCCGCACGCTGCGGGAACGGCCGTTCCTCGCGGTCGACGAGCTCTGGCTGGAGACCGACCGCCCGGCCCGGGTCGAGGTCGACGGCGAGCCGTGCGGCAGCACGCCGATGCGGATCGGCCTGGACGGGAACGCGCTGCGGATCATGGTGCCGGCCGGTACCCCCGACCGGTGACGATGGCGCACTCTGGAGGCATGAGCACCCAGACGAGCGGCTTCTGGCCGTGGAATTGGTGGGGCGGACTCGCGACGGCGCCGCAACGGCTCACCCAGCCGATCCTGCCGGGCTGGACGGTCGCGCCGGTCGTCACCATCACCGGAGTGAACTCGAGCGCCCCCCAGACCGAGGCCGAGGTCGTGCAGCGGCACAGCTACGGCCGGCAGCTCGGCCGGATCGCCGACGCCCTGCAGGCGTTGATCGACGAACGCGATCAGCCGGCACCCGACGACCGGCGCCTCACCGCGTTCACCGAGATGAAGGAGGAGATCGACGACATCAAGCTGGACACTGCCGCGACCAGGGTCGATCGGCTGCGCGCCGACCTGGCGGATCTCAAGGCCGAGCGGCCGGCCGAATACCGCCGGTTGCGCGACGCGCTACAGGAGGTCCTCGACGCGGACGGATGACGGCGTCGTCAGGGGAGGCGGCCGGCGGCGAGGTAGCCGGTTCCGAACGCCACCTCGGTCACCGTGAAGTCGACAAGCATGCGTTCCAGCAGTCGCCAGGGCCGGTCGAATCCAGCGAAGCTCCGAACGTACGGCTGATGCACGGCGTACGTGATCGGGTCGAGCGACAGGACGCCCGCGCGTGCCCACTTGCCGCCGGCCGCCGCGACCCACGCCCCGGGCCGCAGGTGCTCGAAGACGTTGTCCAACGCCGGCTGCGACTGCAGGATGTCGTGCACCGCCGAGAACAGCGCCGCGTCAGCGCTGGCCGGAATCGCCGCGCGATCCGCCGCCGCGGTGACCAGCGTCACGTTCTCCCAGCCGTGGTCCGCGATATGCCCGCGCGCGATGTCGAGCATGTCCGCCGACTCGTCGATGCCGACGATGCGCCCTTCCGCACCGACCTTCGCCTGCAACCGTGGGAAGCACAAACCGGTTCCACAGCCGACGTCCAGCACGACGTCCCCGCGTCGTACCGGAAGCAGAGCGACCAGACGGCGGCGCCATTCGTCATACGCGGCCGTTCGCTGCTCGTATGTGCCGGCAAGCGGTCCGTACGCAGGCCGGACCGCTGTGCCAGCACCCGCGTGACGGTCCTTTGTGATCAACACCGCACTGTCCCTTCGCCGGCCTTTGTTCCATCCCACCGCAGAAACGTGGGAGATGTCGAGGGCCGGACGGCCCTTCATCCATGTTGGCGCATCGGCGACAACGACGGGTGAACGCGGCGTTTCGTCTCCGCGACGATCTCATGCGTCCACAATGGTCACTGTCCGATCAGGCCGCGCTGCGCGGCCGCGTAGACCGCCTGGCCTCGGCTGCCGACGTCGAGTTTGCGCAGGATCGCCGAGACGTGATGATGCACGGTCTTCTCCGACAGATACAGCCGGGCGGCGATCTCCGCGTTCGACGCGCCCTGCTGCACGTACACCAGCACCTCCGCCTCCCGGCGGGTCAACCGGGCCGGGTGGTGCTCGGTCTCCGCCCGCGGGCCGCGCGGAACGTCGCGCACACCGTGTTCACGCAGGCGCCGGGCCACGATCGCGGCGGCCGGGCGGGCGCCGAGCCGCTGGAATTCCGCCAGCGCGGAGCGGAGGTCGGCTTCGTCGTCCGACTCGACGAGGGCGAAGGCGGCGTCGTACGGGCAGCCGATCCGGGTCCACCGCGCCGCGGCATCGCTTCCGTGGCCGGCCAGTTGTGCCGCGTACGGCTCGACGAGGTCCGGCAGGGACTCCCGGACGCCGGCCAGTCGCCGGAGCCAGCCGAGCTCGCCGATGATCCAGGCGGCGCGTCGCTCCACCGCGGCGGCGAGGACCTCGCGGGTCATGCCGTCGACCTCCGCGGCCCGGCCGGAAAGCCAGGCGGCCTCGGCCCGGGCGGTCGCGACCGGCGCGCTGTACTGCAGCTCGTCGTGATCCTCCAGCAGGGCGAGCGCTTCGTCGAGCGGTGCCCACTGCTGCGGATCGCCGCGGCGGGCCCGGACCAGGCCGAGCACGGTGAGCGCCTGCAGCCGCAGCAACGGCACGGACGACGCGTCCCGCAACACGGCGCCGGCATCGGTGGCCGCGTCGTTCCATCGGCCGCGATCCAGATGCAGCCGGGCGCGACCGGCGATCACGTACAGGGCCCAGGTCTCCAGCCCGAGGTCCCGGCACACCTTCACACCGCGGTCCAGCACCGGCTCGAGCTCATACGCGCGTATGCGGGTCATCGCCCATCCGAAGTGGATGTACGCCCGGCCCACATGCTCTTCCAGTCCGGCCTGTTCCGCGAGCGCCAGGCTGCGTTCCAGCTTCTCGCGTCCTTCCGGCAGGCCGGCGAGGAGCTCCATGGTGCCCATGTTGTTGAGGCTGTGCACGGTCACGGCGGTGTCACCGCAGGCATCGGCGAGATCGAGCGCCCGCCGGCCCCAGGCGATCGTCTCGTCCAGCCACTCGTTGTTGAGATACAGCGACGACATACCGGTGTACGCCTCCGCCAGCTCGCTGCCCGGTGGTGAGCCTTCGAGCAGCCGTATCGCTTCATGCCCCGCCGTCGCGGCGTCCTGGGTGCGCCCGGCGCACCACAGCCGACGGGACAGCTGCGACAGCGCGGCACCCTCCCGCATCCGGTTGCCGGAGGTACGCCAGTGCGCGATTGCGTGTTCCAGGGCCTCGATGGACGGCGCGGACTGATCGGTCAGATAGCACTCGTACGAGCGGCCTTCGAGCAGGACGGCCCGGGCATCCGTGGGCAGTGCGTCGGCGAACCGCAGCGCCCGGGCGTACTGGGCGGCCGACTCCCGGTGGGCGCCGATCGAGGCGGCGTGCCGGGCGGCCTCCGGCGCGAATCGCAGCACGGCCTCGCCGTCGCCGGCCTCTTCCGCGTGGTAGGCAAGCCGGGCCAGGTCCACGGTGCCGGCGGCCGGGTCGGTGAGGGCCTGCACGGCACGCCGGTGCAGGGCGATCCGGCGGTGCGGCGGCAGCGATTCCTCGATCGCCATCCGGGCCAGCTCGTGCCGGAATCCGACCCCGGCCGGCCGCGCCTCGAGCACGCCGGAGCTCAGACACTCCTCCAGGCCGGCGGCCGAATCGGTGGCGACCGCGTCGAGCAGCCACAGCTCGGCCTGTGGCAGGGCGATGGAGACCGCTTCGAGGACCGCCGTGGCGGCGCCGCTCAACCGGAAGGCGCGCGCCAGGACCGCGTCCCGGACGGTCGACGGGATGTCGGAGCCCGGTGCGGCGAGCACCTCGGACACGAAGAACGGGTTTCCGGCCGTCACCCGGTACAGCTCGTCCGCGTCGACGACGCGTGGGGTGGCGAGCGCGGCGACCGCGTCCGGCGACAGCGGATCCGCGGTGAGGCGGCGGATCGACGTGGTGCTGCGGAGTTCACCCAGCAGCCGGCGCAGCGGATGGGTCCGGTCGAGTTCGTCGTCGCGGTAGGTGGCGACCACCAGCGCGGGAATCGCGGTGATGCGGCGACCGAGCAGACTCAGCACGTCGAGGGTGGCCTCGTCCGCCCAGTGCAGGTCTTCCAGGACGATGATCGTGCCGTGCGCCGCCTGCGCCGCCCGTACCAGCGCCGCCGCGATGGCGTACGGCTTGGCGCCGGCCGCCACCAGCTCGCCCAGCTCCCCGCCCACGTCCTGGGCGATGTCCAGGAACGGGCCCAGCGGCCTCGGCGTGAACAGTGGATCGCACGATCCCCACAGCACCCGGCCGGCCGGCGCACAAGCGCCGGCGAAGTGCCGCAGCAACGCCGTCTTCCCGCCGCCGGCCTCGCCGCCGAGCAGCACGAGGACGCCCTGCCGCTCCGCCGCGGTGGTGCTTGCCGCGTCGTGCAGGACCGACAGATGGTATGAGCGTTCGAGCAGCCCGGGTTCCGCGCTCACCACACCACACTGACAGGGCCCCGCGGCAACGTCCATGACCGGAGCCAAACATGGGTAGTCCTTCTCATGTCAGGTCGGCGACGCCCCGGCAAGTGCGGAACTGGTTCCGATGTGGGCGCGCCCGGTCCGTTCGTACCGTTTCGCCGTGAGCCGGATCCGCCGGCGCCGAAACGAAGGGTCGAACCCATGCCCCGCTATCTCGTGGAACGCACGTTCGCCGACGGTCTCCACATCCCGATCAACGACACCGGCGCCAAGACCGTCGCCGGAGTGATCGCCACCAACGCCGACCAGGGGGTGACCTGGGTGCACTCGTATGTCTCCGACGACCAGTCGAAGACGTTCTGCGTCTACGACGGGCCGTCGCCGGAGGCGATCCGGCAGGTGGCCGAGCACAACGGGCTTCCGGTGGACGCCATCACCCAGGTGCGCGTGCTGGACCCGTACTTCTACGCCGACGACTCCCGGCGGTAACGGTGCCGGCCCGGACCGCCGTCGTCGCTCGCTGGCTGGCTGTCGCGGCCGCCGCCGCGGCGCTGGCCGGACCCGCACCCGCTGCTGCGCAGCCGGACTGGCCGCCCCCGACGGCCGAGCCGGCAGTGCGTCTGGTCGAGGTGCCGGTCCCGGTCCACGACTGGGCCGGCGACGTCGTGCACATGGGTGTCGCCGCATCGCTCGGCGCCGCCCTCGCGGCACGGATGACGGCGGCCCGGATCCGGCACCGACGGATCTCATCGCCGGCACCGCCGGGCCCCATCGACATCACCGACGCCGTGCGCGCATCCCCATAGCCGCACATCTATCCCCACCGACCTCGATGTGGTACGACCGGGTGGGGTGATCGTATGAGGCGGACAACGTGGTCTTCTCAGGGACGGCGGCTGGCGATCGGGGTGAGCGTGCTCGCGCTGACGCTCACCACGGCGGGTGCGGTGGGCGCCGCTCCGGACACCGACGACGCGGCGCTCGTGCCGGCCCGGCACGTCGCCGGCAAGAACGTCGAGCAGCGGGTCAACGCCCTGCTCCGGCAGATGACGGTCAGCGAGAAGCTCGAGCAGGTCCAGCTGCTGCCGGACTTCCTGGTCACCGACGACGAGGTGCGCAGGGGGCTCGGCGGCGTGTTCAGCCAGACCGACCCCGCGACCATCAACCGCTTGCAGCACATCGCCGTCGACGAGTCCCGGCTGCACATCCCGATCCTGTTCGCGTTCGACACGATCCACGGATTCCGCACGATCTTCCCGATTCCGCTCGGCGCGGCAAGCTCGTTCGATCCGTTCGTGGCACAGGCCGACCAGACCTACGGCGCCCGGGAGTCGGCCGCGGTGGGCCTGAAGCAGATCTACTCGCCGATGGTCGACGTGTCCCACGAGCCGCGCTGGGGCCGGATCGCCGAGGGGGCCGGCGAGGACCCGTACCTCAACTCGGTCTTCGCCGCCGCCCGGGTCCGGGGCGCGCAGGGTAACGACTACAGCGCACCGGACAAGGTCGCGGCCAGCCCGAAGCACTTCGTGGCGTACGGCCAGCCGGAGGGCGGCCGCGACTACAACACCACCGACATGTCCGAGCAGCGGCTGCGCAACTTCTACCTACCGCCGTTCAAGGCCGCTGTCGACGCCGGCGCGGACACCGTGATGTGCTCGTTCAACTCGATCAACGGCGTGCCCGGCTGCGCGAACTCGTACACCGAGACGGACATCCTGAAGAGGGAGTGGGGATTCGACGGGTTCATCGAGAGTGACTGGACCGCGGTGGCCGAGACGCGCGCCTGCCCGCCGGTGCCGGCGACGACACCGGACTGTGGGCACGGTGTGGCCGCCGACGGCGCGCAGGCCGCCGCCAACGCGCTGATGGCCGGCACCGACTCGGAGATGACCAGCACGTTCATCCGCGACTACGGCGCGCAGCTGCTCGCCGACGGCCGGATCACCATGCGCCGGCTGGACGACGCGGTACGGCGGATCCTGCGGGTGAAGTTCCGCGCCGGCCTGTTCGAGCACCCGTACGTCGACGTGTCGCAGGCCGAGTCGAAGCAACTGCTGCCGGACGCGGTGGCGGCCGCTCGTACCGCCGCGGGCCGATCGATGGTCCTGCTCAAGAACCAGGGCAACGTCCTGCCGCTGAGCGCCGCGAAGAAGACGGTGGTCATCGGCCCGCTCGGCAACAGCCCGCACGACATGCTCGGGCCATGGTGGGGCCGGGGCCGTGACGAGGACGCGGTGAGCGTCTTCGACGGCATCAAGGCGCAGAACCCGAACACGACGTTCGTGCAGGGCTGCACCATCGGCCACAACGAGCCGCCGGCCGACACCAACGACGTGTGTCCCTCGGACGCCGGCTTCGCCGACGCTGTCGCCGCAGCGCGGTCGGCCGACCAGGTCGTGCTCGCGCTCGGCGAGAACCGGGAGATGAGCGGCGAGGCCGCCTCGCGGATCAACATCGACCTCCCGGGACGGCAGCAGCAGCTCATCGACGCGATCAAGGCGACCGGCAAGCCGTTCGTCGTGGTGCTGTTCAACGGCCGGCCGCTGACCCTGGGCGGGGTCGACGCCGGCGCTCCGGCGATCCTCGAGGCGTGGTTCCCCGGGGTCCAGGCCGGTAACGCCGTGGCGGACGTGCTGTTCGGCAAGGTCAACCCCGGCGGCAAGCTGCCGGTGTCGTTCCCGCAGCAGGTCGGTCAGATCCCGATCTACTACAACCACGAACCCACCGGCCGGCCCTGCAACCCGGCCTCGAAGTACAACTCGCGGTACCGGGACCTGGCCTCGTGCGATCCGCTGTACGCCTTCGGGTACGGGCTGAGCTACTCGACGTTCCAACTGTCGAACCTGCGCCTCAGCGCCACGACGATGCCACGCCGTGGCCGGATCGGCGTCTCCGTCGACGTCGCCAACGTTGCAGGCCCGCTCGGTGACGAGGTGGTCCAGCTGTACCTGCATGATCCGGTGGCCAGCATCAGCCAGCCGGTGCGGCGGTTGCGGGGCTTCCAGCGGGTCACCCTCGCGCCGGGCGCGTCTACGACCGTGCGGTTCAGTGTGGACGCCGGCGACGTCGGGTTCTACGACAATCGCGGCCACTTCGTCGTCGAGCCAGGAAAGATCGACGTGTTCGCGTCGACGAGCTCGGTCGGCGGCCTGACCGCGTCCTTCACCGTCCGCTGAGGAGGCGCAACACCCCCGCGATCTTGGAGTTGTGGTTGCCCTTTTGACCGTTTGCATCGCCTTTGTGCCAACCACAGCTCCAAGATCGCGGAGGGTCACCCTCCAGCTGTTACGTCGCTGTTACACCACTGCGAATCCCCGGTGGCACGTCGGCGGGAGCGTCGGAGACGGCAGTTCCCACCTGAACGGGGAGGACAGATGAGAATCCGAGGAGCATTGCTCACCCTGGCGGTCCTGGCGACCGGGCTGGTCGGCGCCGCCGGCACCGCCGCCGCGACCGAGACATCCGGCACCAGCATGATCAAGACCGCCGCCGCGGCGCCGTACTGCGGCATCACCTGGGGCAGCCTCGCCAAGACCGGCGGGACGCTGAGCCAGGCGCCGCTGACCGAGGCGCGTACCGGCCGGCACACCTGCTACGACCGGGTGGTGTTCGAGTTCAACGGACCGGCCAACGGCTACTCGGTGCACTACGGCGAGGCGTACACCGAAGGCGAGGGACGCCCGCTGTCGCCGATCACCGCCGGCGGTGCGCTGCTCGCCGTCTCGCTGCGGGCGCCGGCCTACGACCAGGCCCACGCCAGCACGTTCCCGCACCGCGTCGGAGACCACGTGGCGAACGTGACCGGCTACAGCACGCTGCGCGATGTCGTGTTCGGCGGCAGCTTCGAGGGCTACACGACGTTCGCCGTCGGCACGCGCGCCCGCCTGCCGTACCGGGTGTTCGTCCTGTCCGGGCCCGGCACGCACAGCCGGATCGTCATCGACGTGGCGCACCGGTGGTAGTTGACCCCGGACGAGGCCGGCGGGGTCCCCTGGTGGCCCCGCCGGGCTACGCTGACCAGCCATGGAGGGCCGTGTGCTCGTCGTCGAGGACGATGCCTCCATCCGGGAGGTGACCGCCCTCGGCCTGCGGCGCGCGGGATTGCGCGTCAGCACCGCCGGGGACGGTGGCACCGCGCTGGCCACCTGGCGCACCCAGCCGGTCGACCTGATCGTCCTGGACATCATGTTGCCGGTTCTGGACGGCATCGAGGTGTGCCGGGAGATCCGCCGCACCAGCGGCGTCCCGATCCTCATCCTGACCGCCCGCACGGACACCATCGACGTGGTGGTGGGCCTCGAGTGCGGCGCGGACGACTACCTTCGCAAGCCGTTCGATCTGCCGGAGCTCGTGGCCCGCGTCCGCGCGCTGTTGCGCCGGGCGTCCGGTCCGGCCGAGCCGAGCGTCCTGACGGCCGGGCCGTTGGAGATCGATCCGACCCGGTTCACCGTACGCCGGGACGGCCGCGAGTTGTCGCTGACCGCGACCGAGTTCAAGCTGCTGCTGGAACTGGCCCGCCGGCCGGGCCAGGTCTTCACCCGCGACGTGCTGCTGGACCGGGTGTGGGGACACACCTATCTCGGCGACTCCCGGCTGGTCGACGTGGCGGTGCAACGGCTGCGCGCGAAGGTCGAGGACGATCCGGCCCACCCGAGCCTGATCCGTACCGTCCGGGGCGCCGGCTACAAGCTCTCAGTGTCCGGATAGGAGGGTGGTGGCGTGGCCGCGCGGGACGTCAGCCCGGGTCGCCTCCGGCGGCGGTTGACTGTCGCGTTCGTGCTCGTCGCCGGCGTGTCCGCCGCGGTGCTGGCCGTCGGCGCGTACCTCATGGTGCGGGAGGCCCGGCTGGACGGCTCGGTGCAGCAGGCCGCCGCGGACGCCCGCTACCACCTCATCGTCGCCCGTCAGTTTCTACCGCTCGACGACGACCGTACGGCCAGTCTGCTCGCCAGCTTCGAGGGCAGCGGCCGGCACGTGCTCGCCGGCACCGGGCCGGGAGCCGGCGTCGTGGCGTCCAACACCGCCTTCGCCCCGACGCCGAGCCAGCGGCTGCGCACCGAGGTGGCGGCCGGGCAACTGGCGTTCGAACGAACGTCGGGCGGTGACCATCTGCTTGTGGTCGGCGGGCGGATCCCCGGATCGGTCGCCGAGCTGTACGTGGTCACCGGGGAGGGCCGCCTGTACGCCGATCTGAACCAGCTGCGTACCGCGCTGCTCGCCGGCTGGGCCGTCGTCGTGCTGGTCGCGGCGGGCGTCGGGCACACGCTGGCGCGCCGAACGCTCGACCCGGTGGCCCGAGCCAGCCGCGCGGCCCGCGCCGTCGCCGAAGGGCTGCTGGCCACCCGCCTGCCCGTACAGAGCCGGGACGAGTTCGGTGCGTGGGCCGAGTCGTTCAACGAGATGGCCGCCGCGCTGGAGGCGAAGATCGGCGACCTGTCGCGGGCGCAGGCGCGGGAACGCCGGTTCACCGCCGACGTCGCCCACGAACTCCGTACGCCGGTCACCGCGCTGGTCGCCGAGGCGTCGCTGCTGCGCGAATACCTCGACCGGCTGCCGTCCGACGCCCGCCGCCCCGCGGAGCTGCTGCTCGCGGACGTGGTGCGGCTGCGCCGGCTCGTCGAGGACCTCATCGAGATCTCCCGCCTGGATGCCCGGCGGGTGTCGCTGTTCCGGCGGCCGGTGGACCTCACCGCACTCCTGGAGACGATCGTGCAGGCCCGTGGCTGGACCGGGCAGGTACGGATCACTGGCGAACGCGTGACGCTGCACACGGATCCGCGCCGGCTGGAACGCGTCCTCGCGAACCTGCTGGCCAACGCCGTCAATCATGGGGGATCCGGAGTCACCGCGACGATCCGCCCGACCGGCGACGAAGTCACGGTCACCGTCGCCGACCGGGGACCCGGCATCCCGCCGGAACACCTGGCGCACCTGTTCGAACGCTTCTACAAGGCCGACCCCTCGCGTACCGGCGCCGGCAGCGGCCTGGGGCTGGCGATCGCGTACGAGAACGCCCGCCTGCTCGGTGCCCGGCTGTGGGTGGACAGCACGCCCGGCGTCGGCACGCAGTTCCATCTCGGCCTGCCGGCCGACGCGGCCCCGCAGACGCTGCCCGGCAGTGATCCGGCCCCGGACGGGTGGGCACCGACCGTGCCGGCGGGAGGCTGACCATGCGACGCGTTCTGGTTCTCGCCGCCGTGGTGATGCTGCTGGTCACCGGCTGCTCCAATCCGCGGTCCGGCTCGCTGGGCGCGGCTCCGACGCTCGCCCCGTCCGGACCGGCGGGCACCTTCACGCCGCCGAACGTCGCTGATCCGGTACGGCCGGGCACGATCACCATCCAGTTGTGGTTCACCCGCGACGACCGGCTCAGCCCGACCCGGCGAACCCGGCCCGCGACGCTGGCGACGTCCCGCCTGTCGTTGACCGAGCTGACGGCCGGCCCGTCACCCGCCGAGAGCCGCGCTGGGCTCACCACCGGCCTGAGCGCTGAGACACCGTTCACCATCGAGGGCATCAGCGGGGGAGTGGAAACGGTCCGTTTCGGGCCGGCGTTCTACACCGGCGGGTCCGCCGCCGCGCGGCTGCGCCAGGCGCAGGTGGTCTACACGCTCACCCAGTTCCCGACCGTGAGCCGGGTCCGGTTCACCGCCGATGGGCAGCCGGCCGGGGCACCGGTGGGCCGGGGCGAGTACGCCGACCTGCTGCCGCCCGTCGTCGTGCTGGACCCGGTGATCGGCCAGCGGGTCACCAGCCCGATCACCGTGACCGGCACGGCGGACGTTTTCGAAGCCACCGTCAACGCGCGGCTGCTCGACGCCGACGGTAAGCAGATCGCTACAGCGTTCACCACCGCGTCCTGTGGCAGCGGATGCCGCGGCGACTTCCGGATCCGGCTGCCGTATAAGTCGGGTGGAGGCGTCGCCACCGTCGAGACCTATTGGGTGTCCCCGAAGGACGGCAGCCGCCGCGACGTCGTGTCCGTCCCCGTCCGCCTCGGTTGAATCCCGCCGATCTTGGAGTTGTGGTTGGCACAAACGCCTATGGAACGGTCATAAGGGCAACCACAACTCCAAGATCGCGGGGGCTCTGGGGTCAGGACAGCAGGCCGATGCCGTACTCGCGGCAGAGGCGGCTGTACGGCTCACCGTCGCAGAGCTCCGACGTCAGCACGAAGCTGTCGTTGATCAGCATCTGCATGTTGCTCGCGGTGATGAGCTGGGGCGCGAGACCGACGTACGGGATGTAGGCGCCGGACACCGGATCCTTGACCTTGGACATGTTCGTGTCCTTGGGTAGCGCGAGGCTCTCCGGTGTCGGCTTCCATCCGTGGTACAGGTCGACCGCCAGATTGGCGGCGGCATCCGCCTCCGGCTTCACCGCGCGGTAGGCCGTCATGCACTGGTCCCCGGTGAGGATGTTGCGCAGCCCCTCGATCGTGGCGTCCTGTCCGGTGACCGGCACCTTGCCGTTCAGGCCGTGCTTCGCGAGGACTCCGATGGCGGCCCGCGCCAGGCCGTCGTTGGCCGCCAGCACACCACGGATCTTGGGCTGCTGGTTCAGCATCTGCTCGAAGATCGCGGCGGCCTCGGTCTCGTTCCAGCCCGGTACCTCCTGGTCCGGCCCCTTGACGAACGTGGCGTCGTCGTACCGCGTCTGCAGCACCGAGTCGTACCCGGTCTTGAACATCGTCGCGTTGTTGTCCGTGGTGGGACCGTTCAACTCCGCGATGACCGGGTTGACGGCGTGCCGGGCGCGCAGGCAGTCGACGAGGCCGTTGCCCATCAGCCTGCCGGCCTCCACGTTGTCGAAGCTGACGTGGTAGTCGGCGCCACCGCCGAGCGTCAAGCGGTCGTAGTCGATCGTCTTGATGCCGGCGTCCCGGGCCTTCTTGAGCACTGCGGCGCCGCTGTCCGGGTCCAGGCTGACGATCAGGAGAACCTTGACGCCTTCGGCGATCATCTGGTCCGCGAGCTGCGCGAACCGGGTCGTGTCGCCGTGCGCGTTCTCGATGGACACCGGCAGCTTGGCAGCGTCGAACACCCGCTGCAGGAACGCCGGGTCGTAGGTCGTCCAGCGCGGCGAGCTCGTGGTGTCGGGCAGGATGACGCCGATCTTGGCCGAAACCCGGACGCCGTTGTTGCCGCTGGCGCCGGCCTTGGTGCAGCCCGAAACGCCCGCCGCGGCCAACAGCGCCACGACGGCCAGGGTGAGCAGAGCCCTACGCATTGCCTCCTCGTCCGGACGCATCGATCTTCCTGCAGCAGACTGCCGTAAAGATAGCTTCCTGGCCACCGTCGTGTGGTCCCGATCACCATCGGACCGGACCACCCCTCCGCCGTTCGCCGGCGTCGGGATGGCCCGGTCCCATGGATCTAATGGAACGCCCGGTCGCTCACCTGGACGAGCTTGCCGGCGTGCGCGATGCCGAGGAACGACGCGATACTCCACGACGAGGCGTACAGGCGCCCGTGGAAGTATTCGAGCCCGGTCGGCATAGTGACCTGCGCGTGCGTGATCCGGCCGTGCTGGATCCGGGTGATCCGGCCCACCGTCGACGGGTCGAATCCGGGTGGCGGCTCCTCCGTCTCCGGGGCCCCGAAGAGCACCTCGGACACGTAGATGGTCTCCCGAGGCGACACCGCGATGCCGGTCAGCGACGTGAATCCACGCCACACCCTGAGCACCTTGCCGGTGCGGCCGTCGAGCTTCCAGACCGCCGCCGCACCAGGCTGTTCCGCGCCGAGCGTCGACACGTACACGTACCTGCCGCGCACCGCGACGCCGGTCGGAACCGGATCGCAGCCGACGGTGCCCGGGTTGGCCTGGGCGCCGGGTTGCAGGCATTCCGGCGTCTTCGCCGTGGGCGGCACGAAGAACGTCGAGATGCGGCCGGTGCGCGGGTTCACCCGCAGAACGTCATTGGCCCCGCCGTCCGCGACCAGCAGACCCCACCTGGTGTAGATCATGCTGAACGGGTTGGACAGCGCGTCGTACGGCTCGCCCGCGGAATTGAACTGGACCTGTCCGTCCGGGTTGTGCTTCAACTCGTACGCCATCAGATCCGCGAGCACCCGGACGCCCGATCCGTCCTTGTTCGCCACCAGCAGCGAGGCAGGCGGGTACTTGGACGGCGGCGGCGGCCCCTCCTCACCACCGCCACCCAGCACGACAAAGATCTTGTTGCCGTGCGTGGCCACGCCCGATGGGCCGGTAAGTCCGGAGATGAGCGTGCGCTGCGCGCCCGTTCTGAGGTTGACGGCCGTGATCTCGCCGGTGTCGGACTCGGTGATGACGGCCCGCTTCGATGACTGAATGTCCAAACCGAACGGTCCGTCGAGACCACTGGTAATCGTCTTGACCGGCGGTCCCGAATGTCGGCCGGACGCGTATACCGGTGAACTCACCAGCACGGTGAGCGCGCTCGTGCCGATGACGGCTATCGCCCGCATCGTCGACGTGAGCTTCATGATTTCCCCCCTCGAAAAAGTGGTTTTCCGGCTCCTTTCAGCGTTGTCGTGCGTCGCCAACGTATGAAGCGGCATGGAGGCGGTCAACCCGCCGATCGGTTGGTACGGCATGACTGCGGTCTATGGGTACGCCGGGAGTGGTACGCCGTTCAGGCCTGCGCGGAGTCGGTATGGCCGAGGCGGCGGAGGAACGGGTCGACGAGGTCCATCGGCAGTGGGAAGACCACCGTGGTGCCGGTCGTGAGATCACGGGACGTAGGACCCTGATCTGCGCAGAACTGCGAACAACGCCGGGATGCGCTGGAGTGCGCCACCCGGCTCCACCGGTACGCCGTACAGCACGGTCGGTCCCTGCGCGAGCACCGACCATGCCGGCGGTGGGAAGAACTCGGCCAGCTCGGCCGGGCCGAAGTGGCGCGGAGCGCGGACCCCCGACCGGACCAGTCGATCCACCACGGCCGGCAGGAACGTGGGACGCGCGCCCTGCGTGACCAGGTAGTCCAGGGCGTCACCGGTGTGGTTGGTCTCGCACAGATAGAGCGTGCCGCGGGCTCCCAGCACTGCTGCGATGGTGTCGGCCACCGTCCGGCGCTGGGCGTCGTCGATCACGTGCAGCACGCCGCGGATGTGCACGTTGGCGTCACCCAGTTCGGCGGCGAGCCGTTCGCCCAGGCCCGGCTCGGCGATGTCGGCCACCCGGAATTCGACGCCGGCCGCGTCCCGTTGAGCGTGCGCGATGGCGGCGGCGGACCCGTCGATCCCGACCACCCGTGGTGCGAGCGCGGCGAGAGAGCGGGCCTGCCGTCCCGAACCGCAGCCGAGGTCGACGATCGGCAGGCTGAGATCCGCATGCTGCCGCAGCTGCGCCGCCACCAGCGCGAACTCGGCCGGTGCGTCGGTGTCCCACAGCACGTCGCCGGTCGACCCCATCGAGCGGACGGTGGACCAGTAGCGCTCCCACGCCTCCTCCTGCGACCGTGCCGCGCCGCGCGAGGTGAGGATCAACCGCGGTATCAACAGATACTTATGCCAGCTCATCGACGGCCTCCGCCGCATCAGGTCGTACCGGCCACCGTAATACAGACGGACAGCGCATGCTTGACGTACTGTCAGACGCGACGCCATAATGTCAGACATGCTGCCGGATCGACAGTCGATCACCGCGCGAGACCTGAGTCGTCGAGCGGCGAGCGTGCTCGACCGAGTGGAGCACGGTGAGCGCCTGGTGGTGACACGAGACGGTGAGCCGATCGCCGAGATCGTTCCAATCGATCGGGCGCAGCGGGTCATGGCCCGATGGGTCAAAGACGGCTTGATCGCCGAGCCGCCGCCCTCGGGCTATGCCACCGCCGCCGCTCTGTCCCGTGCTGCTCGGTCACTGCCGGAGCCCGAGCCGGGTGATACCGCGACAGAGGCCTTGTCGCACATGCGAGAGCACGAGCGGTGATCTATCTCGATACGAGCGCGATTCTCAAACTGTTGCGGCGGGAGACCGAAACCGACGCGTTGATCGGGCATCTTGCGGCGCACCCACAGCAGGAACTCGTGACGTCGGCGCTCGCGACGGTCGAGGTTGCCCGGGCGTTGACAGCGGTCGGTGCCAAGGAGACCGCGGCGCGGGCGGTGCGCAGATCGGATCGCGTCGAAGTCGGCGACGTGGTAATTCCGGCACTTGCCATAGCTGCGCCGATACTGGATCGCGCCCGCACCTTGCCGCCGGCCGTTCTGCGGTCGCTGGACGCGATTCATGTGGCGACCGCCATGCTGGCCGGTGAGGCCCTCGATCACCTGATCACCTATGACAAGCGGATGGCGGCGGCGACGCAAGCTGCGGGTCTACGGGTTGCCTCGCCTTCATGATCTCTGAGCGGTTCTCCCGCGATCTTGGAGTTGTGGTTGGCTCGAATCATCCCGGAACGGACATAAGGGCAACCACAACTCCAAGATCGC
>DATBGW010000046.1:0-10415 GCA_036557765.1 Actinoplanes sp.
AACCACAACTCCAAGATCGACGGGTCTACGCTGGGCCCATGACAGCACGGGCGATCCTGGTGACCGGCGCCTCACGCGGAATCGGCCGGGCCATCGCCGTCCGGTTCGCGGCCGGCGGTGACCGGATCGCCGTCCACCACCGGGACTCCGCGCCGCTCGCCGAACAGCTGGTTGCCGGCCTGCCCGGTGACGGCCACGTGGTCGTACAGGCCGATCTTGCCGACCCGGCCGCCGTACGGGCCATGGTGGACACCGCGGCGGACCGGCTCGGCGGCCTGGACGTGCTGGTGAACAACGCCGGCGTCTTCGCGGCGGTGAACCGGCCGCACCCGGTGTTCGAGACCTCGTACGACGAGTGGCAGTTGATGTGGCGGTACACGTTCGACGTCAACCTGTTCGGTCCCGCGAACGCCGCCTGGGCCGCCGCTCGGCACATGCGCGACCGGGGTGGCCGCATCATCAACGTGTCGTCGCGCGGGGCGTTCCGTGGTGAGCCGGAGCAGCCCGCGTACGGCGCCAGCAAGGCCGCGCTGAACGCCATGGGGCAGTCGCTCGCGGTGGCGCTGGCGCCGTACGGGATCGCCGTCGCCGCGGTGGCCCCGGGCTTCGTGGCGACCGACATGACAAACGAGCACCTCAAGGCGGAACGTGGCGAAGCCATTCGAGCGCAGAGCCCGTTCCGCCGGGTGGCGCGGCCGGATGAGGTGGCCGCCGCCGTCCACTGGCTGGCGTCGCCGGACGCGGAGTGGGCATCCGGCGCGATCATCGACCTCAACGGCGCGTCCTACCTCCGCACCTGACGCCGCAATTCTCGTCGATCTTGGAGTTGTGGTTGCCTTTTTGCGAAGTCGCGCCCGTTTTGCGCCAACCACAGCTCCAAGATCGACGAGGTGCCACGAGTCGCTCTAGGCTGACGGCGTGCTGCTCCGCTTCGACGCGCTGGACAAGATCCGGTCCGGCCGGGTGACTGTTGTCTTCCGGCGGTGGCAGCGGGCGCGGGTGCGAGCCGGCACCAGGCTGCGTACGGCGATCGGTGTCGTCGAGGTGCGTTCGATGGCTTCGGTCGCGGACGTCACGGATGCGGACGCGGCGCCGGCCGGATACGAAAGCGCGGATGCCCTTCGCGCGGACATTCCGGGCGACCCCGCGTTTCCGCTGTTCCGCATGGAGGTCGGTTACGCCGGACCGGACCCACGCATCGCGCTGCGCGAAAGCCGTCCGTCCGCCGCCGAGCTGGCGGAGGTCACCGCGGCGCTGGACCGGATGGACCGGGCCAGCCCGCGCGGGGCCTGGACCCGAACGGTCTTGCGCCTGATCGCGGACCGGCCCGCGACCCGGGCGGGCGACCTCTTCGCCGGCGTCGGCTACCCCGACCTGAAGACGTTCAAGCGGGACGTACGCCGTCTCAAGGAACTCGGTCTGACCGAGAGCCTTGAGGTGGGTTACCGCCTGTCCCCGCGCGGCGCCGCCATCCTGTCCGCTGCCCGTTAGCGCCGCGAGGTCCGCATCTCCGCAGGCCATCCCCAACCCGCGATCTTGGAGTTGTGGTTGGAACGAATCGGTCACAAAGCCACATAAGGGCAACCACAACTCCAAGATCGCGGATACGAGTGGGCGCCGGCGCGGGGATCGGGGTTACCAGCGGGAGAGGCGGGCGGACAGGACGGAGAGCGCCGCGACGCCGGCCGTGGACGTACGGAGTACCGAGTCGCCGAGGCGCACCGCCGACGCGCCGGCTGCCGCGAAGGCGTCCAACTCGGCGTCGGTGATCCCGCCCTCAGGGCCGACCACAAGCACGATCTCCCCGGCCGAGGGCAATTCGACCGCGGTCAGGCGTTCGGACGCCGCCTCGTGCAGCACGAAGGCCGCGGCTGCCCCGGCGAGCCGTACCGCGACCTGTTTCGTCGAACAGTCCGGATCGCCGGCGATCACCGGCAGCCACGCGCGCCGGGCCTGCTTGGCGGCCTCGCGGGCGGTGGCCACCCACCGGTCCCGGGACTTCACGCCGCGCTCGCCACGCCACTGCACCACCGAACGGGTCGCCGCCCACGGCACGATCTCATCCACGCCGACTTCCGTCATGGCCTGTACGGCGAGTTCGCCGCGATCGCCCTTGGCGACCGCCTGAACCACGACCAGCCGAGGATCGGGTGGATCGGCCCGGAAAAGCGCGGTCACCTCGACGTGGACGCTGCCCCGCTGGACGGCCGTGACGGTGGCTGCGGCGGTGCCGCCGTGCCCGTCGGACAGGATCAATGCCTCCCCGGGGCGCAACCGCTGCACGTCCGCCGCGTGGTGCCCCTCCGAGCCGGCCAGCGTGTAGGCCACCCCGCTCGGCAGCTCATCGACGAGGAACACCGGTGCGGACACCGTCGCACGCTATCGGACCCGGGGTCGTGGCGCGCACGGCCCTGGCAGGGTGCGGGCGACCGGTCACGAGCCGTCAGGCGAGTGGTCGCCCGCGCCCGATCTCCGGCGGGAGCGACGGTCGCGCCCACGGCGGCGCCGGGACATCCAAACGCCAGCACTCCTCGATCTTGGACTTGTGGTTGGCACAGACCCTCATGGAACGGACATAAGGGCAACCACAACTCCAAGATCGCGGGGAAGGTGGCTAGTGGCCGTTGAACGCGTCGCGCATCCGGGAGAAGAAACCGCCCTGCTTGGTCAACTCGGCCACGTCCTCACCGCGGGTCTTGGCGAAGTCACGCAGCATGCGCTCCTGGTCGGCGGTGAGCTTGGTGGGCGTACGGACGTCGAGGTGCACGAAAAGGTCGCCACGCCCCTGGCCACGCAGGTGCGGCACGCCCTTGCCGCGGATGCGCAACGTGGATGCGGGCTGGGTGCCGGCCTTGACCTCGATGTTCTCCTCGCCGTCCAGCGTCTTGATGGTCAGCCGGGTGCCGAGCGCGGCCGCCGTCATCGGCAGCGTGACGCGGCAGTGCAGGTCGTCGCCCTTGCGGGAGTAGACGTCGTGCGGGCGCTCGTGGATCTCCACGTAGAGATCGCCGGCCGTACCGCCGCCCGGACCGACCTCACCCTGCTGGGCCAGGCGGATGCGCATGCCGTCCTCGACGCCGGCCGGAATCTTGACGGTCAGCGACCGGCGGGTGCGGATCCGGCCGTCGCCGGCGCAGGTCGGGCACGGGTGCGGGATGACCGTGCCGAAACCTTGACAGACCTGGCACGGCCGGGACGAGACCACCTGGCCGAGGAACGTGCGCTGCACCGACTGCACCTCGCCGCGCCCGCCACAGGTCTCGCACGTGGCGAGATGGGTGCCGGGCGCGGTGCCGGCACCGGCGCACTGGGTGCACAGCACGGCGGTGTCGACGGTGATCGGCGCCTCCACACCGAACGCGGTCTCCACCAGATCCAGCTCGAGTCGCAGGATCGCGTCGGCTCCCGGCCGGGTCCGCGGGCGCGGCCCGCGCATGCCACCGCCCGCCGCGGTGCCGAAGAACGCGTCCATGATGTCCTGGAACCCGACGAATGGGCCGGCACCACCGGGTCCGGGACCACCACCGCCACCCGGCGCGAGCGGGTCGCCACCGAGATCGACGATCTGCCGCTTCTGATCGTCGCTCAGCACTTCGTACGCGGCGTTGATGTCCTTGAACTTCTCGTGCGCGGCCGGATCCGGGTTGACGTCCGGGTGGTACTGCCGGGCCAGCTTCCGGTAGGCGCGCTTGATGTCGTCATCGGTGGCGTCCCGGCCGATGCCGAGAATTCCGTAGTAGTCCTTGGCCACAGGGGGTTGAGTCCTCATGTCTGCGCGGATCCGTCAGTTCTGTGCCAGCAAGTCGCCAACGTAGCGTGCCACCGCACGAACGGTGGCGATGGTGCCGGGGTAATCCATGCGGGTGGGTCCCAGCACGCCGAGGCCCCCAACGATCGTCGCACCCGGTCCGTAACCCGTGCTCACCACGGAAGTGGACCGCAGATTGTCGATCTCGTTCTCGTCGCCGATGCGCACCCGGGTGATGCTCGGCTCCACCTCACCGATGAGCTTCAGAAGGATGACCTCCTCCTCGAGCGCCTCCAGCACGGGACGAAGCATGCCCTGGAAGTCCAGGAGGCTGCCCCGCGTCAGGTTGGCGGTGCCGGCCAGGGCCACCCGTTCCTCGGTGCGTTCCACCAGCGTCTCGAGCAGTACGGACGCGAGGCACGCCATCATGCCGCGGCGGTCCGGCGAGCTTTCGTCGACCAGCGCCTGCACCAGCGGCGGCGTGTCGGCCAGCTTTTCGCCGGCGAGCTTCTCGTTGACCTCGCGGCGCAACTCGGTGACGGCGTCGGCCGGGACCGGGCCGGGCAGCTCGACGAGCCGCTGTTCGACCCGGCCGGTGTCGGCGATCATCACGAGCATGAGCCGGGTCGTGGAGAGCGGCACGAGCTCGAGGTGGCGCACCGCGGACCGGGACAGGCTCGGGTACTGCACAACGGCGACGTGGCGGGTGAGCTGGGCCAACAGCCGTACGGTCCGGTGCACGACGTCGTCGAGATCCACCGCGCCGATCAGGAAACGCTCGATGGCCCGGCGCTCCGCCGGACTGAGCGGCTTGACCCTGGACAGCCGGTCGACGAACAGCCGGTAGCCGGCGTTGGTGGGCACCCGGCCCGCGCTGGTGTGCGGCTGGCGGATGTAGCCCTCCTCCTCGAGCACGGCCATGTCGTTGCGGACGGTGGCCGGTGAGACGCCGAGATGATGGCGCTCGACCAGGGCCTTGCTGCCCACCGGCTCCTGCGTCGAGACATAGTCCTCGACGATGGCGCGGAGTACGTCGAGCTTGCGGTCATCAAGACTCATATGACCCCTCCCTCGTCTGGCACTCCGGTTCCAAGAGTGCCAGTCTACGTGATCGCCGGAGCTCAACGCTTCCTGTCTATTCTCCGACGTTATCTGCATGTTGCCTTCGCCGGAATTGAGCAGCGGTCCTACCGTGTGCGCATGACTGAACCACCGCGTGCGCCCGGTGACGGCAATCCGCCGGACCCGGCCGAGCCGCTGAACCCATATCCGGGTAACGACCCCACGCCGGGATCGCCGTTTCCCGGGCCGCCACCTGCCGGCGCGGGCGGGTACGCGCCGCCGCCCTCCGGGCCGCCGCCCTCCGGGCCGCCGTTCTCCGGGCCGCCGCCGTCCTCCGGGGCCGGTGGATACGGGCCGCCACCGTACGGCTACGGCCCGGCGGCCGGTGGGCCGCTGCCCGGCGGATATGCCACCGAAGACGAGCGCACCTGGGCGCTGATCGCCCACTTCGGCGGCGCCATAGTGGCCTTCATCAGCAGCGGCTGGCTGGGTTGGGTCGCGCCGCTGGTCGCGCTGCTGGCCAAGGGAAACCAGTCCCCCAGGGTCCGCCGAGAAGCCGCCGGAGCGCTCAATTTCCAGCTTCTCTGGGCGCTGGTGGCTCTCGCCATCACGGTGATCAGCACCTGCCTGCTCATCATCGTGATCGGCGCGTTCGGCTACCTGCTGCTCGTCGTTCCGTGGTTGATGGGAACGATCTTCGGCATCGTGGCCGGCGTCAAGGCCGTGAACGGGGAGCCGTACCGCTACCCGGGCGCCCCGAACTGGATCAAGTAAGCAGGTCGCGCACCACCGCGTCGGCCAGCAGGCGCCCGCGCAGCGTCAGCACGACCCGGCCGCGTACGCACGCGGCCGGGTCCAACAGGCCGCCGTCCAGCGCCCGTGTCGCCGCGGCCCGGCCGGCGTCCTCCAGCACGTCGACCGGAAGCCCTTCGGCGAGCCGGACCCGCAGCATGACGTCCTCGACGTACCGGTCCGCCGCCGTGAGCAGCTCCCGTCCGTGGCCCGGCGAGACGCCGTCGGCCAGCCGTTTCGCGTACGCCGTGGGGTGCTTGACGTTCCACCACCGCACGCCGCCGACGTGGCTGTGCGCCCCCGGCCCGAGGCCCCACCAGTCACCACCGGTCCAGTAGAGGAGGTTGTGGCGGCACTGTGCGTCCGGGGCGGTGGCCCAGTTCGACACCTCGTACCAGGAAAAGCCCGCCGACGTGAGCGCGGCGTCCGCGGCCAGGTAGCGATCCGCGGCCACGTCGTCGGACGGGTACGGCAGTTCGCCGCGCCGCATCCGCGCGGCCATCCGGGTGCCCTCCTCGACGATCAGGGCGTACGCGCTGACGTGGTCAACGCCGGCGCCGATCGCCTCGGCCAGTGACGCGGCGAAGTCATCGGCGGTCTCGCCGGGCGTGCCGTAGATCAGATCCAGGTTGACGTGATCGAAACCGGCGTCCCGGGCCTCCAGCGCGGCGGTCCGTGCGCGGCCCGGGGTGTGCCGGCGGTCCAGAACGGCGAGCACGGCCGGTGCCACGGACTGCATGCCGAGGGAGATCCGGGTGAAGCCCGCGGTCCGCAGCCGGGCCAGCGAGGCGCGGGTGACCGACTCCGGATTGGCCTCGGTGGTCACCTCGGCGCCGGCCGCGATGCCCCAGGTGGCGTCGATGGCGTCGACGATCCGGCCCAGATCGTCCGGATCGAGCAGGGTGGGCGTTCCACCGCCGACGAAGACCGTGTCGACCGGGCTGGTGACCACGCCGGCGGCCAGCTTCAGCTCGCTCAGCACCGCGTCGACGTAGCCGTCGCGGCTGGCCTCGCCCGGCGCGTAGGTGTTGAAGTCGCAGTAGCCGCAGCGTGTCACACAGAAAGGGACATGGACGTAGACGCCGAAACCGGCGCGTCCGGCCCGCTCGCGGGCGTGCGCGGGCAGCGAGCCGTCCTTCGGAACGGGCTCGCCTTCAGGAAGCGTGCCGGGCATCGTTCCAGTGTGCCCGCCCGCGGTTAGGGTTCCGGCATGGAGCTGGTCCGTACCGCCACCGCCGCCGGCATCACGACCCTCACGCTGGACAGCCCGGCGAACCGCAACGCGCTGTCCACGCCGCTGATGCGCGAGCTGCTCGAGGCCCTCGCGGCCGCGCTCACCGATCCGGCCGTACGGGTCGTGGTGCTGTCGCACACCGGGCCGGTGTTCTGCTCCGGCGCCGACCTCAAGGAGACGGCCGCGGCTCGTACGGACGGCAGGTTGCCGGTGGAGATGGCGGGTGATGTGCTGGCGGCGATCTGGGAGTTCCCGAAGCCGGTCGTCGCCCGGGTCGCGGGACCGGCCCGTGCCGGCGGTCTCGGCCTCATCGCGGCCGCCGACATCGCGGTGTGTACGACGGAGGCCACGTTCGCGTTCACCGAGGTACGCCTCGGGGTGATCCCAGCCGTGATCAGCGCCACCGTGCTGCCGCGGCTCGCGCCGCGCGCGGCGGCCGAGCTGTACCTGACCGGAGAGGTGTTCGACGGAACCCGGGCCGCCGAAGCCGGCCTGGTCACGGCGGCCGTCCCCGCGGCCGAGCTGGACGATGCAGTTGACCGCTACTGCCGGGCGCTGGTCCGCGGCGGACCGCTGGCGCTGGCCGGGACGAAGCAGCTGCTGCGCCGGAGGCCGGAGGACAACATCCGCGCCGAGATCGCCGGACTGGCCGCCCGATCGGCCGGATACTTCCGCTCCGCGGAGGGCCGGGAAGGCACGGCGGCGTACCGGGAGAAGCGTCCCGCGAGCTGGGTGCCGTCCGAGTGACCGGGCCGGCACGCGCTCGTTGACTACGCTTGTTGCCTGCCTCCGCGATCTTGTCCGTCCTTCTCCGCGATCTTGGAGTTGTGGTTGGCACGAAAGCGGACGAAATACGCATATAGGCAACCACAACTCCAAGATCGACGGAGATGTGCGGCGCTAGGAGGAGGGTGGTGCGCGTGATCAAGAAGCCGATCGTCGTGATCGCGCTGCTCACCCTCGCCGGCGCGCTGGGCATCGTGGCGGTGGTGCGCTCGCTCGGCGATTCGATCACGCTGCCGAGGCTTGGACCGGAGTGCACGGTCCGCGCGAGCGGCGAGGTGGATCTCGACGTGGTCCAGATGGCGAATGCGGCAACGATCACCGCGGTCGGGGTACGCCGCGGGATGCCGGAACGCGCGATCGTGGTGGCTCTTGCCGCCGCCCTGCAGGAATCCAAGCTGGAGAACCTCGAGGACGGCGATCGTGACTCCCTCGGCCTGTTCCAGCAGCGGCCGAGCCAGGGCTGGGGTCCGCCGGAGAAGATCCAGGATCCGCGGTACGCCGCCGGCCGGTTCTACTCTGCCCTGAAGAAGGTCAAGGGCTGGAAGACCATGCGCATCACGGAGGCCGCGCAGCGGGTGCAGCGGTCGGCATATCCGAACGCGTACGACAAATGGGCCGACGAGGCGGCGATCCTGGCCACGGCGCTGACCGGGCGCGCCACCGGCGCCGTGGCATGTGTGCTGACCGGCGAACCGGTGCTGCGCGGCGCGGCCGCGGCGGCCGCGCTGCTGAAGGGGCTGCGGCTGGATTGGGGCGCGACCCTGGCCCGTACGGCCGAGCAACCGTCCGGCCTCACCGTGGACGTCGCCGACGCCGGCGCCGGCTGGCGGTACGCGCACTGGCTGGTCTCGCACGCGCGCGCCACCGGACTCGAACGGGTACGTTTTGCCGATCGCGAGTGGCAGGCCGAGTCGGGCACATGGCAGGCGGTAACCGGCGACGGCAGCGCCGACTCGCGCCTGGTAGTCGCCCAGGTGTTCCGCTGACATGGACATCGACCGGCGTAAGCAAACGCCCGCCGGCGCCGGCCCTCTCGTACCGATTGCGCACGGTAACGACTAAGGCGTCTCTGTGTCATCGCTCTGCGTATATAGGCTGGTGGACAGCCTGGAACCACGCTGGTACTAGTAGGGCGTGCTGAGGGCCATCGAGTGGATCCTGTTAGGAACGGCGAGCACCGCGGCGATCACGGTCGGGGTGTGCTGGCATCGGCCGGCGCGGATCGCGCCATGGCTGCTGCTGGCCGGCTCGGTCGCGAGCCTGGCCATCGGCGATGTGTTCTACGCGCTCGATCTGCACCTCGCCGCCGAACTGTGCTACCTCGCCCTGTTCGTCCTGGTGACACTGAGCCTGCTGCTGCTGACCCGGGGCGGCGCGCTCCTCGTGGACCGGGCACGGCTCATCGACCTGCTGGCGTTCACTTGCTCGGCGTTGCTGGTGGTGTGGGTCTTCATCATCGGTTCGGACGGCCATGGCGAGGTGTCGGCGGCCGATGTCATCGGTGACCTGCTGCTGGTGACGGTCGCCGCGCGGATGACCATCGCCGCGTGGCGGAACTGGTCGGCGATCCTGCTCGCCGCCGGCGCGGTGGGCATGCTGGCAAGCGACATCGTCTATCCGCTCGCTCCGGGCGTAGTCAGCGAGTCCGGGTACATCCTGCTCTACCTGGCGTGGGGCGCTGCGGCGCTGCATCCGTCGATGACCGGGTTGACCGTGCCCGCGACCCCGCGCATCAACCCGTGGAAGGGCCGGTGGGCGGCGCTGCTGGGGTTCTCCGTGGCGACGCCGCCGCTGCTGCTGTTGTACGAGGCGGTAAGCGGTCCGGTCAAGGACGGGGTGGCGATCGCGGTGGCGAGCGGCCTCACGCTGATGCTTGCCATCGCCCGCCTCGCCGACTCGATCGCGCAGACCAGCCAGGCCCTGTCCCGTGAACGGGTGCTGCGCGAGGCCAGCGCGGCGCTGGTCGCCGCCGCCGATCAACCGGCGGTGGACGAAGCAGTCCGTGCCGCGGTCACGGAGCTGATGCCGCCTGCGGCGGTTCAGCGGATCGTGTTCGCCACCGACGACCGCCAGCTGGCCCTGGAAAGCGTGCCGCCGGCCCCGGCTGGACAGTCGCGCAGCTGGTGGGCGCCGTCGGATCAGCCGGACGGTGAGTCCATCCTGGTATGTCCCTTGTGGTTGGAGCCGCTCGCGGTGGCACGGCCGAGCGGTGGCGCGCTCGTCCTGTGGGGTCGCCGGGAGATTCTCGCCGCCACCCGAGATGCGCTGGAGGTCCTCGCCGGGCACGCGGCCCTAGCGCTGGACCGGATTTCGCTGGTCGAAGCCGTCGGCCGCCGCGACAGCGACCTCTACCTGCGCGCGGTGATCCGCAACACCGCCGACATCATGCTGGTGGTGGACTCCGACCAGCGGATCCGGTATGCCAGCCCGGCGCTGCGTGAGCTGATCGGCATCGACGAGATCTCCCCGCTCGCGACGCTGTACGACCTGGTGCACCCCGACGACCGCACGGAGGTGCGCCAAGCCCTGCAGAGCGAGGGCGACGGAACGGTGTACTGCGCCCTGCAGCGCCCGGACCAGAGCCAGGTGCTCGTTGAGGCGACGTACCGGGACCTGCGCGAAGACCGTCTGGTGCAGGGCTTCGTGGTGTCGATGCGCAGGGCCGGTGCCGGTCACCTGCCGGACGAACGCCTCCCCGCCGTGGACCATCTGGACGAGCTCCCCGCGTGGCTCAACCGGCGCAGCGCCCAGCACAAGTTCCGCTACTGACCACTCCCGACCCCCCGCGATCTT
>DATBGW010000047.1:0-13860 GCA_036557765.1 Actinoplanes sp.
AACCACAACTCCAAGATCGACGGGGGAGGGAGCGGCAACCACAACTCCAAGATCGACGGGGGAAGGCGGGGGCTGGGAGAGTGGGGTGTGACGCGCGCAGATCTGGACAAGCAGCCGCATGAGGTCGCCGAGATGTTCGACGGTGTGGCGGACCGGTACGACCTGACCAACACCGTCCTGTCGTTCGGGCAGGACCGGGGTTGGCGGCGCGCCACCCATGCGGCCCTCGGCCTGCGACCCGGGGAGCGGGTGCTCGACGTCGGAGCCGGCACCGGCGTCTCCACTGTCGAACTCGCCCGGAGCGGCGCGTTCGCGGTGGGCGCGGACCTGTCGCTCGGCATGCTGCGTGCCGGCCGGCGCACCCGGCGGGACGTTCCGCTGGTGGCCGGTGACGCGCTCCGGCTCCCGTTCCCCGACGCGTGCTTCGACGCGGTGACGATCTCGTTCGCACTGCGCAACGTCGTGGACGCGGAAGCGGCACTGCGCGAGCTGGGCCGGGTGACACGGACCGGGGGCCGCCTTGTGGTCTGCGAGTTCAGCCACCCCACGAACGGGATGTTCCGCACCCTCTACCTGTCGTACCTGATGCGGTCTCTGCCGGCGGTCGCCCGCGCCGTGGCGAGCAACCCGGACGCGTACGTCTATCTCGCCGAGTCGATCCGCGCCTGGCCGGACCAGACCGGGCTGGCCGCCCGCGTCGCCAACTCCGGACCGTGGACCCGGATCGGCTGGCGGAACCTCACCGGCGGCATCGTCGCCCTGCATCGTGCCACTCGGGCATGAAAGTACCCGATTGCCCGGTTTCTTCCTCATGAGCCTGTTTAGCTGCCGTCATGGGGACACTCGAACACCTCGATGACAGCGACATCGACATCGCGATCGACGAGCAGGACGAGGGTGAACGCCGTGCTCTGGAGCTCGCGAACCGCATCCGGATGGTGGCCGCGCAGGATCCCGGCCTGGCGCAGGACCTGGTCGATCAGTTGATCGTCGCGCTAGATCGGGCGATGGGCGGTACCTTTCGGGAACACCTGGACGGAGCCGCCCGGACAGTCGTGGAGCGCGCGTTGGCGGACGCCGACAACGGTTAGGGTCGCCTAAGCGCTACGCGCTTCGATGACCGTCTTAGACTCCGTCCTGAGGCCGCTTGTGAACGGTTTCACGAGCGAAGAGCGGCACGAGACGGAGGTGAACCGTGAACGTCGCCGACGAGGCCGACGTCATCGTCGTCGGCGCCGGTCCCGGCGGCTCCGCGGCCGCCTATCACATGGCCCGTCACGGCCTGCGTGTGCTGCTCCTGGAGAAGGCGACCTTTCCGCGGGAGAAGGTCTGCGGTGACGGCCTTACGCCCCGCGCCACCCGCCAGCTGATCCGGATGGGTGTCGATACCTCCGAGAAGGCGGGCTGGCTGCAGAACAAGGGCCTCCGGGTGATCGGTGGTGGGGTCCGGCTGGAGCTGGATTGGCCGGAACTCGCCAGCTTCCCGAGTTACGGCCTGGTCCGGACCAGGTTCGACTTCGACGACATGCTCGCCCGGCGGGCGGCCGAGGCGGGCGCTCGCCTGCACACCGGCGTACGCGTGACCGCGCCGATCACCGACGCCGACGACCGGGTGATCGGCGTACGGGCGCAGGTCGGCGAGGAGCCGGTCGAGTTCCGCGCCCCGTTGGTCGTCGCCGCGGACGGCGTGTCCGGCAAGCTGCCGCTGGCGCTGGGCCTGGTCAAGCGGGACGACCGGCCGATCGGCGTGGCGGTGCGCCGCTACTACCGCTCACCGGTCCGCGCCGACGACGACTACCTCGAGTCCTGGCTGGAGCTGCGCAGCGCGCAAAACCGCGCACGGCTGCTCCCGGGCTACGGCTGGATCTTCGGCCTCGGCGACGGCCGGGTCAACGTCGGTCTCGGCATCCTCAATTCATCAAGCGCGTTCGGCCGGACCAACTACCGCGCCATGCTGGACGACTGGCTCGGCACGACGCCGGCGGAGTGGGGCATGCGGGACGACGCAAACGCGGACGGGCCGACGCTCGGTGCCGCGCTGCCGATGGGCTTCAATCGGGTGCCGCACTACACCCGCGGCGTGCTGCTGGTCGGCGACTCCGGGGGCATGGTGAACCCGATGAACGGTGAGGGCATCGCGTACGCGATGGAGTCCGGCGAGCTCGCGGCCGAGGTGGCGGTCCAGGCCCTGGCCCGGCCGGAGGGCCCGGGACGGGAGCGCGCCCTGCAGGCATATCCGGCCGAGCTGAGGGAACGCTTCGGTGGCTACTACCGGCTCGGTGGGGTATTCGTGAAGCTGATCGGCAACCCGCAGATCATGCGCATCGCCACCAAGCACGGCATGCCGCACCCGACCCTGATGCGATTCGTTCTGAAGCTCCTGGCAAACCTCACCGACCCCCGTGGTGGCGACGCCATGGACCGGATCATCAACGGATTAACGAAAGCGGCGCCTGCGGTATGACCGACTGCACCGAGCGAAGCGAGGGCCGGGAGGGCATACCAAAGGTGGCCCGTATGACCGACTGCACCGAGCGAAGCGAGGGCCGGCAGGGCATACCAAAGGCAAGCCCAGGGTGAGCCCCCGGTTGAAGACCGTCCCGAACGGATCAATAGTGTGAACCGGCTAACAGCGCTGGAAAGGACGAGCAGGAGACGACATGACGCTCAATCCTTACGTACCGATCGTCGGGTTGCTCATTCTCGGCGCGCTGTTCGCACTGTTCTCGGTGTCCATCGCCCCGATCGTCGGTCCCAAGCGTTACAACCGCGCGAAGCTCGACGCGTATGAATGTGGAATCGAGCCGGCGCCGCAGCCGATCGGCGGCGGCCGGTTCCCGGTGAAGTTCTATCTGACCGCGATGCTGTTCATCATCTTCGACATCGAAACCATCTTCCTGTACCCGTGGGCCATGTCCTTCGACGCGCTCGGCGTCTTCGGATTCGTGGAGATGGTGCTCTTCATCGTGACCGTGTTCATCGCCTACGCGTACGTCTGGCGGCGCGGCGGCCTCAACTGGGACTGATCACATGGGACTCGAAGAGAAGCTACCCAGCGGGATCCTTCTGACCTCGGTCGAGAAGCTCTCCAACTGGGCCCGCAAGTCCTCGTTCTGGGGCGCCACGTTCGGTCTGGCCTGTTGCGCCATCGAGATGATGGCGGCCGGCGGGCCGCACTACGACCTCGGCCGCTGGGGCATGGAGGTGTTCCGCGCCTCGCCACGGCAGGCCGACCTCATGATCGTCGCCGGCCGGGTGAGCCAGAAGATGGCTCCGGTGGTCCGGCAGATCTACGACCAGATGCCGGAACCGCGGTCGGTCATCTCGATGGGCGTCTGCGCGTCGTCCGGCGGCATGTTCAACAACTACGCGATCGTGCAGGGTGTGGATCACATCGTGCCGGTCGACATCTACCTGCCCGGTTGCCCGCCGCGGCCGGAGATGCTGATCGACGCCATCCTGCGGATGCGGGAGAAGGTCATGGCCACGCCGCTGGGCCCGAACGGTCGCAAGATGCTGGAGGCCCGCCGGGCCGAGGGCAAGGCGCCGGAGGTCGATCCGTGGGACATGCCGTCGTCGTACCGGGTGGACAAGGCCCGGCGCGCCGAGTGGATCCGCGCGGTCAAGGAGGGCCGCGAGGAACAGCTGCGCATCGAGAACTGGATGAAGCTGCAGCCGCATCTGCGGGAAGGCAAGTGACGTGAGCATCGAACCGAACCCCACCGGTGCCGTACCGGTAGAAGCCGACCCGGTCGGCGCGGACATCGACGCCCCCGCACAGGTGCCGCCCAGCCCGGAGAAGGGCATGTTCGGCATCCGCGGCACCGGCGACGTCTCCGGCTTCGGCGGCCTGGTCCGCCGCCGCCCCGAGGTGGTCGGCACGCCGAAGCCGTACGGCGGCTACTTCGACGAGGTCACGGACGCCCTCGAGGAGGCGTATCCGGGGTTCGCGGACGCGATCGAAAAGGTCGTCGTCGACCGTGGCGAGCTGACGCTGCACATCGTGCCGGAGAAGATCGCCGACGTCTGCCAGACGCTGCGGGACGACGACGCGCTGCGCTTCGAGCTGTGCTCGTCGGTGTCCGGAGTGGATTACCTGGGCAGCGACGAACGCCGCCTGCACGTCGTCTACCAGCTGACCTCGATGACCTACCGGCGTCGCGTCCGGCTCGAGGCCGCGGTGCCGGCCGACGGCAGCCTGCCGTCCGTCACAAGCGTCTATCCGACCGCGGACTGGCAGGAGCGGGAGGCGTACGACATGTTCGGCATGATCTTCACTGGGCATCCCAACCTGACCCGCATCCTCATGCCCGACGACTGGGAGGGCTTTCCGCAGCGCAAGGACTATCCGCTCGGCGGCGTGCCCGTCGAGTACAAGGGCGCCGAAATTCCACCTCCTGACCAGCGGAGGGTCTACCAGTGATCGGCGCGAGGAGTGAGCTTGCGAGCCCTGCAGTCCCGATCGGAGGGATAAAATGACCAGCTCGGGATACGCCGCCGAACGCGAGACCACCGAGGGTCGCGTCTTCACTGTGACCGGCGGCGACTGGGACACCATCACCAGCAGCATCGATCCGCTGTCCAACGAGAAGATCGTCGTGAACATGGGTCCGCAGCACCCGTCCACGCACGGCGTGCTGCGGCTGGTGCTGGAGCTCGAGGGTGAGACCTGCGTCGAGGCGCGCCCGGTGATCGGCTATCTGCACACCGGGATCGAGAAGAATCTCGAGTACCGCAACTGGACCCAGGGCGTCACGTTCGTGACCCGGGCGGACTACCTCGCAAACATGTTCAACGAGGTGGGTTACTGCCTCGCGGTGGAGAAGCTGCTCGGCGTCGAGGACCAGATCACCGAGCGGGCCACCACGATCCGGGTCATGTTCATGGAGCTCCAGCGGATCGCCTCGCACCTGGTCTGGATCGGCACCACCGGCCTCGAGCTCGGCGCCATCTCGATGATGCTGTACGGCTTCCGCGAGCGGGAGTACATCCTGGACATCTTCGAAGAGACCTCCGGCCTGCGGATGAACAACGGCTACATCCGGCCCGGCGGCCTGTCGCAGGACCTGCCGGACTCCGCGGTCCGCAAGATCCGCGACTTCCTCAAGTACATGCCGAAGAAGCTCAAGGAGTACGAGAACCTGCTGTCCGGCCAGGTCATCTGGCACGAGCGCACGCAGGATGTCGCGGTGCTGGACGTGACCGGATGCCTGGCGCTCGGCATCACCGGCCCGGTGCTGCGGGCCGCCGGTCTGCCCTGGGACCTGCGCAAGACCATGCCGTACTGCGGCTACGAGACGTACGAGTTCGACGTGCCGACCACTCCCACCGCCGATGTGTGGGGGCGTTACCTGGTCCGGATCAACGAGATCCGCGAGTCGCTGAAAATCATCGAGCAGACGCTGGACCGGCTGCGGCCGGGACCGGTCTGGATCTCGGACAAGAAGATCGCCTGGCCGGCCCAGCTCGCGATCGGTGTGGACGGCCTCGGCAACTCGCTGGAGCACGTCGCCAAGATCATGGGTCAGTCGATGGAGGCGCTGATCCACCACTTCAAGCTCGTGACCGAGGGCTTCCGGGTGCCGCCGGGCCAGGTCTACGTCGGCATCGAGCACCCGCGCGGTGAGCTCGGCGTGCATGCGGTCTCCGACGGCGGCACCCACCCGTACCGGGTGCACTTCCGCGATCCCAGCTTCGTGAACCTCCAGGCCATCCCCCCGATGGCCGAGGGTGCCCTGCTCGCCGACGTCATCGCCGGCGGCGCGTCCCTGGACCCCGTGATGGGTGGGTGTGACCGTTGACCGACATGCAGGTGGAGTTTTCCCCCGCGGCCGCGCCGTTGGCCGAGAAGCTCCTGGAGCCCGCACGAGCCATCATCGCCCGCTACCCGGTGGGCCGGGAGCGGTCGGCACTGCTGCCGCTGCTGCACCTCGTCCAGACGCAGGAGGGTTTCGTCAGCCCGAACGGCGTGGCGTTCTGCGCCGAGGTGCTGGGCATCAACAAGGCGCAGGTCGGCGCGGTGGCGACGTTTTACACCATGTACAAGCGCCGGCCCACCGGCGAGTACCTGGTCAGCGTCTGCACCAACACGCTGTGCAACGTCATGGGCGGCCAGGAGGTGTACGACTCACTGAGCGAGCACCTCGGCGTCGGGCACGACGAGACGACCGACGACGGCCGGATCACGCTCGAACACGCCGAGTGCCTCGCGGCCTGCGACTATGCCCCGGTCGTGACGGTCAACTACGACTTCGCGATCGACCAGGCCACCCCCGATGCGGCGGTGACTCTGGTGGAGCAGCTGCGTGCCGGTGAGCGGCCCGCGCTCAGCCGCGGCGCCCGGATCTGCTCGCTGCGGGAGATGTCGATGCAGCTCGCCGGCTTCCCCGACCCGCGCACCGAGGCGCTTGCCGACGGCCCGGCCGGACCGCCGTCGTTGCGCGGCGCGACGCTGGCGCAGGAGCACGGCATCGCGGTGGCCGGCTTCGACCCGGAGACGCCGCTGCCCAAGACCAAGCCGTCCCCGCGCGAGGAGAACAAGCCGGGTCCGGTGACGACGGCCGCGCGGAAGGCGGCCAAGGCGGTCAAGTCCGCGGCGGGGGCGGTGGCCGAGGCGGTCGAGCACCGGCGCGACCACGCCGGCAAGACCACCGACACCGGCGATGTGAAGGACCCGGAGGTTCGGACCGCGGAGGTGCGCAACCCGACCGGGGACACACCTGGAAAGCCGGTCGCCGAGGGTGCCGTTTCGGAGGGTGTGGCCGGAAGCGAACCCGCCGGCGACGCCAAACCGGCCGGCGACGCAGGCCGCGGCTCCATTGTGGACGACAACGTCACGACCGAACGGTCCGACGCCGGACAAGCCAATCCCGGATGGACCAACGTGCCTCCTGACGAGGAGAAGAAGTGACTCAACCCCGCCGTGAGGTTCTGCAGAAGCTGACCCCCGTTCTGACCAAGCGCTGGCTGTCGCCGGACGCCTGGAAGATGGACGTGTACGAGCAGCTGGACGGGTACGCGGCGCTGCGCAAGGCGCTGGACCTGCACCCGGACGACCTGATCCAGATCGTCAAGGACTCCGGCCTGCGCGGTCGCGGCGGCGCCGGCTTCCCCACCGGGCTGAAGTGGGGCTTCATCCCGCAGGGCGACGGCAAGCCGCACTACCTCGTGGTGAACGCGGACGAGGGCGAACCGGGCACCTGCAAGGACCTGCCGCTGATGACCTACGACCCGCACTCGCTGATCGAGGGCATCATCATCGCGTCGTACGCCATTCGTGCCAGCCGGGCGTTCATCTACATCCGTGGCGAGGCGGTGCACGCGGCCCGGCGGTTGCGGAACGCCGTAGGTGAGGCGTACGCCAAGGGCTTTCTGGGCACCGACATCCTGGACTCCGGGTTCGACCTCGATCTGGTCGTGCACAGCGGCGCCGGCGCGTACATCTGCGGCGAGGAGACCGCGCTGCTTGATTCGCTGGAGGGTTTCCGCGGGCAACCGCGGCTGCGCCCGCCGTTCCCGGCGATCGCCGGTCTGTACGCGAGCCCGACCGTTGTGAACAACGTGGGCACCATCGCCAGCGTGCCGTACATCGTGCTGGGCGGCGCGGACTGGTGGAAGACAATGGGCACGGAGAAGTCCACCGGCCCGATGATCTACTCCCTGTCCGGCCGGATCGCCAACCCCGGACAGTACGAGTGCGGGCTCGGCATCACGCTACGCGAGCTGATCGAGCTGGCCGGTGGCATGAAGCCGGGGCACAACCTCAAGTTCTGGACGCCGGGCGGCTCGTCGACACCGCTGCTCACCGCGGACCACCTGGACATCCCGCTGGACTTCGAGGGGGTGGCCGGCGCCGGTTCGTTGCTCGGCACCACCGCCACACAGATCTTCTCCGATCAGGACTGCCCGGTGTACGCGACGTGGCGGTGGCTCGAGTTCTACCACCACGAATCGTGCGGCAAGTGCACTCCGTGCCGGGAGGGCAACTACTGGATGGTCCGCACGTACCGGCGGATCCTCGCAGGCGAAGGCACCTACCAGGATCTGGACACGTTGCAGGACACCGCGGACAACATCTTCGGCCGCTCGTTCTGCGGTCTGGGTGACGGTGCGGCCACCCCGGTCATCGCCACGCTGAAGTTCTTCCGGCAGGACTACCTCGACTACATCGAGGGCCGGACGGCCCCGCGCCTCTCCGAGAAGGCACTGGTAGGAGCCCATTAATGAGCGCGAGGAGTGCAGCGAAGCAAGCCCCGCAGTCGCGAATGAAGGGTGAGCTCAGTTGACGGATGTAGCGAAGAGGGCCGAGACGGTCACGCTCACCATCGACGGGGTGGAGGTGACCGCGGAGAAGGGTGAGCTGGTCATCCGCGTCGCCGAGCGGATGGGCATCGCGATCCCGCGGTTCTGCGACCACCCGCTGCTGGCCCCGGCCGGCGCCTGCCGCCAGTGCCTGGTCGAGGTGGAGGGACAGCGCAAGCCGGTCGCCTCGTGCACCCAGACGGTGGCCGACGGCATGGTCGTCAAGACACAGCTCACCTCGCCGGTGGCCGCCAAGGCGCAGGGCGGCGTGATGGAGCTGCTGCTGATCAACCACCCGCTCGACTGCCCGACGTGCGACAAGGGCGGCGAGTGCCCGCTGCAGAACCAGGCGATGTCGAACGGGCGCGCCGACTCCCGTTTCCAGGAGCACAAGCGGGAGTACCAGAAGCCGATCCACATCTCCACGCAGGTGCTGCTGGACCGGGAGCGGTGCATCCTCTGCCAGCGCTGCACCCGGTTCTCCGAGGAGATCGCCGGGGACAAGTTCATCGACCTGATGGACCGCTCGTCCGGCGAGCAGATCAACGTCTATCGCGACGACTTCTTCGGCGGGCGCGGCACCGGCGACGGCCACGCGGGCGAGGACGACGGCGACGTGCCGTTCAACTCCTACTTCTCCGGCAACACGATCCAGATCTGCCCGGTCGGCGCGCTCACCGGCGAGCAGTACCGGTTCCGGGCCCGGCCGTTCGACCTGGTGTCGACGCCGATGGCGTGCGAGCACTGCGCCGCCGGCTGCGCGTTGCGAACCGATCACCGCCGCGGCAAGGTGCTGCGGCGGCTCGCCGGCGACGACCCGGCGGTGAACGAGGAGTGGAACTGCGACAAGGGCCGGTGGGGTTTCCAGTACGCCACCGCGTACAACCGGATCACCACGCCGTACGTACGCGACGCGGAGACCGGTGAGCTGCGCGCGGCCTCGTGGAGCGAGGCGCTGCTCACCGCCGCGGAGGGCCTCCGGACCGCCCGCGACCGGGGCGTCGGCGTGCTCACCGGCGGCCGACTTACGGTGGAGGACGCGTACGCGTACGCGAAGTTCGCCCGGGTTGCGCTCGGCACCAACGACATCGACTTCCGGGCCCGCCCGGTCAGCGCGGAGGAGGCCGACTTCCTGGCCGCCACGGTCGCCGGCGGCACCGGTGTCTCGTACGCCGACGTGGAGGACGCCCCGTCCGCGGTGATCGTCGGGCTGGAGCCGGAGGAAGAGTGCCCGATCCTGTTCCTGCGCCTGCGCAAGGGACACGTCAAGGGAAAGCTGCAGGTGACGGCCGTCGCTCCGTTCCTGAGCCGCGGCTTCGAGAAGCTCGGCGCTGCTCTGGTCCCCGCCGCGCCGGGCGACGAAGCGCGGCTGCTGGCCGGCGACGCGGCGATCGCCGCCGCGCTCACCGCCCCGGGCTCGCTGCTGATCGTCGGTGAGCGGCTCGCCACCGTGCCCGGCGGCCTGTCCGCCGCCGCGGCGCTCGCCGCGCGGACCGGCGCCCGGCTCGCCTGGGTGCCGCGCCGGGCCGGCGACCGCGGCGCGGTGGACGCCGGCTGCCTGCCCAACCTGCTGCCCGGCGGCCGGCCGGTCACCGACGCGCGGGCGCGCTCGGAGCTGGCCCGGGCCTGGGACGCGGGCGAGCTGCCGGACGCGGCCGGCCGGGACACCGACGGCATCATCGCGGCCGCCGCCGACGGAACGTTCGGTGCGCTGGTCGTGGCCGGTGTGGACCCGGCCGACCTGGCCGATCCGCGGCGGGCCGAGGAGGCGCTCGACGCCGTGCCGTTCCTGGTGAGCCTCGAGCTGCGGCAGAGCTCCGTCACGCGGCGCGCGGACGTGGTGCTGCCGGTGGCGCCGGCGGTCGAGAAGTCCGGCACGTTCATGGACTGGGAGGGCCGGCTGCGCACGTTCGACGCGGTGCTCCCGACCGGCGCGATGACCGACGGCCGGGTGCTGGAGGCCATCGCCGCGCTGATGGACGTCACGCTCGGCACCGGAGACGTCGCCGCGATCCGCCGCGAGCTGGGCTCCATGCCGGCGGCGCGCGGCGACCGTCCCGCCGCGCCGCAGGTCTCCGCTGGTGACCTCCCGAGGACGAGTGAGCGTGAAGCAGTGCTGGCCACCTGGCATCAGCTGATCGACCTCGGTTCACTGCTGGACGGCGACGACGTGCTGGCCGGCACTGCCCGCCCGCCGCTCGTACGGATCGGTAAGGACGCCGCGGACACGCTCGGTGTGGCCGACGGCGACGAGGTCACGGTGAGTACGGACCGGGGCGGCATCACACTCCCGGCCGCGATCACCGATCTACCACCACAGGTGGTGTGGCTGCCCACAAACTCGCCGGGCTCGACCGTTCGTCGCAGCCTCGGCGTGACGTCCGGTGCGGTGGTCCGGCTGACCGCCGGCCGCCCTGGCCCGATCCTCGCTGAGGAGCCCGCCCGATGAACACCCTGATTCTCGCGCACGCGGAGGACCCGACGCTGCAGACGTTCCGGGAGGACGTCTGGTGGATCACCCTCATCAAGCTGTTCGGCGTCTTCGTCGTCCTGCTGCTGCTGACGCTCTTCACGATCAACTACGAGCGCAAGGTCGTGGCCCGGATGGCGGTCCGGCCCGGTCCCAACCAGGTCGGTCCGAAGGGCTGGCTGCAGAGCCTCTCCGACGGCCTCAAGCTGCCGTTCAAAGAGGAGATCATCCCGAAGACCGCCGACGTGGCGGTGTACTTCCTCGCTCCGGTGATTTCGGCGACCACGGCGTTCACCGCGTTCTCGGTGATTCCGTTCGGCGGCGTGGTGACGATGTTCGGGCAGCGGACCGCGCTTCAGCTCACCGACGTTCCGGTCTCGGTGCTGGTGCTGCTGGCCTGTTCCTCGATGGCCGTGTACGGCGTGGTGCTTGCCGGCTGGGCCTCCGGCTCCACGTACCCGCTGCTGGGCGGCCTCCGGTCGAGCGCGCAGATGATCTCCTACGAGGTCGCCATGGGCCTGTCCATCGTGGCGGTGTTCATGACCGCCGGCACGATGTCCACCTCGCAGATCGTCAAGGCGCAGGCCGGCGGCGAGCCCTCCGGCGTGGACATCCTCGGCTGGCATCCCACCGCGCCGAGCTGGTACGCGATCCTGCTCGCCCCGAGCTTCGTCATCTACTGCATTGCGGCGGTCGGCGAGACCAACCGGGCGCCGTTCGACCTTCCGGAGGCCGAATCGGAGCTGGTGGGCGGCTTCCACACCGAGTACTCGTCGTTCAAGTTCGCGATGTTCTTCCTCGCCGAGTACATCAACATGATCACGGTGTCGGCGTTCGCGACGACCCTGTTCCTGGGCGGCTGGCGGGCACCGTGGCCGTTCTCGCTGTGGGACAACGCGAGCGCCGGCTACTTCGCGCTGATCTGGTTCTTCGCCAAGGTGCTGATCCTGCTGTTCGGCTTCATCTGGCTGCGGGCCACACTGCCCCGGATGCGCTACGACCAGTTCATGCGGTTCGGCTGGAAGGTGCTCATCCCGGTCAACCTGGTGTGGATCCTGTTCCTGGCCGGCGTGCGGGTGATCAACAAGGAGTTGACCACCGGGCCGAGGTTCCTGTTCATCGGTGGCCTGCTGGTCATCGTGCTGCTGGTCGCGATGCTCTGGCCGGCGGCCCGCAAGCCGCGGCAGCTGTCGCTTGAGGAACAGATCGCCGCCCGGCCGCCCGGCAGCTTCCCGGTACCGCCGATCGACCTGCAGGTGCCGCCCAGCCCACGGGCACGCCGCGCGGTGGCCGAGCGTGCGCCCGCCGCGGTCGGCGGCGGACATACCGAGACGCCCGACGAAGCGCCAGAGAAGGAGGTGTGACGTGAACACGTTCACCGGCTCGTTCAAGGGCTTCGGGGTGACCTTCGCGCACATGTTCCGCAAGATCGTCACGACCGACTACCCGTTTGCGCCGCCCAAGCCGGCGCCGCGCTACCACGGCCGGCACATCCTCAACCGGCACCCGGACGGGCTGGAGAAGTGCATCGGCTGTGAGCTGTGCGCGTGGGCGTGCCCGGCGGACGCGATCTACGTCGAGGGCGGTGACAACACCGAGGAGCAGCGCTTCTCGCCGGGCGAGCGGTACGCGAAGATCTACCAGATCAACTACACCCGGTGCATCTTCTGCGGCCTGTGCATCGAGGCCTGCCCGACCCGGTCGCTGACAATGAGCAACGAGTACGAGTTGGCCCGCGACTCCCGGCAGGACCTCATCTTCACGAAGAAGGAGCTGCTGGCGCCGCTGCTGCCGGGCATGGAGATGCCGCCGCACCCGATGCGGCTCGGTGACTCGGAGAAGGACTACTACGTCGGCGCGCTGACGAATCCGGGCACCTCCGCGGGTGCCGAGCGGGCGCCCTGGACGGACCGTGGCTCGGAGGACGCCGCAAGTGCCGTGGACCCGGACGACCGCCCCGAGACGGCCGGAACGGTGCGCCGGCCCGGCGCCGTCGGGGAGATTGAGAAGGAGCCGGTGAAATGACGACTTTCGCCGCGGCGGCCGCGCAGGTGTCCGCCGGTGAGGCATGGGCGTTCTGGATCCTCGGCACCATCGCGGTGATCGGGGCGCTCGGCATGGTGCTGGCCCGCAACGCGGTGCATTCCGCGCTGTGGCTGGTCGTCACGATGTTGTGCCTGGGTTTCCTCTACGTGGTCAACTCCGCGCCGTTCCTCGGCGCGGTGCAGATCATCGTCTACACCGGCGCCATCATGATGCTGTTCCTGTTCGTGCTCATGCTGGTCGGCCGGGACGCGTCGGACTCCCTGATCGAGACGCTGCGCGGACAGCGGGTCGCCGCCATTCTGCTGGGCGTCGGATTCGCGGCGCTCGTCGCCACCGGTCTCGCTCGTGCCCTGGGCGGTGTCGCGGCGGTCGGGCTGCCGAACACGAACACGGACGGCAACGTGCCCGGCATCGCCGCACTGCTGTTCACCCGGTACGTCTTCGCGTTCGAGGTCACCTCGGGGCTGCTCATCACTGCTGCGGTGGGCGCGATGGTGCTCGCACACGTGGAACGGACCAAGGGCGAGATCGCGGACCAGATCACCCGCATGACGCAGCGCTTCCGGCCGGGCAGCTACCCGGCGCCGAAGGCCGGGCCCGGTGTGTACGCGAACACCATGTCGGTGGCCGCGCCGGCCCGGCTGCCGGACGGCAACGGCTCCGCGCGGAGCCTGTCGCCGATCCTTCCCGTGCGCGAGCTGACGGCCCGCGAGGCCGCACCGAAGGGGACTGAGAAATGACCCCCGATTACTACCTGGTACTTGCGGCGATCCTGTTCACCATCGGCGCCGCCGGTGTGCTGATCCGCCGCAACGCCATAGTGCTGTTCATGTGCATCGAACTCATGCTGAACGCCTCCAACCTGGCCTTGGTGGCGCTGAGCCGGATCAACGGCACCCTGGACGGTCAAGTCACGGCGTTCTTCGTCATGGTCGTGGCGGCCGCCGAGGTCGTGGTGGGGCTTGCGATCATTATGTCGATCTTCCGGACCCGGCGGTCGGCGAGCGTGGACGACGCCAACCTCCTCAAGTACTAAGGGGCCC
>DATBGW010000048.1:0-9423 GCA_036557765.1 Actinoplanes sp.
AACCACAACTCAAAGATCGCGGGGACGTGCTTCACACCTCGGCGAAGCCTGGGCCGTCCGGCGGGAGCGCAGGCACGTCACCGCGCGCGGCGGCGCGCCGGGCGAACTCGCGAACCCCCGCGATCTGCCGCTCCCCCAGTGAGAAGTCCAGTGCCCGGAAGTAGCCACCCAGCGTCGCCGCGTCGAACGGCTCCCACCGGGCGGCCGCCGTGGCCGCCGCGTCGAGCTCGCCCAAGCACAGATCCCGGGAGCGCTGGAACGCTTCATGAACGTCCTTGACGTGGCCAGGATTCGCGGCGGCGAAATCGCGGCGGACCGCCCAGACCGCGAAGACCATCGGCAGCCCGGTCCACTCCTTCCACGCCTGCGCCAGGTCCGTCACCTGCACGCCGAGTGCCGGCGCCTCGTACAGCGCACGAAGCGCCGCGTCACCGATGAGCACACCGGCGTCCGCCTCCCGCAACATCTCGGCGAGGTCGGACGGGCAGGTGAAGTACGCGGGTTTGGCGCCGTACCGCTCGGCCAGCAGCATCTGCGCCAGCAGGACACCGGTACGTGAGGTCGATCCGAGCGCAACCGGTCGACCGTCCAGCTCGGCCAACGGCCGGGTGGAGACGAGATTGACGGACAGCACCGGACCGTCGCTGCCGACCGCCAGATCCGGAAGGAGCAGCAGTTCGTCGGTGTGCCGCAGATACTCGACCAACGAGATCGGACCGATGTCGAGGTCACCGGCCACGAGCGCGGCGTTCAGCCGGTCGGGGGTGTCCTTGCGGAGGTCAACGTCGAGCAGCGCGCCGGACCGCATCAGCCCCCAGTAGATCGGCAGGCAGTTCAGGAACTGGATGTGCCCGACCCGGGGGCGCTGCGCGCTGTCGTTCATGCCTCGACGCTATCTCCGGCCGCAAGGTCGTCTTCGATCTTGGAGTTGTGGTTGGCACAAACTCCTATGGAACGGATATAAGGGCAACCACAACTCCCAGATCGCGGAGAGGGAGTGGGGAGAGGGAGTGTGGGGGGAGTTAATCGGTCGCCTCCGCGGCGTGGCGGCGCGTAGAGTTTTACGGCCGCCCACCGGGCGCTGCCGGCAAGCCCACACCCCGACTGCCGAAAGGTCTCGGATGACGCTGCCTGCCCCCGATCTCGACACCGAACTCGCCACCGAACGCACTCACCTGGCCGAGTCCCGCGCCGCCCTACGCCGGATGCGCGACCGCGCTGCGGCGCTCTACGACGCCGGCGCCGACGTTGCAGGCGACCCGTACGGCGCGGAGGTGCTCGGCCGCACGCTCTCCCGGCGCGTCGCCGAGCTGGCCGACGACCCCAGTACGCCGTTGTTCTTCGGCCGGTTGGACATCGAGGACGTCGACTACCACATCGGGCGGCGGCACGTCACCGACGATGCCGGCGAGCCGATGGTGCTGGACTGGCGGGCGCCGCTGTCCCGGGCGTTCTACCGGGCCAGCGTGCGCGATCCGCAGGGCGTCGCGACCCGCCGCCGGTTCGGCTTCGTGAAGGGCGAGCTCACCAGCTTCGAGGACGAGCACCTCGACCGCGGTGAGGAACTCGGCACGAAGAGCCGGATCCTCACCGCCGAGATCGAGCGCCCGCGGGTCGGACCGATGCGGGACATCGTCGCGACGATCCAGCCGGAACAGGACGAACTGGTCCGCGCGGACCTCGACGACTCGATCTGCGTGCAGGGCGCACCGGGGACCGGTAAGACCGCGGTCGGCCTCCACCGGGCCGCCTTCCTGCTGTACTCCCACCGCGAGCGCCTACGCCGCTCCGGTGTGCTGATCGTCGGGCCGAACACCGCCTTCCTGTCGTACATCTCCGCGGTCCTGCCCACGCTCGGCGAGATCGACGTACGACAGACCACAGTGGACGGGCTGATCGCTCGCGCCGCGGTCCGTGCCGTCGATGCACCCGATGCCGTACGCCTGAAGCACGACCCCCGGATCGCCCAGGTGCTCGCCCGGGCACTGTGGAACCGACTCGGTAAACCGACTGAGCCCATCATGGTGTCGGACGGCTCGTACCGATGGCGGATCGATCCCGAGCCGCTGCGCCGGATCGTCGATGAGGCCCGGCGCGAGCGCCTGCCGTACGCGGTCGGTCGCGACCGGGTCCGCGCCCGTGTCGTGGGGCTTCTGCAGCGCCAATCGGAGTACCGCACCGGCAACTCGCCGAATGAGGCCTGGCTGCGACGGATGAGCCGGATCGCCCCGGTCGCCGGGTTCCTCGACGCCACTTGGCCTGCGGTAACGCCCGAGTCGCTGGTGACCGACCTGCTGACCGATCCGTCGGTCGGGAACGGCATTCTCAGCGACGCGGAACAGGACACGCTGCGCTGGACGAAGCCACCCAAGACGGCGAAGTCGGCACGGTTCAGTGCTGCCGACCTGCTGCTGCTCGACGAGGCAGCCGGCTTGATCGAGCGCGAATCGAGCTTCGGCCACGTGGTTGTGGACGAGGCGCAGGATCTTTCACCAATGCAGGCGCGGGCGATAGCGCGGCGCAGCGAGCACGGGTCGGTCACCCTGCTCGGCGACCTCGCACAGGGCACCACGCCGTGGGCGGCCGGGAACTGGCGCGACACGCTCGCCTGGCTCGGCAAGCCGGACGCGACGGTGGTGCCGCTGACGATCGGCTTTCGCGTACCGGAAGTGGTTTTGACGCTGGCCAATCGCCTGCTGCCGGCGCTGGACGTGGACGCGCCGGCGGCCGTTTCCCTGCGGCACGACGGCGACCTCGCCATCGTGCCGGTCGGCTCGCCGTCCGATATGGACGCTGCGGCGCTGGTGGAGGTCACCGCCGCTCTGGAGTACGAGGGATCGGTCGCGGTCATCGCGGCCGACGCCGCCGTCGAGCGGCTGCACAAGCACCTGGCTGCGGCCGGCATCGACACCGCGACGCCCGACGACGTCGAGGCGGAGGAGCGCGTTACGGTGGTTCCGGCCACGATCGCCAAGGGGCTGGAGTACGACCACGTCATCGTCGTCGAGCCGGCCGACATCGTGGCGGCCGAGCCGCGCGGGCTGAACCGCCTGTACGTGGTGCTGACGCGCGCGGTATCCCGGCTGTCCGTGCTGCACGCCAAGCCGCTGCCACCCTCGCTCCTCGCCGACTGATCCCGCCGATCTTGGAGTTGTGGTTGGCACAAAGCCGGGCACGACCGTCATAAGGGCAATCACAACTCCAAGATCGATGGAAGGGGGGTGGGGTGGGCCTATCGACGTGACGCGGATCGGTGGTTCAGCCAAAAGTTGGGTCCGATCGCTTGAATGCTCACGTATCGATGCGACGATGCGGGCATGACCGCACCCATTGGTGCGCCGAACTGGGTGGACCTGGGCACGGCCGACGTCGAAGACGCGCGGCGCTTCTACACCACACTCTTCGGCTGGTCCGCGCACGTCTCCGGCGACGAGTACGGCGGGTACACCATCTTCAACCTCGAGGGACGGCCGGTGGCCGGTGCGGGCCCGCTGTTCGGCGAGGGACAGCCGACCGCCTGGAGCACGTACATCGCGACTGCCGACGCCGACGCGGACGCGGCCCGGGTGACGGCGGCCGGGGGCAAGGTTCTGGTAGCACCGTTCGATGTCGGCGATCAGGGGCGGATGGCCGCGTTCCTGGATCAGGCCGGCGCGCCGTTCAGCGTCTGGCAGGCCGGTACCATGCCGGGCACCGAGGTATTCGACGTGTCCGGCGCGCTGACGTGGAACGAGCTGACCACACGGGACGTCGACGGATCGATCGCGTTCTACGGCGAGGTGTTCGGGTGGACGGCCCGGCGCAGTTCACCGGGCGGCGTTCCGTACGTGGTCTGGGATCTGGGCGGCCAGACGGTGGCCGGGATGCAGCCGATGGTCGGCGACGAGTGGCCTGATGATCTCGCTCCGCATTGGATGATCTACTTCGCGGTCGAGGACTGTGACGCCACCGCGGAGCAGGCCTATGCGCTCGGCGGCCGGATCGCGCACCCGCCGACCACGTTCGCGCGCGGCCGCTATGCGGTACTCGAGGATCCCCAGGGCGGTACCTTTTCCGTCCTTACCGGCACCACGAGTGGGCCCTGATCGCCGTCGATGATCCGGACCGTCACGCGGTAGTGGGCGGCGAGCACCTCGGCGGTGAGCACCTCGCGAGGGGTGCCCGCCGCCGCCACCCGGCCGCCGGACAGCAGCACCATCCGATCGGCGTACTCGCCGGCCGTGGAGAGATCGTGCATGGTGGTGAGCACGGTGAGGCCCCGCTCGGCGCGGAGGCGGTCGACCAGCTCGAGCACCTCCTGCTGGTGGCCGATGTCCAGGGCGCTGGTCGGCTCGTCGAGCAGCAGGATCCGCGCGCCCTGGGCGAGGGCCCGGGCCAGGAAGACCCGCTGCCGTTCGCCGCCGGACAGCGTGTCCAGCCGGCGACCGGCGAACGCCTCGAGGTCCAGCTCGCGCAGCACGTCGTCGACAGTCGCCAGGTCCGACTCGGACTCCCGGCCGAGCGGCCGGATGTGCGGCGTCCGGCCCAGCAGGACGTAGTCGACCACGTGCATCCCGGGCGGAACGACCGGAGTCTGCGCGACCGTGGCGACGGTCATCGCCCGCCGGCGCCGGGGCAGCCGGTCCACCGCGGTGCCGTGCAACTCGACCCGCCCGTCGAACGGCAGCAATCCGCCGATCGCCCGCAACGCCGTCGACTTGCCCGCGCCGTTCGGGCCGATGACCGTGACCCACTCGCCGTCGGCCACGTCGAGGTCCACGCCGTCCACGACGACGCTGCCACCGAGCCGTACGGTCAGCGCCCGAGCGGCGATCGCGGCCGTTCCGCCGCCCTCCGTTCCAGACGAACTCACGGGGACACCGATCGGTTGCTCCGCAGCACGATCACGAAGAACGGCGCGCCCAGGAACGCCGTCACCACGCCGATCGGGATCTCCGCGGGGGCCGCGATCGTGCGCGCTGCCAGATCGGTGAACGCCAGGAACGCGCCGCCGAACAGCAACGACAGCGGAAGGATCGACCGGTAGCTGGCGCCGGCGAGAAGCCGCAACGTGTGCGGCACGATGATCCCCACGAACCCGATCAGCCCGGACACCGACACCGCCGCCGCCGTGCCGAGGGACGCCGCGACCAACAGCAGGTAACGGCTGCGCTGCGGATGCAGGCCCAGGCCGGTCGCCTCCTCGTCGCCGACGGTCAGCACATCCAGCTCCCGGCGGTGCGCCAGCACGATCGCGCAGGTCACCGCCGCGTACGGCAGGACCAGCAGCACGTCGTGCCAGCCCGCGGTGGCCAGCCGGCCGAGCAGCCAGGAGTACACCTCGCGCAGCGAGTCGACGTGCCGCTGCATGAGGTAGGTCTGCACGGCCGACAGGAACGCGGACACGGCGACCCCGGCCAGGATCAGCGTGGCCGGCGTCCGGCTCCGCCCACCGGCCGCGCCGAGCAACCAGGTCAGCGCCACCGCGATCACCGCGCCGACGAACGCCGCCAGCGGCACGCCGATCGGAAGGTTCGACGTGGCGTCGCCGGTCGTCGTGCGCGTCGCGACCACCGCGGTGACGCCCAGCCCCGCACCCGCGGCCACCCCGAGCAGGTGCGGGTCGGCCAGCGGGTTGCGGAAGACTCCCTGGTAGGCCGCTCCGGCCACGGCGAGCATCGCGCCGACCAGTAGCCCGAGCACCACGCGGGGTAGGCGTAGCTGGGTGACGATCGCCACCTCGCGGTCGCTCAGTCCACTATGGATGTGTACGCCCGGCAGCAGGTTCAGCACCTCCGCCGCCACACTGCCGGGTGGAAGCGTCACCGGGCCGAACGCCAGCCCGGCGACCACCGCGACCAGCATCGCCACCACGCCACCGAGTACCCACAATGGCCGGAGGCCGGCGGCCCGGACACGGTGATGTCGATCTACGCCGGCGTCCGTGGCGACCGGCGCGGCCGGCACGGCCGCGTCCCCGGGCGCCGTTGGAGTCACGCCGGTACCTTGGCCACCGCGTCCGCGACCGACTGGACCAGATCGACGACCCGGGGCCCCCACCGCGACGCGATGTCATCGTCGAGCGCCACGATCTGCCCGGTCTTGACCGCCGTGATGCCGGACCAGCCCTTCCGCGCCGACACCGAGGCGGGCGACTGCTTGCAGCACTTGCTGTCGGCCAGGAAGATCATGTCGGGGTCCGCCTTGAGCAGCACCTCCTGGGACAGCTGCGGATAGCCGCCCTTCGACCCGTCCGCGTCGGCGGGATCGGCGATGTTGGTCATGCCGAACAGGCCGAAGATCGAGCCGATGAACGTCTTCGACGTCACGGAGTAGAAGGTCGGATCGAGCTCGTAGTAGTAGCTCAGCGGCTCGGCCCGCTGCGGGACGCCCTTCACGATCTTGTCGATGTCGGCCTTCATCCGCTCGGTCAGCGCGGTGGCCTCGGCCGGATGCCCGGTGAGCGTGCCGAGCTGGCCGATCTGGGTGTACGTGTCGTCCAGACGCTGCGCCGCCGGAACCTGGAAAACCGGGATCTTGAGCTTGGTGAGCTGATCCACGATCTTGTCGATGTCGTCGGTCAGCACCACCAGGTCCGGATTCTTCGCCGCCACGGCCTCGGCGTTCGGCTTGAAGCCGGACAGGTCGGTCTTCGGTGCGTCCGGTGGATAGTTGGACTGGTCGTCCACTGCTACGACCTGCGGCCCCGCATCGATGGCGAAGAGCATTTCCGTCGTCGTCGGCGCCAGCGACACGATCCGCTCGGGACGCTGGTTCAGCGTCACCGCGCCGACCGTGACCGGGTACGACCCGCCGCTGCTGGCGCTCGGCGTCGGCTGGCCGGCACCGGAATCACCGGCACAACCGGTGAGCAGCAGCCCGGCGGCCGCGACGGTGGCGATCAATACACGTTTCATCGGTTCCTCCGATCGGTCGAGGCTGCGGTGCTTCGCCGACAGGAGTCCGGAAGGCGCCCGTCCGCGAGGCGCCCCTCCCCGAGAGCGCTGATTCGCGACCGGCGCGCAGGCGACCTGGCTGAGGCCCGGGTCGACCGGACCATCACAGTTGCGGGACAGCGCCGGATTTCCACCGGCTTCGCTGCGACGCGGTCACCCGTACGCTATCCCAAGCGGAGGAACGTGCGTTATTGCCGTTCGTCATCGCGGCGCACCGCGTGGTCATCGCGAACTGGCGTCACACGATCGCCGGCCGCAGCCGCCGACTCGTCGCCGGCGAGCGCGGCCCGTAGCCGGTCCTTCTCCGCCCGGCGGCGTTGCTGCGCCGCGCCGAGCGCCTCGGCCATCTCGTTGCGCCACTTCGCCAGCAGGAAGTACGAGAACGCGGCCGACGCGATGATCGCGATCATGACCTTGACCAGCAGGTTCAGCGGCACCGGCAGGAGCAGCGCCAAGACCACGACGAAGACACCGATGCGGCCGAGGGTGTACTTGACGGCGGCACTCATGACGTTCCATGCGGGCCGGCACGGTGGCGCAGCCAACGCAGGCCGTAGAACCAGACCACGCAATACACAACGGTGAGCCCCGCAGCGCCGACCGCGCCGCTCACCAACTGCGGGAACGCCGGCGCGGCCAAGCCGGCGAGCGTCATCCCGATCGCGACGCCGAAGCCGGCCCCGAGCAACGCCACCACCACGCGGTACGCGCCGTACTGCGCGGCGCGGAACTCCTCGGTGAACAGCCACACCGGCAGGATCAACGCCAGCCAGCCACTGGTGTCGCCGAATTCGGACATCCGGAACAACGACAGGACGCCCTCGAACAGCAGCAGAACCACGACGCCGCACACCAGGCCGGCCAGCGCGACGCCGAGCAGATCACCGATGGTCGCCAGCCGTCCGTCCGCGTCGCGGCGCGGACGACGCTCACTCCTGGTCTCGGTCATGACCCTTCGAGGGTACGCCGAACCCCTACGCCCAGACCTGTTGCGGCTCGCTGCGCCGCTCGGCCGGCGACGGCGGCTTGTCGTACTCGCGGACCACTTCGTACTTGGTGTTGCGCTCGACCGGCTGGAATCCGGCATCCCAGATCAGGTGCAGCAGGTCCTCGCGATGCATCGTGGTGGGCGTGCCGTACGAGTCGGCGTCGTGCGTGATCTTGTACTCCACGACGGAACCGTCCAGATCGTCCACGCCGAAGTTCAGCGACAACTGGGCCACCGACAGGCCGTGCATGACCCAGAAGCACTTGACGTGCGGCACGTTGTCGAACAGCAGGCGGGACACCGCGAACGTCTTCAGCGACTCCGCCGGCGCCGCCATCGTGGTCCGCTCCTGAAGCCGGTTGCGGATCTTGCCGTCCGCCGAATCGACGAAGTCGTGCTGGTAGCGCAGCGGGATGAACACCACGAAACCACCGGTCTCGTCCTGCAACTCGCGTAGACGCAACACGTGGTCGACCCGGTGCCGCGGTTCCTCGATATGCCCGTACAGCATTGTGGACGGTGTCTTCATGCCCTTGCTGTGCGCCAGCCGGTGGATGCGCGACCAGTCCTCCCAATGGCAGTTGTGGTCGACGATGTGCTGCCTGATCTCCCAGTCGAAGATCTCCGCGCCGCCGCCGGTGAGCGACTCCAGTCCCGCGTCCATCAGCTCGTCGAGGATCTGGTCGGCCGGAAGGCCGCTGATCTTCTCGAACCACTGCACCTCGGTCGCGGTGAAGCATTTGAGCTTGACGTCGGGAAGTGCGGCCTTCAGCTCACGCAGCACCTTCGGGTAGTACCGCCATGGCAGCGTGGGGTGCAGGCCGTTGACGATGTGCAGCTCGGTGAGCTGCTCACCCTCCATCTCCTTGGCCTTGCGGACCGCCTCGTCGATGCGCATCGTGTAGGCCGCTTTCTCGCCCGGTTTGCGCTGGAACGAGCAATACGCACAACTGGCGGAACACACGTTGGTGAGGTTGAGATGGCGGTTGACGTTGAACATCACCCGGTCACCGTTCATCTCGGTGCGCTTGTGGTGCGCCAGCCGGCCGAGCCACGCCAGATCGTCGCTGTCGTAGAGGGCGATGCCGTCCGCGCGGGACAGCCGCTCCCCGGCGTACACCTTCGCCTCGAGCTCACGCTTGCGTCCGGCATCCATGTGCGTCCCTTTCCATCGGCTCGCCGTCGAGCGTACGTCGGCCCTCCGACAGCTTCGGCTGGCACGTTCGGTCGGGGTTTGCGATTCACAGAGTCCTTTCAACCGCGATCAATCGACAGCCGTACGCGTCATGAGGTATGACCTCTATGGGGGAAACGGCAAGCGGCGGGACCGCGACCGCCGCGGACGGGGAGCGGATGGCGACATTCCGGCAGTACGCCCGCAGAGGACTGCATCGGCCGCGCCCATGGTGGCAGCCGATGGCGTTCTCTGCCGCTGCCGCCGCCGCGCTCAGCAGCCTGTTCAATCCGCTGCCCGCCGCCGCCGCGCCGCTCGCGCCGGCG
>DATBGW010000049.1:0-10397 GCA_036557765.1 Actinoplanes sp.
GGTCGAGCGCGACCTGGCCCGCTTCAAGAAGGGCGTCGACCAGCGCTGGACCGAGCTGGTCTACGACGGTCTCTGGTTCTCGCCGCTGAAGCGCGCGCTGGACGCGTTCGTGGCCTCCTCGCAGCAGCACGTGACCGGCGAGGTCCGGCTGACGCTGCACGGTGGCCGGGCCACCGTCACCGGGCGGCGCTCACCCGCCAGCCTGTACGACTTCGGGCTGGCCACCTACGACGCGGGCGACACGTTCGACCAGTCGCTGGCCAAGGGCTTCGTCGAGCTGTGGGGCCTGCCGAGCCGCCTGGCCGCGGCGCGCGACAGTCGGTCATGAAAAGATTGCCGCGTGGCCGCAGCTGAGACTCCGACGCGACTGTGGGGTGGCCGGTTCGCCGGCGGCCCCGCGGAAGCCCTTGCCCGGCTCTCCGTGGGCGTCCAGTTCGACTGGCGGCTCGCCCCGTACGACATCGCCGCCTCCCGGGCGCATGCCCGCGTGCTGGCGGCGGCCGGCCTGCTGGATCCGGACGAGTTGGGCCGGATGCTTGCAGCGCTCGACGACCTCGAGGCGGCCTGTGCGTCCGGCGAGTTCCGGCCCACTGTGGACGACGAGGATGTGCACACCGCGCTGGAACGCGGTCTGCTGGAACGGCTCGGCGCGCTCGGTGGCAAGCTGCGCGCCGGCCGGTCCCGCAACGACCAGGTGGCCACGGATCTGCGGCTGTACCTGCGCGACCACGCCCGGGGGGTGGCCGCCCGGCTGGTCGAGCTGGCGGATGCGCTGACCGAGCAGGCGGAGCGCAATGTGGACACTCCGGCGCCCGGGCTGACCCACGTCCAGCACGCGCAGCCGGTCAGCTTCGGCCACTGGCTGCTGGCGCACGTCCATCCGCTGCTGCGGGACCTGGACCGGCTGCGGGACTGGGACGCCCGGACCGCGGTGTCGCCGCTGGGATCCGGCGCGCTGGCCGGCTCGTCGCTGCCGCTGGACCCGGCCGCGGTGGCGAAGGAACTGGGCTTCACCGCGCCGGCGCCGAACTCGATGGACGCGGTGGCCGACCGGGACTTCGTGGCGGAGTTCCTGTTCGTCACCGCGCTGATCGGCGTGCACCTGTCCCGGCTCGGCGAAGAGGTGGTGCTGTGGACCTCCACCGAATTCGGCTGGGTCGAACTGGACGACGCGTTCGCCACCGGCTCGTCGATCATGCCGCAGAAGAAGAACGCGGACATCGCCGAGCTCGCCCGGGGCAAGAGTGGCCGGCTGGTCGGCGGCCTGGTCGCGGTGCTCACCATGCTCAAGGGCCTGCCGCTCACGTACGACCGGGACATGCAGGAGGACAAGGAGCCGGCGTTCGACGCGGTGGACACGCTGCAGCTGCTGCTGCCCGCGCTGGCCGGGATGATCTCGACGATGACGGTACGGGTGGACCGCCTGGCCGCTGCTGCGCCGGTCGGGTATTCGCTGGCCACCGAGGTGGCCGACTGGCTGGTCCGGCGCGGGGTGCCGTTCCGGGACGCGCACGAGATCACCGGCCGGCTGGTGGCGCTGTGTGCGGCACGTGACTGTGAGCTGTCCGACGTCAGCGACGAGGACCTGAAGACGGTGAGCGAGCACCTTGACCCGTCGGTCCGGTCGGTGCTGTCCGTGCGCAGTGCGCTGGCCGCCCGGACCACGCCGGGCTCCACCGGTCCGGGCCCGGTGGCCGAGCAGCTTGCGGTGGTGCAGCACAGGCTCGACACCTGGCGCGAATGGGCCATCGAGAAGGTGGTCCCGCGCTGAAGTGAAGGCGGCGGCGGGCGGCTCAGCGGACTGCGCTGACCTCCGGCACGGGGGAACCGTCCGGGGTGCGCCGCCGTTGGCGGGCTATGGACAACGCCACCGCGCCGGCGACCGAAGCGATGGCGACCACACCGACCACGGCGTTCGGCACGTCGAGCAATTTCAGCGCGCTGGACAGCAGCACGATCACGAGCGCAGTCCGGACCAGGCCGGCCGGTGCGCGCGAGGAGATGCGGGCGCCGAGCAGCACGCCCGGGATCGACCCGACCAGGACCGCGGCCGCGATGTCCAGGTGCAGGTCGCCGAAGAACACGTGCCCCAGCGCGGCCGCCGTGACCAGCGGAACCGCCTGCACCAGGTCGGTGCCGACCAGGTCGTTCGCCCGCAGCGCCGGATACAGCATGAGCAGCGCGACAATGATCAGCGAGCCGGAACCCACCGACGTCAACCCCACGACGAGTCCGCCGGCCGCCCCCAGCAGGAGCGTGCGCACCGGCCGTACGGTGATGGCCGCAGCCGGACCCGTGCCGTGCCGCCGCCGTCCCGCCCAGGCCTTGAGCAGCAGGCCGCAGGCGGCCAAAAGCAGCGCGACGCCCAGCGCGACCTTGATCGCGTGCTGCATGGCGGCGTCGTCACCGACCAGCCGCAGAAGCAGCACGCCGAGGAACGCGGCCGGGACGCTGCCCACGCACAGCCAGGCGACGAGCCGCCAGTTCACCGTGCCGTTGCGCGCGTGCACCCAGCCGCCGAACGGCTTCATCACCGCGCTCGCGGCCAGGTCGCTGGAGACCGCGGCGACCGGAGGAACGCCGAAGAGCAGCACCAACAGGGGGGTCATCAGTGCGCCCCCGCCCATGCCGGTCATGCCGACCACGATGCCGACGCCCAGACCGGCGAGCGCCAGGGTCAGATCCATCGGGCGAGTGTCGCGGACCATCCCCTACTTTGTCTACTAAGTCAGTTGACTTTGTCGACTTCATCACGCCCCGCTTACAAACCTCGCGATCTTGGAGTTGTGGTTGGATCGAATCTCCATGGAACGGGCATAAGGGCAGCCACAACCCCAAGATCGTGGGGGTGGGCGCACAGGCCCGAGAGGTACCGTCGCGGCATGACCACATCCGGGTCGGACTCTCCGGGCGGCCCACTCGAACGGGTGAGCCCGCCGAGACGGCCGGACGGCGACGGCCGCCCCACACCGTGGCGGGTCGAGGGGGCGCCCCAGGAGGGCGGCGGCAACCGGCCCAACCGCCGCCCCGCCTGGATGCGCTTCGGCTGGATGCTGCTCCTGCTGCTGGCGTTGAACTGGGTCATCTCGTCGCTGCTGCTGGCGCCGGCGCCGCGCACGGCGGTGTCGTACACGTTCTTCTCCACTCAGGTGCAGGCGAACAACGTCGCGGAGATCACCTCGACCGGCGACACCATCGAGGGCACCTTCAAGCAGAAGGTGTCCTACACCCCGGTGGACAGCAAGGACGCGGAGCAGGTCGACCGGTTCACCACGCAACGACCGTCGTTCGCCGACGACAATCTGTTCGCGTCGCTGCAGGCCAACGGTGTTCCGGTGAACGCCAAACCGCCGGACGCGCCGCCGCCGCTGTGGCAGCAGATCCTGGTCGGCTTCGGTCCGACGCTGCTGTTCGTCGGCCTGCTGATCTGGTTCATGCGCCGCGCGGCGTCCGGGATCAGCGGTGGCATCGGCGGCTTCGGCAGATCCCGGGCCCGGCTCTACCAGCCGGACGCCGGGCCGCGCACCACGTTCGCGGACGTGGCCGGCATCGAGGAGGTCGAGCAGGAGGTCACCGAGATCGTCGACTTCCTCCGCGAGCCGGACAAGTACCGCCGGCTGGGCGCGCAGATCCCGCGCGGCGTTCTGCTGTCCGGGCCGCCCGGCACCGGCAAGACGCTGCTGGCCCGTGCGGTGGCCGGCGAGGCGAAGGTGCCGTTCTTCTCGATGTCGGCGTCCGAGTTCATCGAGATGATCGTCGGTGTCGGCGCCAGCCGGGTCCGTGACCTGTTCGACCAGGCGAAGAAGGTGGCGCCGTCGATCATCTTCATCGACGAGCTGGACGCCATCGGCCGCGCCCGCGGCGGATCGACGTCGCTCGGTGGCAACGACGAGCGTGAGCAGACGCTCAACCAGATCCTGACCGAGATGGACGGCTTCACCGGCACCGAGGGCGTGGTGGTGCTGGCCGCCACGAACCGCGCGGAGATCCTCGACCCGGCCTTGCTGCGGCCCGGGCGGTTCGACCGGCGGGTCACGGTCAGCCCACCCGACCTGGCCGGCCGTCGCAAGATCCTCGAAGTGCACACCCGCGGAGTGCCGCTCGCGCCGGGCGTCGACCTGCAGGCCCTCGCCGCGGCCACGCCCGGCATGGTGGGCGCCGACCTGAAGAACCTGGTAAACGAGGCGGCACTGCTGGCCGCCCGGCGCCGGCACGACATGGTGCATCCGAACGACTTCACCGACGCGCTGGAGAAGATCGTGCTCGGTACGGTGCGGGGCATCATGCTCACCCCGGAGGAGAAGGAGCGCACCGCGTTCCACGAGTCCGGTCACGCGCTGCTCGGCATGCTCACCCCCGGCGCCGATCCGGTCCGCAAGATCTCGATCATTCCCCGCGGCCAGGCGCTCGGCGTGACGTTCCAGAGCCCCGAGGCGGACCGGTACGGCTACTCGGCCCGATACCTCCGTGGCCGGATCATCGGTGCGCTCGGCGGCCGCGCGGCCGAAGAGGTCGTGTTCGGCGAGATGACCACCGGCGCGGAGAGCGACCTGGACCAGGTGAGCACGATCGCGCGGCAGATGGTCGGCCGTTGGGGCATGTCGGACGCCATCGGGCCGCGGACGGTCCTGCCGCCACCCGGCAGCGAGTCGCCGTTCGGTCTGGACGGCGTCGCACCGGCCACCAAGGAGCTGATCGACAGCGAGATCCGCCGGATCGTCGACGAGTGCTACGCCGAGGCGGTGCGGGTGCTGCGGGACAACCGCGACCGGCTCGACCGGCTCGCCCACAGGTTGCTCGAGACCGAAACGCTGGACGAGGACGACGCGTACGCCGCGGCCGGGCTCAGCCGCGAGTCGGCGCCCGGGGCGGTGGCCCGCGGCGACGCTCCCGGCCACCCGGCCGAGCCCGGGATTCCCCATGAGCCGGCGGCTGCCGGAACGGGGTAGTCCACGCGGCGGAGGGGTAATGACGTTGCCATGGAGCAACTGCAGTGGCTCGCCGTCATACGGCACGGGCAGAGCACCGGCAATGTCATAGCGGAGGAAGCGGAGGTCGGCGGTCTCGACGCGATCGACATCCCGGAGCGGGACGCGGACGTGCCACTGTCCGACACCGGCCGGGAGCAGGCGGAGGCGGTCGGCCGGTGGCTCGCCGACCGGCCGGAGAAGGAACGACCCGACATCGCAGTCATCTCGCCGTACCTCCGTGCCCGGCAGACCGCCGAGCTGGCTCTGGCCGGCACCGGCGTGCCCGGCATCGTCGACGAGCGGCTGCGCGACCGCGAGCTGGGTTGGCTGGACCTGCTCACCGGCCGGGGTGTGGCCGCCCAACTGCCCGACGAGGCGCGCCGGCGCCAGCGGCTCGGCAAGTTCTACTACCGGCCCCCCGGCGGCGAATCGTGGGCCGACATGCTGCTCCGGCTGCGCGCCTTGCTGCGCGAACTGCGCGAGGACCATCCGGGCGGGCGCGTCCTGCTGGTCGCGCACGACGCCACGCATCACCTCGTCCGTTATCTCGCCGAGCAGCTCAGCGAGGCGGAGCTGATGGCGGTCGCCCGCACCACCGCGATCGCGAACTGCTCGGTCAGCAGCTGGGAGCGCGTGGACGGCGAGCTGTGCCCGCAGCTGTTCAACTACGTCGACCACCTGCACCGCGAGGGCGCGCCGCCCACCCGCCAGGAGGACGTCAATGCCGAGCCGGTCTGACGAGCTCGTCATCACGCCGGGGCTGCTGCGCGGCTGGCCGCTGCCCGACCCGCAGGGCGACAAGCAGGATCGCGGGACCGTGCTCGTCGTCGGCGGATCCCGCTACACGCCGGGCGCCGTGCTGCTGGCCGGGGTGGCGGCACTGCGAGCCGGCGCCGGGCGGCTGCAGCTGGCGGTGGAGGCGTCGACCGCTGCAGCGCTGAGCATCGCGGTGCCCGAGGCGAAGGTGGTCGGCCTGCCCGAGCGGTCCGGCGACGTTCCGGATGAGTTGCTCGCACTGGCCCGCGACGCGGACGTCGTGGCGATCGGGCCCGGACTCGACGACATCGATGAGACGGCACTGCTGATGAGCCGGATCCTCGACGTCGCGGCCGAGGACGCCGCGATCGTGCTGGACGCGTACGCCCTGGGAGCGCTCAGCAAGGATGCCGACCTGTTGGCCGGGCGCCCGGAGCGGGTCGTTCTGACGCCCAACGTCACGGAGGCGCAGCACCTGCTGGGCAGTGAGCCGGACGACCTGGCGGACGCGGCGATGACGCTGGCCGAACGGCACCGCGCGGTGGTGTCGCTCTACGGTCACATCGCGGCGCCGGACGGCCGGCGCTGGCGGGAGGAGAGCGGCGACGCCGGGCTGGGTACGTCCGGCAGCGGCGACGCGCGCGCCGGGATCGTGGCCGGTCTTCTCGGTCGCGGCGCCGACCCGGCGCAGGCGGCCTGCTGGGGAGCGTACGCACACGCGGTCAGCGGTCAGCGCCTGGCGCCGCGGTACGGACGCACCGGCTTCCTGGCGCGGGAGATCGTGGATGAGGTCGCGTACACGATTGCGACGGTTTGATGGGGGTACGCAATCGACATACCGAACGACCGAAGGGAGAGGACATGCCCACCGCTCGCGAGATCATGACTCCCGACGCCACGTGCGTCGGCGAGAAGGAGACACTCGCCGACGCCGCGCGGAAGATGGCCGATCTCGGCGTCGGCTCGCTGCCGATCTGCGGCGAGGACAACCGCCTCAAGGGAATGCTCACCGACCGTGACATCGTTGTGAAGGCCATCGCGAAGGGCCGGAACCCGGGCGACTGCCCGGTCAGCGAGTTCGCCCAGGGCAAGCCGGTGACGATCGGCGCCGACGACGACGCGAACGAAATTCTGCGCACCATGGGCCAGCACCAGGTTCGCCGCCTCCCGGTGATCGACGGCCACCAGTTGGTCGGCATCGTGGCGCTGGCCGACGTGGCCCGAGCGCTGCCGGACAAGCCGACCGGCGATCTTCTGGACGCCATCTCCGCATAGCCACGGCTGTGCCTGATGGCCTCGCCTCCGCTCGGCGGCTCGCGCCTTCTGGACCCGCTGACTTGCCGCCCGGAACGACGACTGCAAACCCCGCAGCCGCCGTTCCGCACGGCAAGTCACCGGCGGCGCTCGCGGGGGGTGTGCCGGCGGTAGGTGCTGACCGTCGGATCACCGGTGATCCAGAACCGCCATGGCACGTCGTGCGCGGACGTGACGCCGACACGTGGCCCGGACGAGATGCCGGCCGGTGTCTCGCCCGGCGTCAACGTGGCGGGGCCGGTGCCGTCCACAACGGACGTCCCGTTCGCCCCCTTGTCCAGCGCCAGCACCTGCATGAGCTTCGCCGGGCCGGAGGCGAGGCCGGACGCGCGGTCGGATGCGGAACGCGCGGCCGGCCGCCGTTGCCGGGCGAGCTCCACCCCATCGATGACCGCACCCGCCCGCAACAGCACCGCCGACGCCTCCCCGGCCGGCCCGCAGACCACGTTCGCGCAGAAGTGCATGCCGTAGATCTGGTAGACGTACAGCACGCCCGCCGGCCCGAACATGACCCGGTTGCGGTTGGTCGGCCCGCGATGCGCATGGCTGGCCGGATCGGCGCCGAGCCCGGAGTACGCCTCCACCTCGGTCAGCCGGACCGTGACCCCGTTCGCGGACAGGTGCCAGCCGAGCAGCGTCCGGGCCGTCTCGTCGACGTTCCCGGCCGGGGCGTCCAACCACGCGTATCGCACCGATCCAGCAAACCACCCGCCTGCCTTATATCTCGCTGAGTCGATTCTTAAGCGCGTCTGTGGCCTCCGCGGGTGGCTGCCCGGCCCGGAGATAGTGGGCGTCGTGTCGATGTCCGCTGCCCGCTTCCGGTACACGCTGGTCGCCGGCGCCACCGCCGTCGTGATCGGCACCGGCTTCACCCTGGTGGGCCTGGAGCGGCACGCCGAGCAGGCCCCGAGCGTACGGTCGGCGCAGGCACCGCTCGCCGCCGAGGCGCCGCAGGATGATCCGTCGGCGGCCGACGACGCAGCCCCCAGCGCGAGCGCCACGTCGAGCCCGACGCCGACCGCCACGCCCAGGCCGTCGGCACGCGCCACCAGCCGGACGCCGGTCAAACCGAAGCCGCGCCGCACCACGACGGCACCGCCGGAAGCGCCGCGCGCGCCCGCCACCGGTGACGCGGTGCTGGACGCGGTGCTCGACCACATCAATCAGGCCCGCGCCCGGGCCGGCCTCCCGGCGTACACGTTGAGCACGAGCCTGTCGAAGGCGTCCGCGCTGCACAACCAGCGCATGATCGACGGATGCGGCCTGCAGCATCAGTGCTCCGGCGAGAGCGGCATCGGCGACCGGTTCAGCGCCCAGGGCGTTCGATGGACGGCGGCCGGGGAGAACATCGGCTTCGGTTCGTCCGGCTCCAGCCAGTCGGCCGTCATCGCGACCGCGAACGGCCTCACCGACAGCATGCTGGCTGAGAAGCCGCCGAACGACGGCCATCGCAAGAACCTGCTCAGCAGCACGTTCAAACGAATCGGGCTGAGCGTCGTCCGCGACGGCAACGGCCGTACCTGGATGACACAGGACTTCGTCAACTGACCGTAGGCTGCTCGGGTGGCTTCCATCCTGCAGCGCATCGCCGGTGCCTTCCGCCGCAGCCCGTCGCCGTCGCCCCGGCACGTCCCGACCGAGGTGCACGGCCGCCATCTGGAGTACGCGCCCGACCTCGACGGGGAGGCCGATCCCGGGGAGATCGTGTGGACCTGGGTCCGCTACGAGGACGATCCGGGCCAGGGCAAGGACCGGCCCGTGCTGGTGGTCGGCCGCGACGGCCGTACGCTCCTCGGCCTGATGCTGTCCAGCCAGCACGAACGGGACGGGCAGCACAATTGGCTCGCACTCGGCCCCGGTGACTGGGATCGGGCACACCGGCCGAGCTGGATCCGGCTGGACCGCATCCTCGAGGTGGACGAGGACGGCATTCGCCGCGAGGGCGCCGTCCTCGACCAGGCCAGGTTCGACCGGGTGGCCGACCGGCTGCGCGTGGAGTACGGCTGGAAGTAGGGACATATGCGCAAGTACGTCATCATGGGCGTTCAGGGCAGCGGCAAGGGAACGCAGAGCGAGCTCCTCTGTGCCGACCTCGGCCTCGTCCACATCAGCGTCGGCGACATCCTCCGCTGGAACGTGCAGAACCACACCAAGCTCGGCGCGCAGGTCCGCCGCACCATGAACACCGGTGACCTGATCAGCGACGACCTCGTCGAGTCGGTGGTGCGCGGCCGCCTGGATCAGCACGACTGGAACTACGGGTTCGTCATCGACGGCTTCCCCCGCAACGGCCGGCAGGCCGAGTTCTTCATGGAGAGCTACGACATCGACGGCGTCATCCATCTCGAGATCCCTGACGACGAGGTACGCCGGCGCGTGCTCAGCCGGCGGCTCTGTCCGAACTGCGGCATGGACTACAACCTGATCTACGACCGGCCGCAGGTCGAGGGCTGCTGCGAGGTGTGCGGCCACGAGCTGGTGACGCGTGCCGACGACACACCCGAGGCTCTGGACGCGCGGTTGCGCGACTACCACGAGAAGACCCGGCCCGTGCTGGAGTTGTTCCGGCGCAAGGAGGTCGTGCACGACGTGGACGCGCAGCCGTCGGCGGAGGAGGTGCAGGCCGCCATCCGTACGACGCTGGGGCTGCCGCCCTACAAGTCGTAGCCGCGTTCCCGCAGCTCGTTCTCGACCGCCTCACATACCCGCTCGACGACCTCGAGCCGCGCCCAGTGCTTGTAGTCGCCCGGAATCACGTACCACGGCGCCCACGTCGGATCGGTCCGCTCGAGCATCTCGTTGACCGCCGCCTCGTATTCCGTACGCCTGTCCCGGTTCCGCCAATCCTCGTCGGTGAGCTTCCAGGTCTTCAGCGGGTCGTTCGCCCGGTCTTCGAAGCGGCGCATCTGTTCATCGGCCGACACGTGCATCCAGAACTTCACGATGATCATGCCCTCGGCGGTCAGCGTCCGCTCGAATTCCACTATTTCGTTGTAGGCCCGCGACCACTGCTCCTTCGTGGCGAATCCCTCGATCCGCTCCACCAGCACGCGGCCGTACCACGACCGGTCGAACACCGCCATGCCGCCCCAGCCGGGCAGGTGCGGCCAGAACCGCCACAGGAAGTGGTGCCGCTTCTCGTCGTAGGTCGGCGTGGAGAACGAGCGCACGCGGACGTGCCGCGGGTCGAGCCGCTCGGTGAGCCGCTTGATCGCGCCGCCCTTGCCGGAGGCGTCCCAGCCCTCGAACAGCACGAGCAACGGGGGACCGATCTCACCGGGCCCGATCAGCCCGCCGAGCAGCAGCCGCAGGTGCACCAGGCGCTTCTGCGCGGCCTTGAGCTGCTTCGTCTCCTCC
>DATBGW010000050.1:0-9848 GCA_036557765.1 Actinoplanes sp.
ACGTGGACGGCCACGGTGATCGCGCACGAACGCCGCCGGAGCGACCTCGCGGTCATCCGGCTGCGACCGTTTCTGCCCATGCCGTACCGGCCTGGCCAGTACGCCCGGATCGAGGTGGCGGACCTGCTCGGGGTCTGGCGGCCGTACTCGCTCGCCGGTGCGCCGCGCCGCGACAACGTCGTGGAGTTGCACGTCCGGGCGAAGACCGAGGTGGGGGTGAGCGGCACCCTGGTCTACCGGACGAACGTCGGTGACCGGGTGCGGATCGCGCGGGCCGAGGGAGCCATGGTCCTGGCCGCCGAGCCGGAACGCGACCTGCTGCTCATCGCCGGCGACACCGGCGTGGCACCGTTCAAGGCGGTGCTGACCGACCTGGCCGCGAGCGGTGATCCGCGCTCCGCGGTGCTGTTCTGGGGCGTGCGCACGCTGGAGGAGCTGTACGACATCGAGGAGATCGCCGAGATCGCCCATAGTGGCCGGCGGATCACCGTCGTGCCGGTCATCTCCGAGGGCGAGGCCGGACCGTACGCCTCGGGCCTGGTGACCGACGCCGTCGCGGCGTACGGCGAGTGGTCCAACCGCGACGTCTACCTGGCCGGGCCACCCGTGATGCTGGCCGCCACCAAGGCCGCGCTGGAGCTGCTAGGCGTGGACCCGGCGCGGATCCATCACGACGCCACGGAGTAGGCCGCGGCGAGCGCCTTGGCGTATCCCGGCGGCACGAACGTGGGGCCGCCGGGCGTGAGCACGTCTTCCGGCGACGCGGCCGCCCATGCCTCTGGCGGGACGGCGGCGCGCAGGGCGGCCGGAACCGGACCGCCGTCGTCCAGCATGGACAGTGCTACCAGCGACTCCTCGACCTCGCCCACGCACTCGAACGGCTTGTGCGCGTCGATGCCGAGCAGCTCCAGATAACCGGGAATCTGCGCCGGATCGGCGAACAGGTCCCGGCCGAAGATGCGGACGAGCCGCTCCCGGGGCAGAAACGGCGCCAGGGCGAGGAACACGAAGCGGCACTTCGGACAGTCGCCGCACCAGCGGGCGGTCGGATCGTGCAGCTTGAACGCCCGGTTGCAACTGGTGACCACGTCGTCGTACCGGGTGTACCGGGCGAACAGCCGCGCGATGTCCAGCTCGGACAGCGAGCGCAGCAGCGAGAAGTACGGTTCGGTCAGCCCGGCGTGCGCGGTGACCGCGGCCCGCAGGAGGCCCTCCGCGGCGATGCCTTTCGACCACTGGTGGTTGATCTCGTGTCCGTTCCAGATCAGATTGGGATCGGACGCCGAGCGCTCGTTCGACATCACCACCGGACCCAGGCCGTGCAGTGCGGCGGTGGCGACAGCGATCAGCGAGTTGATCGCGGTCACCGGGATGTGCCCGTTGCGTGCGCCTGCAGCGTTCAGCTCGAACAGCTGCGGATCGAGGCGGCGGCGGGCCGCCAGCGCGGGCAGGCCGGAGGCGGCGTTGACCGCCTCGATCACCCGGTTGGGATTCACCGAGAACGGGACCGGATCCAGACCCGCTCCGCGCAGAATCTCCAGCGTGACGATCGAGTCCTTACCACCGCCGACCGGCGACAACGGGCGCCGATCGGCGTTGTCGACCGGCGCGGCCGCGGGCGCGGACCCCGGCACGTCGACCGTCAAGTCGAGGACGTACGGAAGGTCGTTGCGGTACGCGTACTCGGCGAGGCCGTGGCTGTAAACGGCGGTGAACAGCGCCGCGGCCTCGGCCGGAACGGCGGCCGGCGCCTCGATCCGCGGCGGCGCACCGATCTTGTAATAGCTGACCCCGGCCACGACGTGCAGCAGGTCGAGGACTCGGTAGAAGTGGGCGGGGACATCTCCGGACAGCGGAAACTCGACGGTTTCGGTGAACCGCAGCGGCTCCGGGCCGTCGAGCAGGTAGCCGAACGTCGCCACGCCGGTCGCGGGGTCGAAGGCGTACGCCGGGAAGCGCATCACGTCAAACGTCGAACGCACCCGCCAACTCCCGTCGTCATTCCGGCCAGCAATACTATCCGGGCCGACGAGGAGGGAGACGACGTGCGCCTGAGCGACCTGCGTGGCAAGTCCGTAGCCGTCTGGGGTACCGGCCGCGAGGGCCGGGCCGCGGTAACCGCGATCGCGCGGTCCGGCCCGTCCCGTCTCTTGGCGGTCGACGACAGCGCCAACTTCCTGTCCGTGCCGTGGGAGGGCGAGCTCGCGGCGCTGGCCCCACTGGCGGGCGGCGACCACGCGTTCGGTGCGCTGGTCGCGGCAGACGTCGTGGTGCGCTCGCCGGGCGTGCCGCAGACGCATCCGTGGATGGCGGAGCTGCGCCGGCGCCGGATCCCGGTCACCGGCGGGAGCGCGCTGTGGATGGCCGACCACGCCGACCGTACTGTCGGCGTCACCGGCAGCAAGGGCAAGAGCACGACGTCCGCGCTGATCAGTCACCTGCTCACGGCCGTCGGCCGGCCGAACGTCTTCGGCGGCAACATCGGCGTGCCGCTGCTCGACCTGCCGGATGCCGAGCTGTACGTGCTGGAGCTGTCCAGCTATCAGTGCAGTGATCTCACCGACTCGCCGCGGGTGGCGGTGGTGACCGCGCTGTTCCCCGAGCATCTGGACGCGCACGGCGGCGAGCAGGAGTACTACCGCGACAAACTCAACCTGCTGGCGTACGGCCCGGAGCTGATCGTCGTAAACGGTGCCGACCAGCGGCTGATGGACGAGCTGACCAACGCGCGAGACGCGCACGGCTGGGCTCCGGTGGCGGCCGCGGCCGCGGACTCACGATTCCGGATCGAGGCCGACGACGTGTACGCCGGCGACACGCTGCTGTTCCCTCGGCCCACCCTGCGGTTGCGGGGCCGGCACAACGGCCGCAACCTGTGTGTCGCGCTGGCGGTGCTGGACGGCATGGGCGTGGACGTCGTGTCGCAACGTGCGGAGCTGCGCGACGCGGTGGCGGCGTTCCAGGCGCTGCCGCATCGTCTCGCCGAGATCGCCGACCCGTCCGGGCTCACCTTCGTCGACGACACGCTGTCCACCAGCCCGTACTCAGCAATGCACGCCATCGACGCCTATGAGGACCGGCCGCTCACCGTGCTGGTCGGCGGCACCGACCGAGGCCTGGACTACGCCCCGCTGCGCGAGCATCTTCGCGACCGGCAGATCACCGTGATCGGCCTGCCGGACAGCGGGCCGCGGATCATCGCGGAGATGGCCGGGCTGCCCGGCGTACGGACCGAGAACGCCGAGGACCTGGCGGCGGCCGTACGGCTGGCGCGCAAGCTGACGCCGGCCGGGGGAGTGGTACTGCTGTCGCCGGCCGCGCCCAGCTACGGCCGTTTTCGCAACTTCGAGCACCGCTCCGAGGTCTTCGCCCAGGCCATCCGCGACAGCGCCTGACCGCCGCCCCGCGGTGGCCCACTCACCGCGGTCGTCCCGACCTCGCCGCGATCTTGGAGTTGTGGTTGGCACGAATCCGGTTGAAACCCCCATATGGGCAACCACAACTCCAAGATCGGCGGAGGGAAGGGCGGGCGGGGAAGGTCACAGGGAAGGTCGCGGGGAAGGTAACGGTTTGAAAACTTTGGCCACGGTCTTGACACGAGGGGGGTCGTAGTAAGAACTTTTACCGCAACAGTTAACACTCCTTCCTGAAGGGGCCGGTCATGGTCCAGCCCGAGGTGGACGGCGCCGCATCGACCGCGGTCGTCGACTCCGCGGTGCGGGATCCGACCGGCACGGCGCGCACCGGCGACCGGGTGCTCGTGCGCATCCGGGCACTGCTGCCGGAGTTCACCGGCGCGCTGCGGCGGGTGGCCGAGCAGGTGCTCGTCGACCCGGCGCGGGCGTCCCGGGCCACCATTGTGGAACTCGCCGAACGCAGCGGCACCTCGCCGGCCACGGTGACCCGGTTCTGCCGGGCACTCGGCTTCGACGGGTACGCCGACCTGCGCCTCGGCATCGCCGCGGAGACCGGCCGGGCGCGTTCCGCCGGTTGGACCGTCGACATCGGACGCGAGATCCAGCCGAACGACCCGCTCGAGCGGGTACTGGGGCAGATCATGGCGGCCGACACCCACGCCATGCACGACACGGCCGCGTTGCTCGATCTGGCCGAGGTGGAACGCGCCGCGGTAGCGATCGCGGGCGCGTCCCGGGTCAACATCTTCGGCGCCAGCGGCAGCGCGCTGGTCGGCGAGGAGATGCAGTTCAGCCTGCACCGCATCGGCGTACCGGTGTGGGCCTGGACGGACGTGCACAACGGCTTGGCCAGCGCGGCGCTGTCCCGGGCCGGCGACGTCGCGCTCGGCATCTCGCACAGCGGCGAGACCGGCGAGACCATCGAGCTCCTCGCGGAGGCGAGCAGCCGCGGCGCGACCACCATCGCGCTTACGAGCTTCCCGCGTTCTCCGCTGGCGGAGCTGGCCGACATCGTGCTGCTCACCGCCACCCAGGCCACGACGTTCCGGCCGGACGCGCTGTCCGCCCGCCATCCGCAGCTGGTCGTGCTGGATCTGCTCTACGTCGCGGTCGCCCAACGCACCCACGAACGATCCCATGCCGCGTTCCAGCGCACCGCTCAAGCCGTTTCCGGCCACAAGGCCGACCGAGACATCGACAACGACATGAACCCTCGAGGAGGAAAACGATGAGCGAGATCTTCGGCAGTCCCGCCGAGCTGGACCGCCGTACGCTGCTGCGCCGTGCGGCGGCCGTGGGCCTGCTCGCGACGCCCGTGGCGAGCCTGCTCAGCGCCTGCGTCAGCAGCGGCTCCAACGACAACTCACAACAGCAGCAGTCCACCGGCCAGAAGTCGGCGGACAACCCGCTCGGCATCGACGCCAAGGCGCCGGTGGAGATCATCATCTTCAACGGCGGCTTCAAGACGACGTACGCGACGAACGTCCACATTCCGCTGTACAACAAGAAGTGGCCGGAGTCCAAAGTGGTCTTCTCGGCGACCGAGCAGATCTCGACGGTGGTGCAGCCGCGGATCAACGCCGGCTCCCCGCCTGACATGATCAACAACTCGGGCTCCAACCTGATGGACATGGGCGCGATCGTCAAGGCCGGCCAGGCGGCCGACCTCACCGATCTGTACGACGCGCCGTCGTGGGACATCGCCGGCAAGACGGTCCGCGAGACGCTGGTGCCGGGCGCGATCGACGTGGGCACGTTCAACGGCAAGCCGTACGCGATGAACTACGCGTTCACCGTCTTCGGCCTCTGGTACAACGCCAAGTTGTTCGCCAAGCACAACTGGACGCCGCCGGCGACCTGGGCGGACTTCACCGCGCTGTGCGACAAGGTCAAGGCCGCGGGCATCACCGCGTTCGGGTACGCCGGTGCGAACGCGTCGTACTACATGGTCCGCGCCCTCCTGACCAGTGCCGCGAAGATCGGCACCGAGTCCGTGCTCAAGGACATCGACAACCTGAAGGCGGGCGCCTGGCAGGCCCCCGCGATCAAGCAGGCCGCGCAGGCCTGGGGCGAGATCGGCAACAAGTACATCAACAAGACGTTCCTCGGCCTCAAGCACACCGAGGTCCAGCTCCAGCAGAACCAGGACAAGCTGGCGATGTACCCCTGCGGTTCATGGCTGGAGAATGAGCAGGCCAAGGACACCCCATCGACCTTCGAGTACGCAGTGATGCCACTGTCCAGCGTCACCACGTCGGACCAGCTCCCGGCGACGGCGATCAACGCGGCGGCCAGTGAGGGGTACTTCGCGGCGGCCAAGGGCAAGAATCCCCAGGGCGGCAAGGAGTACATGCGCGCCATGCTGTCCAAGGAGGGGGCAAAGGGCTTCACCGAGCTCACCAAGTCGCTTACCGTGGTGTCCGGTGCGGCGGAAGGCCTTACTCTCTCCCCGGGCCTCACCTCCGCCAACAAGATGCTCTCGGCGGCCGGCAAGGACGTCTTCCTGGGCTACCTGTTCGACTCCTGGTACAAGAAGCTCGACGACGAGTCGCGGGCGGCCGTCAACGAGCTGATGTTCAAGGGTGGCGACGCGACCAAGTTCTGCGATCGGATGGAGGCGGCGTCCCAGGCGGTCGCCAAGGACTCGTCGATCACGAAGTTCACCCGAAGCTGACCGTGTTGTCGGCTTGAGGAGGCGCAGACCCCATGCGGCGCGGCAAGTATCCCTTCATCATCGGTTTCCTTGCCGTGCCGGTGGCGCTCTACGGCACCTTCGTGGTCGCGGCCTACATCCAGACGTTCCAGCTGTCGCTGACCAATTGGTCCGGACTCGGCCCGATCGAATACATCGGCTTCGACAACTTCGTGAAGCTGTGGCACGACGACCTGTTCTGGAAGTCGGTCCGGCACAACCTGTTCCTGCTGCTCCTGTTGCCGCTCATCACGATACTCATCGCGCTGGTGTTCGCGTTCCTTTTGAACGTGGGCGGCGGCTTCTCCCGCGGGGTGACGCGCGGCGTGTGGGGCTCGAAGTTCTACCGGGTGGTCTTCTTCTTCCCGCAGTTGCTGGCGCTCGCCATCGTCGCGGTGATCTTCGGCCGGGTCTTCGCGCCGGACAAGAGCGGCCTGATCAACGGGCTCATGCCTGAGTCGTTCAAACCGTGGCTGTTCCTCGCGGACGAGCAGTGGGCGCTCACCTGCATCCTCTCCGTCCTGGTATGGCAGGCCATCGGCTTCTACGTTGTGCTGTTCTCCGCGGGGCTGGGATCGATCTCGCAGGAAATCTACGAAGCAGCTGCGCTGGACGGCGCCACCCGGATCACGCTGTTCTTCCGGATCACCGTGCCGCTGCTGTGGAGCACCATCCAGGTCGCCTGGATCTACCTCGGCATCGCGGCGTTCGACGCGTTCGCGCTTGTCAACATCATGACCGTGGACCGCGGCGGCCCGGACGGCGCGACCTCCGTCCTGGCCCTGATGATCTACCGGAACGCGTTCGAGTACTCCCAGGCCGGCTACGCGTCCGCGCTGGGTGTCGTGCTGTTCTTCCTGACCCTGACCTTCGCCGCGCTGACCCTGCGGGTCACCCGCCGCGAAACCGTCGAACTCTGAGCCGGGAGGCGACGCGATGACCACGAATCTGAGCAGCACCGACGCCCTGTCCGGACCGCCCGGCGTCGTCCCGGCGCGTGCCGCGGGCCGCCGTCCCGGCGGCCGGCGGGAGTTCAACGCGTTCACCGGCCTCGCCCATGTCTCGCTCATCGTGTGGGCCCTCGCCACCGCAGGTCCGCTGATCTGGGTGGTGCTGGCGTCGTTCAAGACCAACACCGAGATCTTCCTGGGCCGGCCGTACGCACTGCCGGAGTCGTTCTCGTTCGACACGTACGTGTCCGCGTGGAGTCAGGCACACGTCGGGCGCTACTTCCTCAACAGCGTGTTCGTGGTCACGCTGAGCACGGTGGGCACGATGCTGTTCGGCTCGATGGCCGCGTACGTGCTGGCCCGCTACCGGTTCCCGGGCAACCGGTTCATCTACTTCCTGTTCGTGTCCGGGCTGGCGTTCCCGACGTTCATGGCGCTCGTGCCGCTGTTCTTCATCCTCAAGGGCTTCGGACTGATCAACACGTTCACCGGGCTGATCCTGGTCTACATCGCCTACTCGCTTCCGTTCACGGTGTTCTTCCTGGCGGCGTTCTTCAAAACGCTGCCGAAGGAGATGGAAGAGGCGGCCGTCATGGACGGCGCGTCGCACACGCGCACGTTCTTCCAGATCATGGTGCCGATGGCGCGGTCCGGTCTGGTCAGCATCACGATCTTCAACATCGTCGGGCAGTGGAACCAGTACCTGCTGCCGGTCGCGATCATGCAGGGCGCGGGCGCGGACTCGAAATGGGTGCTCACCCAGGGCATCGCGAACATCAGCACGTCCGCGGGCTATCAGGCCGAGTGGGCGACGCTGTTCGCGGCTCTTACGCTCGCCATCCTGCCAATGATCGTCGTGTACGCGATCTTCCAGCGCCAGATCCAGGCCGGTCTCACCGCCGGCGCCCTGAAGTAGCAGCTCAGCTCCTCATCGATCTTGGAGTTGTGGTTGCCCGTATGTCCTTTCCGGACTGTTCTGTGCCAACCACAACTCCAAGATCGACGGGGAGGGGTGGTGCCCTGCGATCTTGGAGTTGTGGTTGCCTTTATGTCGCTTTCGGACCGGTCTGGGCCAACCACAACTCCAAGATCGCGGAGAATGGGTAATGCGGGTTAGGTGAGCCAACCCGGGCGGATCAGGCCGGCCTCGTAGGCGTACACCACCAGCTGCGCACGATCGCGCGCGCCGAGCTTGACCATGGTGCGGCTGACGTGAGTCTTCGCGGTGGCCGGGCTGATCACCAGCCGGGCGGCGATCTCGTCGTTGGACAGTCCCTCGGCGACCAGCACCATGACTTCGCGCTCCCGGTCGGTGAGCTGCTCGAGCTCGCGGGGCGGCGCAGCGGACCGGCCGCGCGCGCCGGCCGTGGCGAACTCGCCGATCACGCGGCGGGTGACGCTCGGTGAGAGCAACGCGTCGCCGGCCGCCACGGCGCGGACGCCGCGCAGCAGTTCCACCGGCTCGGTGTCCTTGACCAGGAAGCCCGATGCCCCGGTGCGCAGCGCCTCGAACACGTACTCGTCGAGCTCGAACGTCGTCAGGATGACCACCTTCGTATCGGCCAGTGCCGCATCGGCAGCGATCCGGCGGGTGGCCTCCAAGCCGTCGACGCCGGGCATGCGGATGTCCATGAGGACGACGTCGGGCCGGGTCTGCCGGGTGAGCCGGACGGCCTCGATGCCGTCGGCCGCCTCCGCGACGACTTCGATGTCCGGCTCCGCGTTGAGCAACGCGCGGAAGCCGGCGCGGACCAGCGCCTGGTCGTCGGCCAGCAGTACGGAGATCATGCGGTTTCCGGTACGGGTTCGGGCTCGGTGGTGGGGCCGAGCGGGCTCGCCGCGGCGGGCAGCACCGCGACGACGCTGAAGCCGCCGTCGGAACCCGGGGCGGCCTCCAGGCTTCCGCCCAGCGTCTCGGCCCGCGCCCGCATGCCCGCGATGCCGCTGCCCGCTGAGGTGTCGCCCTCAGCGGGACTCTCGTGCCCGAAAAATCCCCGCTTGCCGTCGTTGCGTACGGCCAGGCGTACGGCCGAAGGGGTGTACTCGATCGCGACCTGCGCGGTGGCGCCCGCCGCGGCATGCTTTCGCACGTTCGTCAGCGCCTCCTGCACGATCCGATACGCGGCGCGGTCCACCTCGGCGGGCAACGGTCGTTGCTGTCCCGCCGTCGTCACGGTGACCGGCAGGCCCGCGTCCGCGGTCAACTCGCCGAGTCGGTCGAGGCCCAGTGCGGGTTGCCGCGGCGCGGCCTCCTCTTCCGGGCGCAGCACGCCCAGCACCGCGCGGACCTCGCGCAACGCCTCCGCGCTCGCCGTCTTGATCGCGGTGAGCGCCTCCCGCGCCTGCTCGGGATGGTTGTCCATGAGATGCAGGCCCACACCGGCCTGGACGTTGATCAGCGACAGGTGATGACCGAGCACGTCGTGCAGCTCGCGGGCGATGCGGAGGCGTTCCTCGGAGGCCTGCCGGCGCTCCTGCTCGGCGCGGGCCTTGGCGCGCTCCGCCCGTACCTTCATCATCTCGGCCATGTGTTCGGCGCGGACCTTGGCGGCTCCGCCGAGCACGATGAGCAATGCCATTCCGGCGGCCAGTAACAAAGCGATCCGGAGGTCGGAGCGGGCGCCGTCCGGCACGCCGAGGTACGCGGCGAACACCCAGGTGATCAGGATGTACGCGGTATAGGCGGCGGCCGCGGTCAGGATGGCGTCGCGGCGCCGGCCCGCGCGGGCGACCGTGAAGAGGGCGATCGCCGGAGCCACCGCGTACATCCAGCGCGGCTGGGCGAATGTG
>DATBGW010000051.1:0-8060 GCA_036557765.1 Actinoplanes sp.
GAGGAGCAGCTCATCGCCGCCATCCGTACCGTGGTCAGCGGTGTCGCCCTGCTCGACCACGACGTGACGCAACGGCTGGTCGACGCGTTCGGTGACCGCAATGCACGGGCGGTCGCGGATCGGCTGGACGTGCTCACCGCCCGGGAGACCGACGTGCTGAAGCATCTGGCCCGCGGCCGGTCGAACGTCGAGATCGCTCGCGCGCTGTTCCTCAGCGAGGCGACCGTGAAGACACACGTGGCGCACATCCTCGGCAAGCTGGGGCTGGCCAGCCGTACCCAGGCCGCCGTCCTGGCCTACGAGACGCGGCTGGTCACCCCGGGCGGCGGCGTGGCCTGACGGTTGTCGTCCGGGCGTGTCACTCTTGGCTCGGGACAGCGGTGCGAGGCGAGGAGTTACCCATGACCCAGTCCAGCCCCGGGGCGCGGCCGCGCAGCGAGACGTTCGATTACGCCGGTGCGACCGTCGAGCTGGTCGACGCCGGGACGATCCTGGCCGCGGCCCGGGTCAACCGGGTGGAGCTGTTGCGCCGTGCCACCTGGCCGGCCCCGGTGCAGCGGGTCGATCTGGCGGTGACCGGCGTCGATCTCGGTGGCGGGCCGAAGCATGTGTTCTCCGCGGAGATCAGCACGGCCGACGAGCCGCTGACCAAGGAGCGCATCCGCGCGCTGGTGCTCGGCAACGACCCGGTGGGGTTGCTGCTGGCCAAGCGCATCGAGGCGGGTGACCCGGTCGCCACCCGTCTGGTCGACGGCGTCGGCGCGGCCGCCGCCGCTGCGTACAAGAGGCTGGGCCTGGACCGGCCCGCTGCGCCGGCGGTGAACCGGCCGGCCACGCTGGCGGACGCCGCCGTCGGCATGCAGGCCGCCGTGACGTACGACGAATCGGGAACGCGGGTCCGGCTGCGCGCCGAGGTCGCGCGGGACGACGTGCAGCCCGCGCACCTGCAGGCGTTCGTCGGGCTGACGCTGCAGGCGGTGCTCGAGCTCGCCGGCCCGGACAGCCTGCGCGGCCGCCGGTACGTGGTGTCCCGCGACAACATCCCGAAGGTTCCGGTCACGACGCAGACCGTCACGCTCGACCAGGTGGGCGGGCTCGCCGACGTGGTGGCGGAGATGCGGCAGATCGCGCTGTCGTTCCGGCATCCCGAGGCGATGGCGCGGTGGGGTGCGCGGCGGCCGCAGGGCATCCTCATGTACGGACCGCCCGGCACCGGCAAGACCATGCTGTCCCGGGCCCTGGCGAACGAGATCGGCGCCGATTTCCGGGAGATCCGCACGCCGGAGATCCTGGACAAGTGGCTCGGCGGGTCGGAGCGCAACATCAAGCAGATCTTCCGGGACGCCCGCCGGTACCGCGTGCCGACGCTGATGCTGTTCGACGAGTTCGACTCGATCATCAGCTATACCCATTCCGGCGGTGATGCCGCCAGCCAGGCGATCAACGCGGTCGCCGGCATCTTCAAGCAGGAGATGAACGACCTCATCGAGGCCAACCCCAACGTCATCGTGGTGGCGACGACGAACTTCCCGCACCGGGTGGACGACTCGCTGATCCGGTCCGGCCGCTTCGACGTCAAGATCTCGGTGCCGAAGCCGGACGAGGCGAGCCGGGCGGAGATCTTCCGCAAGATGATCCGGGGCCTGATCGCCGTGCACGAGACATCCGGCTTCCGGATGTTCGACGACAACCTCGACCTGGCGGAGCTGGCCCGGGCCAGCCACGGTATGACCGGTGCGGACATCAAGGAGGTCCTGCGCCGGGTGCAGCTGGCCAAGGCGATGCAGGACGCGCGGTCCGGCGGACAGGTGGCCCCGATCAGCCAGTCCGACCTGCTGGCCAGCGTCGCCGAGCTCCACCCATAGAGTTTCTCCGCGATCTTTATGCCCGCTTTGCGGGCATCCGGGCCAACCACAACTCCAAGATCGCGGAGTTTCTAGAGGGCGCCGACCGGGACCTTGCCGCGGATCAGCTCGGGCTCGGCGACCGGCCTGCCGAAGTAGTAGCCCTGCGCGAACCGGTAGCCCAGCCGGTGCAGCTCCGCCGCCTGCTCGGCGGTCTCCACGCCCTCCGCCACCGCGGTCAGCCCGAGGCCGCCGGCCACCTGGATCAGCGCCGTCGCGATGACCGCGTGCCGTCCGGCCTTCGTGATGTTGTCGACGAACGACTTGTCGACCTTCAGCACGTCGGCCGGCAGCGTCTGCAGCAGGCTCAATGACGACTGGCCGGTGCCGAAGTCGTCCAGCGCGATGCGGACGCCAAGCGCGTGCAGCTCGTTCAGCACGTCGACCGCCCGGGCGCTGTCGAACACCGCCGTCTCGGTGACTTCGATCGTGAGGCATGTGCTCGGCAGCCCGCTTGCCGCCAGCGCGGACGCCACCACCTCCACCAGGCCCGGCTCGGCCAGCTGCCGCGCGGACACGTTCACGCTGATCCGCTGCAGCGCGTCCGGGCCGTATTCGGCCCGCCACTGCGCGGCCTGCAGGCACGCCGACCGCAGGATCCACGCGCCCAGCTCGACGATCAGGCCGTTGCGCTCCGCCACCGGGATGAAGTCGGCCGGGCTGACGAAGCCACGCTCGGGATGATCCCAGCGCACGAGTGTCTCGACGGCGGCCAGCTCGCCGTCCGGAAGCGTCACGATCGGCTGGTAGACCAGCCGGAACTGGCCGGCGTCCAGCGCCGTCCGCAGCTCGGCACCGATCCGGGCCTGCTCGCTCGCCGCCGCGTCGAGCTCCGTCGCGTACCGGTGTGACCGCTCGCCGCTCTCCTTGGCCGCGTACATTGCGACGTCCGCGCGGCGCAGCACCTCGAACGGGTCGTCCGTCCCGGTGCCGTCGGCGACCCCGATGCTGGCGCCGATCAGGAGCTCATGCTCGCCGGCCGGGATCGGCCGGCGCAGCGCCTCGCCCAGCCAGTCCACGACGGCGTCCGCCTCCGCCGCGGTGGCCGACGGCAGCAGCACCGCGAACTCGTCACCGCCCATCCGGGCGACGACGACTGTGTTCGCCGGCCGCGCTGTCGCTTGGCGGCCCGCGCCGGATGCACCGATGAGATGCCGCAGTCGCTGCGTTCCCTCCACGTGGTGCGTCATCTCACCGGCGACGCTCGCGGTAGCCAGGCCCGCGGTGATGCGCCGGGCCAGCTCGGACAGCAACCGGTCGCCGACGGAGTGGCCGAGCCGGTCGTTGACGGTCTTGAAGCCGTCCAGGTCGAGCAGCGCGACCTGGGGCCGCCCGGTGGCGAGCGCCGCGGCCAGCTGCTGCTCGAAGCGGCGCCGGTTCGCGAGACCGGTCAGGTCGTCCTGCATGGCGAGGTCCTCGAGCTGCCCGGCCTGCCGCTGCACCTGCGCGACGAACCCGGACATGCGCAGCACCACGAGCAGGAACAGCACCACCGCGCAGAGCGCGATCGCGACCCGGTTGTCGCGGTCGGCACCGACACCGGGAACGAGCAGCATGGCCGGCGCCAGCAGCGAGCTCATCGCGAGCACCACGAGGCGACCCCAGCCGACCCGGGTCCGTCCGGCCGCACGCGGCATCCCACGGGTGCGCATGCTGGGATGCAGCGCCGCCGCGCCCCACAGCACATAGGACAGCAGCCATCCAGCGTCGAGCACGCCGCTCTGGTAGTCGGAGTAGAGCGTGAGCACCGAATACGTAACGTCCGCGACCAGCAGCAGGACACCGGCCACGCCGAGCAGCCGGGCGCTCGGAGTGCGCGTCCCGGCGCCGGTGAACAGCCGGGCCAGCAGCACCAGCAGCATCGCGTCCATGGCCGGATAGGCGGTGCTGATCACCCGTTCCAGCGTGGACGTGGTGGTGTCCGCGGCGATGGGATGCAGCACGAAGAGCCACAGCACCAGGCCGAGCCCGGTCGCGACGACGGCCGCGTCGACCAGGCCGGCGACGTCCCGGCCGCGGCCGCCGCGGACCAGCAGGACGAAACCCAGGACGAGCATCGGGTACGCGCTGAGGTAGAACGCGTCGGCCGGTGACGGGTACGGCGACTGCTCCAGGACGTACTGGTAGTACTCGTAGATCACGTCGCCGGCGACCCAGGTGATCTGGCCGGCGCCGAACCAGTACCACATCGCCGGCCGTTCCGGCCGATGCAGCCGGACCGCCGCGAGGATGGCGAGCGCCGAGACGAGACCGATGGCGTTGTAGGTGAGGTTCTGCGCCAGACCGCCGGGCGGTATCAGGAAGTAGCAGCCGGTCGACAGCACGCCGGCGGCCAGGAACAGCCACCACAGCCGCGCCCCGACCGCTCTGCTTCTCACGTGTTGGCCATCGGCACCACCGGGAAACGTCTGAGCGGCCCGCCGGTTGCTAGCCGGGTGCGGCCCTCGTCACGATCGCCTCGGTGTCCAGCCCGCGAGGCAATGTCCCGAACGCGTGCCCCCACTTCCCGGCCAGCCGGGTGGCGCAGAACGCGTCCGCCACCGGCACCGGGGCGTATCGGACCAGCAAGGAGCCCTGCAGCACCAGCGCCATCCGCTCCACCAGCCACCGGGCCCGGGCCTCCGGGTCGTCCGGCTCGGCGAGATTGCGGTCGAGGTCCGCCGCCGCGTGGTCGAGGCGCCGGTCGGCGCCGGCCGCACGGGCCACCTCGGCACGGAACGCGTCCAGGCAGTCCGGCTCACGGCGTACGGCCCGCAGCACGTCCAGCGCCTGGACGTTGCCGGAGCCCTCCCAGATGGAGTTGAGCGGCGCGTCCCGGTACAGCCGCGGCAACCCGGACTCCTCGACGTAGCCGTTGCCGCCCAGGCACTCGAGCGCCTCGCCGACCACCGCCGGCTGCCGCTTGCAGACCCAGTACTTGCCGGCCGCGATGGCGAGCCGGCGGAACGCGTCCTCGCCCCGATCCACCGCACCGGCCAGCCGCAACGCCAGCGCGGTCGCCGCCTCCGACTCGACCGCGAGATCTGCCAGCACCGCCCGCATGGCCGGTTTGCCGGCCAGCGGCCCGCCGAACGCGTGGCGGTGCCGGGTGTGGTGGATCGCCTGGCTCAGCGCGGCGCGCATCCCGGCTGCGGATCCGACCACGCAGTCGAGCCGGGTCATCGCGACCATCTCGATGATCGTCCGTACGCCCTGCCCCTCCGGCCCGACCAACCACCCGGTCGTGCCGTCGAACTCCGGCTCACTGCTGGCGTTGCTGCGGTTGCCGAGCTTGTCCTTGAGCCGCTGGATGCGGAACGTGTTGCGCGTGCCGTCCGGCAGCACCCGGGGCACCAGGAAGCACGACAGGCCGGCCGGAGCCTGGGCGAGCACCAGGAAGACGTCACACATCGGCGCGCTGGTGAACCACTTGTGCCCGCGCAGCCGGTAGGTGCCGTCGCCGGCCGGGGTAGCGGTGGTGGTGTTGGCCCGCACGTCGGAGCCGCCCTGCTTCTCGGTCATGCCCATGCCGGCCAGCAATCCCCGCTTGGCCAGCGGCGTGCGCAGGCCCGGGTCGTAGACGCGGCTGGTGAGCAGCGGCTCGTACGCCCGGGCCAGCTCCGGGGTAGCGCGCAGCGCGGGCACCACGGCGTACGTCATCGAGATCGGGCAGGAGTGGCCCGCCTCGACCTGGCTCCAGGTGAACAGGCCGGCGGCTCGGGCGACGTGCGCGCCGGGACGGTCGTCGGCCCAGGGCGCGCCGGCCAGCCCCGCGCCGACCGCGACCTCCATCAGCCGGTGCCAGGACGGGTGGAACTCGACCTCGTCGACGCGGTTCCCGTACCGGTCGTGGGTGACCAGTCGCGGTTCGTACCGGTTGGCCTCCTCGGCCCAGCGCTGCGCGTCCGCGGTGCCGCCGAGCTTGCCGAGCCGGTGCAGGTCACCGGTCGCCCACCCGGCACCCTCGCGGGAAACGCCCTCGAGCAGCGCGGCGTCCCCGGCGATGTCGTAGTCGACCAGCGGCGGCGGCTGATTGAACACCTCGTGCGTCACGGGTCCCATAGTCCCACCGCGTTCCCATCCTCCGCGATCTTGGAGTTGTGGTTGGCACCAACCGACCACAAACGGACATAAAGGCAACCACAATTCCAAGATCGGCGAGAAGAAGAACGGCGGATGCGGGGGATAGGGTGCGGGCATGGCCCCTGGCACCGTGCGGACTCTGGCCGCCGATCTGAGCGTGCTCGGGGTGGCGCCCGGGGACGTACTGCTCATGCACTCGTCGTACCGGAGCCTGGGGACCGTGGCCGGCGGCCCGCAGGCCGTCGTGCAGGCCCTGCTGGACGTGCTCGGTCCGGACGGCACGCTGGTCGTGCCCACGCACACCCCGGAAAACACCGATCCGGCCACGTGGGTGAACCCGCCGGTGCCGGAGGGCTGGTGGCCGACCATCCGCGACGGCGCGCCGGGGTTCGATGTGGACCGCACGCCGGCGAGCCGCTGGATGGGCCGGCTCGCCGAGCTCGTCCGCACCTGGCCGGGCGCGCTGCGCAGCGGCCATCCGCAGGTGTCGTTCGCGGCCGTCGGACGGTCCGCCGCGGAGATCACCGCCGGGCACCGGCTCGACGACGCCCTCGGTGAACGGTCGCCGCTGGGCGCGGTGTACCGGCTCGACGGCCGGATCCTGCTGCTCGGTGCCGGCCACGACTCCAACACCTCCATGCACCTCGCCGAATGGCGGCAACCCGCGCCGCCGCGGCACCAGACCGGCTCGGCGGTCCGGCGGCCGGACGGCACCGCGCGGTGGCTCACGTGGACCGACGTGGCGGAGGACGAGAGCGACTTCGAGCGGCTGGGCGCCGACTTCGAAGCGACCGGCGCGGTGACGGTCGGCCATGTCGCCGAGTCGACCTCGCGGCTGATGCGCCAGCGGGAGCTGGTCGACTTCGCGGTGTCCTGGATCGGCTCGGTCAGGCGGGGCGCGGCCTCAGCAACGTGATGCGGCCGGCGCCGAGCTCGGTCACGTACAGGTTCCCGGTCGGCACGTGCTCGACGAGATCGAGCGGTTGCGAGAAGCCGGCGAAACCGGTGATTCCGGTGGTCCGGTTGCTCAGCGCGCCGCTCGCCGCCACGTCGAACGTCTCGATGTCCTGCCCGGCGGAGTACCGCACCACGAGCAGCTTGCCGTCGAGCGGCCCGCCCCGGTATTCGATCGCGCCGTCGGCCGAGGCGTGCAGCCCGGCGTCGTACGTTCCGGCGAGGTCCATGTTGACGTCCCGCAGCGTGCCGACCGGATACGCCGGCACCTCGAACGGATCTGTCCCGCCCGTCGGGTTGCCGCCGGCGAGCACCCACTCGCAGCGGGTCGGGTTGGGGTGGCCGTAGTAGCGCCCGGCGCGCACGTCGAACACGTAGTCGGTCTCGGCGGTCGGGACGCCGGTCAGCGCCGGCACCGCGGGTCCGGAATATCCGCGGCGGGTGCAGGCGGCCGGCAGCGGTGCGGGCGTGGCGGGCGTGTTGCCGCCGGCCGCCGAGCCGTTGGTCGGCGTGTACAGATGGCCGTTGCGGTGCCAGACCAGGTCGTACGCGTTGCGTACGCCGGTGGCGTACAGCGTCAACGGCGCGCCCGCGGCGTACGGGTCGTACGTGCCGCCCTCCTCGGTCTTGACGTTGAGCGGCAGCGTCGCGGGCAGCCGGGCCGGGTCCAGACGCAGCACCGCCGCGGTGAGCAGCCGCTCCGGCCGGTTGCCCCAGGTGGCGTCCGCGCCGCCCATCGCGTTGTTCGCGCCCTGTGTCAGGTACAGCGCGCCGTCCGGCCCGAACGCCAGCGAGTTGGACTCGTGGTCCTTCACCGAGCGCGGCAGTCCGACCACAATGGACGTGTACGTGCCGAGGTCGGCGCCGCTGAGCCGCCCGATCCGGCCGGACCAGTCCGGCACGTTCAGCGGCCCGACGTACTCGTAATTGTCGGTGATCCACAGGATCGGCGCGGTCGCCGTCGACGCCGGGTCGAACGCCATCCCGATGATCGTGCGGGCCGGCGCGCCGGGCAGGCCGAGCGCTGCCGCGTTCGCCCGGACGGTGCCGATGACCGTCGGAGCGCCGAGCGTGCCGTCGGCGTTGATGCCGAAGCGGTAGATGTTGCCGTCCAGTGTGCCCGCGTAGAGGCGGCCGTCC
>DATBGW010000052.1:0-25355 GCA_036557765.1 Actinoplanes sp.
TGGGACACTCCCGGCGTGGACAGCGGGGTGCGGCTGACGCTGATCTCCCGGGCCGGCTGCCATCTGTGCGAGGTGGCCGAGCAGGCGCTGGACCGGATCGGCGAGCCGTGGGACCGGGTCGACGTCGACGACTCGATCGAGCTGCAGCGTGACTACGGCGACCGGGTGCCGGTGCTGCTGCTGGACGGGCGCGAGCACGGGTACTGGCGGATCGAGGAGGACCGGCTGCGCCGGGACCTGGCCCGGCCACCGGGAGCGCCGCCCTGGTAAGAAGGCCACCGTGGCTCGTACGCACCTCGTCTGGGACTGGAACGGAACCCTGCTCGACGACCTCTCGCTCGTCGTCGACGCCACCAATCGGGCGTTCGAGGCGGTCGGCGGCCGCAGCCTGGACTCCGACGAGCACCGGCGTACGTTCCGCCGGCCGGTGGCCGAGTTCTACGCGGAGATCCTGGAACGGGCGGTGGACGCCGAGGAGTTCGGCCGCCTCGACCGGATCTTCCACGACGCGTACCGGTTGGGCTTGACCACCACCTCGCTGGCCGCCGACGCGATGCACGCGCTGCGGTCGTGGTCGGGCACCCAGTCGCTGCTGTCCATGTGGTTCCACTCCGAGCTGGTGCCGGCCATCGAGACGTACGGGCTGACCGGCGTGTTCACCCGGGTGGACGGCCTGCGTACCGAGGTCGGCGGCGATCTGAAGGCCGGCCACCTCGCGCGGCACCTGGACGAGCTCGGCGTCACCGGTGACCGGGCGGTGCTCATCGGCGACTCGCTGGACGACGCGCTGGCCGCCGAGTCCGTGGGCGCGGCGGCAGTGCTGTACGCAGGCGGCTTCACCCACCCGACCCGGCTACGTGCCTCCGGCCGGCCGGTGGCCGACACGTTGGTGGAGGCGGTGCGCGTCGCCCGTACGCTCTGATTGGCCTTCGTGCCCCCCATCGCGGCATACTCGCTGAGGTAAGTCACCCGTCATTCGACCAAGATCGCGATTTGTGCACGCCTTCACAAGCGCCTACTCTGTGTGTCCGACGAGCCCCGCTCCCCGAGCACGGAGTCAGATGAGCCAGCAGCGCCCCGGAAACCCGCCCGGCACCCCCGGCGCGGTGCCCGCCTTCCCGGATCTCCCGGAGGCGACCATCGCCCGGCTCCCGGAGTACCTCCGCGCGCTGCACAACCTCGAGGACGGCTCGGAGACCATCTCCAGCGAGGCTCTCGCCGCCGCGGCGGGCGTCAACTCGGCGAAGCTCCGCAAGGACCTGTCACACCTGGGCTCGTACGGTACCCGGGGTGTCGGGTACGACGTGGCGCTGCTCATCGAGCAGATCGAGTACGTCCTGGGGCTGAACCAGCGCCGGGCGGTCTGCCTGGTGGGCGTCGGTAACCTCGGCCACGCGCTGGCCGGCTACGCGGGTTTCGCGAGCCGCGGATTCCGCATCGTCGCGCTGTTCGACGCGGATCCGGCCAAGGTCGGGGAGCGGATCAACGGCCTGACCGTCCGGCACATCGACGAGCTGCCCCGGCTCGCCGTCCAGGAGAAGATCGCCATCGGAGTGATCGCCACCCCGGCCGGCGCCGCGCAGACCGTGGCCGACGCCCTGGTCGCCGGCGGTGTCACCAGCATTCTGAACTTCGCGCCATGCGTGCTGTCCGTGCCGGCGAACGTCGACGTACGCAAGGTCGACCTCGCCATCGAGCTGCAGATCCTCTCGTTCCACGAGCACCGCAAGGCGTCGTTGACGGCGTTGCCGGGTGGACGCTCCTCGGCCGGACCGCCCGCGGCTCAGCAGGAGGCGGTCGGGTCGTGAGTCTGCTCAGCGTCGGTGCGTCCTACCGCACCGCCGACGTCAGCACGCTGGAACGCATGGCGATCCCGGACGATGCCCTGCCTCTGGTGCTGCAACGGCTGGTCGACCAGCCGTACGTCGGCGAGGCAGTGGTGCTGTCGACGTGCAACCGGGTCGAGGTGTACGCGGCCGTGTCCGGTTTCCACGGCGGCCTCGGTGACGTCTGCAATGTGCTCGCCGAGCACTCCGGCATGCCCGTCGTCGAACTCGCCCGCCACCTGTACGTGCACTACGACGAAGCAGCGGTCCGGCACTCGTTCCGGGTGTCGGCCGGGCTCGACTCCATGGTCGTCGGTGAGGCGCAGATCCTCGGCCAGCTGCGCGACGCCTACCACGCCGCCACCGAGTCGGACAGTGCCGGGCGGTTGCTGCACGAGCTGATGCAGCAGGCGCTCCGGGTCGGGAAGCGGGCACACGCCGAGACCGGTATCGACCGGGCGGGACAGACCGTGGTGACCGCCGCGCTCGATGTGGCGGCCACCCATCTGGGTGACCTGTCCGGCCGGCCCGCGCTGGTCGTCGGCGCCGGTGCGATGGGCGCGCTCGCGGTGGCGACACTCGCCCGGGCCGGCGTCGGGCCGCTGCAGATCACCAACCGCAGTGCCGAGCGAGCCGACCGGCTGGCCGAGGCGTACGGCGCGACCGCGGTGCCGTTCGACCAGATCGACGCGGCGCTGGCCGACGTCGACATCGTCGTGTGCGCGACGGCCGCGGTCGAGCCCGTGCTCACCCGTGACCGGCTGGCGCGTCGCGCCGGATCGTCAACGCTGGTGGTGCTGGACCTTGCAGTTCCGCGGGACGTGGCGACCGACGCCGGCACGCTGCCCGGCGTCGTGGTCGTCGACATCGACGGGCTCGCGGCCAGCCGGCGCACCGTACCGGCCGCCGCCGAGACCGCCGCCGTGGAGCAGATCGTGGCGGCCGAGGTCGACCACTTCCTCGGCTGGCTGCGCGGCGCGGACGTCGCCCCGACCGTCGCGGCGCTGCGTGCCCGCGCCGATCAGCTCGTTGCCGCGGAGCTGCGCAGGCTCACCGCGCGCCGGCCCGAATTCACCGAGGAGCAGCGCGCGGACGTTTCCCGTACGCTGCACCGCGTCGTCCAGCAGCTGCTGCACTCGCCGACCGTACGGGTCCGGCAGCTGGCCGCAGAACCCGGCGGTGACCAGTACGGCGCGCTGCTGCGCGAGCTGTTCGATCTGGACGTCCCGAACGCCACCCAGGCCGACGCCGTGCCCGAGATCGGAGGGAACCCGTGACCGCCGCGCTGCGTTTGGGCACGCGCGGCAGCGCGCTCGCGCTGGCCCAGTCCCAGCTGGTCGCGGACGCGCTGACCACCGCGACCGGGCGGCCGGTCGAGCTCGTCCGGATCGTGACCGACGGCGACCGGTCGGCTGCACCGGTCGCTCAGCTCGGGATCGGCGTGTTCGTGTCCGCGCTGCGGGACGCAGTGCTGGCCGGCGACGTCGACTTCGCCGTCCACTCGTACAAGGACCTGCCCACGGCCGGACACCCCGGCCTGTTCCTGGCCGCCGTTCCGGAACGGGAGGATCCCCGCGACGCGCTGATCGCCCGCGACGGGCTGCCGCTGGCGTCACTGCCGCCGGGCGCCCGGGTCGGTACGGGCGCGGTGCGCCGAATGGCACAACTGCACGCCCTCGGCATACAGTTGCAGGTCACGCCGATCCGCGGCAATGTCGACAGCCGCATCGCCCGGGTGCTCGGCCCGCAGGCCGACCTCGACGCGGTCGTCCTGGCCCGCGCCGGCGTGATGCGTCTCGGCCGGGCCGCCGAGATAACCGAAACGTTGGATCCGGAGCTCATGCTGCCCGCCCCGGCACAGGGGGCGCTGGCGGTGGAGTGCCGGGCCGACGACGCAGACCTGGTCGAGCTGCTGGCCGCACTCGACCATGCACCGTCCCGGGCCGCCGTCACGGCGGAACGGGCGATGCTCGCCACGCTGGAGGCCGGTTGTTCCGCACCGGTCGCGGCGTACGCCGCCCTCTCCTCCAGAGGGCATGAGATCCACCTGCGCGGTGCGGTGATCAGCCCGGACGGGGCCCGAGCCATCCGAGCGTCGCGCACCGGAACGCCCGCCGACGCGGCGGAGATCGGCAAGGCGCTCGCCGCCGATCTTCTCGACGCCGGCGCCGACAACATGATGTGGAGTAAGGCATGAGCGCCTGCACCGTGCGGCACAGGGCCGCACCGGACGACGGCCTCGCAGGCGAGGGCCAGAAGCGCATGCATAAGGAAGGCACAGAATGACCACCCGTACCGCCCGTACGACCGCCGGACGCATCGCGTTCGTGGGCGCCGGGCCTGGTGACCCGGGGCTGCTGACGCGCCGGGCCCACGACGCCCTGACCGACGCCGACCAGGTGGTCTACGACCGCGGCGTGTCCGAGTCGCTGCTTACCGTGATCAAGAGTGCGGCGAAGCCGGACGCGCAGTTCAGCCCGGCCGAGGGCGCTCCCGGCGACGTCGCGAAGGTGCTGCTGTCCGCCGCCAAGTCCGGCCTGTCCGCGGTGCATCTCGTCGCCGGTGACCCGTTCGGCCACGAAGCAGTCGTTCACGAGGTGCAGGCCGTCGCCCGTACCGCCGTGCACTTCGAGGTCGTACCGGGCGTCGCGCAGGCCGAAGGCGTCGCCACCTACGCCGGTGTGCCGCTGCCCGGCGTACGGACCGTGGCCGACGTCGAGGACGTCGCCGCGCTGGACTTCGAGGCGTTGGCCGCCGCGGCCGGCAAGGGCTCGTTCGCCGTCGCGGTGGACGCCGGTGACCTGGCCGCGGTCCGTGACGGCCTGCTTGCCGCGGGCGTCGAGCCGGGCACGCCGGTCGCCGTGACCGGCGACGGCACCGGCGAGACGCAGTACACCACGACGTCGACAGTGGACAGCTTCGTCGCGGCGGCGCTCGGCTTCACCGGCCGCGTCGTGCTCACCGTCGGCGCGGACGTCGCGCACCGCGACAAGCTGAGCTGGTGGGAGAACCGCCCGCTGTACGGCTGGAAGGTGCTGGTCCCGCGCACAAAGGAACAGGCCGGCGCGATGAGCGCGCGGCTCCGGGCGTACGGGGCGATCCCTTGCGAGGTGCCGACCATCGCGGTGGAGCCGCCGCGGACCCCGGCGCAGATGGAACGCGCCGTCAAGGGCCTGGTCGACGGCCGGTACGCATGGGTGATCTTCACTTCGGTCAACGCCGTACGGGCGGTGTGGGAGAAGTTCGGCGAGCACGGCCTGGACGCGCGGCACTTCGGCGGCGTGAAGATCGCTTGCATCGGCGAGGCCACTGCCGACGCGGTGCGGGCGTTCGGCATCCAGCCGGAGCTGATCCCGGCGGGGGAGCAGTCCAGCGAGGGCCTGCTGGCCGAGTTCTCGCCACATGACCCGGTCCTCGACCCGGTCGGCCGGGTGCTGTTGCCGCGAGCCGACATCGCCACCGAGACGCTAGCCGCCGGCCTCATCGACATGGGCTGGGAGGTCGACGACGTGACCGCGTACCGAACGGTCCGCGCCGCACCGCCGCCGGCCGACATCCGCGACGCGATCAAGAGCGGCGGTTTCGACGCGGTCCTTTTCACGTCGTCCTCCACGGTGCGCAACCTGGTCGGTATCGCCGGCAAGCCGCACGCCCGTACGGTGGTCGCGGTGATCGGCCCGAAGACCGCCGAGACCGCCACCGAGTTCGGGCTGCGCGTCGACGTCCAGCCGTCCCACGCATCAGTGCCGGATCTCGTCGAGGCGCTCGCGTCGTACGCGGTGGAGCTGCGCGAACGGCTCGCCGCGATGCCCGCGAAGCAGCGCCGCGGGTCCAAGGTGCAGGGTCCGACCGCGCTCCGGTTCCGCTAGGGGGTTCCATGCCGTACCCCGACGTCCGCCCACGCCGGTTGCGCCGCACCGCGGCACTGCGCCGCCTGGTCGAGGAGACCCGGCCGGCGCCGGCCGAGCTGGTGCAGCCGCTGTTCATCAAGGAAGGCCTGACCGGGCCGCGGCCGATCAGCTCGCTGCCCGGCGTGGTGCAGCACTCCCGGGACTCCCTGCGGAAGGCGGCACACGAGGCGGTCAGCGCCGGCGTCGGGGGCCTGATGCTGTTCGGGGTGCCCGGCACCCGTGACGAGCGCGGTTCCGGCGGCACCGATCCGGACGGGATCCTGAACGTGGCGATCCGCGACGTGATCGCGGAGGTGGGCGACGCCACGGTCGTGATGAGCGACCTGTGCCTGGACGAGTTCACGTCGCACGGGCACTGCGGCGTGCTGGCGCCAGACGGGTCGGTGGACAACGACGCGACGCTCCAGGCGTACGCGTCAATGGCCCTGGTGCAGGCGGATGCCGGCGTCCACATGGTCGGACCGTCCGGGATGATGGACGGCCAGGTCGGTGTGGTGCGGCGGGAGCTGGACGCGGCCGGTCACTCCGACGTGGCGATCCTGGCGTACTCGGCGAAGTACGCGGGTGCGTTCTACGGCCCGTTCCGGGAGGCGGTCGAGTCCACATTGCAGGGTGACCGGCGGACATACCAGCAGGACCCGCCGAACGTGCGGGAGGCGCTGCGCGAGGTCGAGTTGGACGTGGCGGAGGGCGCCGACATCGTGATGGTGAAGCCGGCGCTGCCGTATCTCGACGTGATCGCCGCGGTCCGCGAGCGGGTCGACGTCCCGGTGGCCGCCTATCAGGTTTCCGGCGAGTACGCGATGGTAGAGGCCGCCGCCGCCAACGGCTGGCTGGACCGCGAGCGGTCAATTCTGGAGACGCTAACGTCGATCAGACGGGCCGGCGCCCAGCTAACCCTGACATATTGGGCAACTGAGGCCGCCCACCTACTCCGCGCCCACTCCTAACCCCTCCCCAACTCCTCCCGCGATCTTGGAGTTGTGGTTGCCCTTATGGGCGTTTCGCAGCCATTCGTGCCAACCACAACTCCAAGATCGGGGAAGTCGGGGGAAGGTTAGGCGTTGTCGCCGAGCTTGGCGCCGCTGCCGCCGAGCGGCGTTCCAGGGCTGTCGTCGCTGGCGCCGGGTGACAGCCGGGTCGGCCGCCCCGCTACCGGTGGGTCCGGGCTCAAGTTGGGCTGCCCACCCTGTTCGGCCGTCTCGCCGTACCGCTCCTCGTCCTTACCCCACGGCTGCTTGTCCGAGCCCTTGTTCTCCCGGCGCCCCTGGGCGGTCTCGTCCTCGCCGGCGCGTTGCTCACCCACGCTGCCGGGGCCCACGGCGGTGTTCTCGCTGCCTTCGTTCATCGGCGAGTCTCCGCTGCTGCCCCACGGTTCGTCAGTCATTCCGTCTCCTAAGCCGCTGGTGCTGTGTGCGTACCCGTGCCGTGGCGCAGTAACCGCAGTCGCGACAGCGGCGTCGTTGTGTCTCGCGACGTCGTTGTCGCGACGTCGCTGTCGTCCGTCCGTGTCCTCGTTCGCTCCGTCGGTCGTTCGTCGGAACCACGTCGGACGAAACCATTGGTCGCCAGAGACGGCCTTACGGAGAGTGAGTGGGATCGCGGGGTCGGTGGTAGCTCCCTTTCCGCTTTGCTCTGCTTCCTCAGCGGAATCATCGCTCGTGAGCTGCCCCGACGCATCCAAGCCTTCTCAGCCGCGCAATCTCAGCGGTTACTTTTAGCAACGGCTTGGCCGGCGTCAGGCCAGGGCAACGAGGACATGCATCGCCGCGCACACGCTATAGAGCAAGCCAACTTCCGCATGCGGTTGCCACGTGCCGCCCAACGGGACGCTGCGGTCGGCTTCCGCCGGCTACGTGCTGTGGCAAATGCCGGCAGCGCACCGACTCGACAACATGGTCAAGAAGGAACTGCATCGCGCCGACGACGAGCAAGTCCAGTACGACGGGCCGCGGCAGCAACCGCGGCATGCCGAGTTCGACGCCTTGCCTCGCGACCAGCACCCTCTCAGCCGCTGAAATGCGCGTGTGCTTCCCTGGGGGAAGCAGAGCAAAGCGCTTGGCGTGCCTTTCCAGGCGCGCTTCCTCGGGGGAAGCAGAGCAAGCCAGTGTCGGCGTGCCCTCCGGGCGCGTGCTTCCTTGCGGAAAGCAAAGCAAAGCGTCTGGGCGTGCCTTTCCGGGCGTGCGCTTCCTTGGGGGAAGCAGAGCACAGCGTCTGGGCGCGCGCTTCCCACTGGGAAGCAGAGCAAAGCCTCTGGGCGTGCTTCTCCGGGCGTGCGCTTCCTTGCGGGAAGCAGAGCAAAGCGTCCGCACACGGACTATGGCGCCGGCGCCGTTGTCCACAGGACCGTCCAGCCACCAGAGCACGCTGTCCACAGGGGTGCTGGCAAGCCGACCTCCCGACTGCCAACCTTCTCGTCATGACCACCGACGCGGCGGGCGCGGCACCCGACCGGAACTGCTTTCCCTTCTCGGGGATCGTTCGGCGTGTCCGGCGCATCGTCGATCTGAGCCAACGCGAGCTCGCTAAGGCCGCGGGCGTAGCGCCGTCGACCATCGGCAAGATAGAAGCCGCGACCATGCTGCCCGGCGTGACATTGCTTCAGCGGATCCTGGGCGTCGCCGGCTTCTGGCTGGTCGTCGTCGATAGCGAGGGCCGTGTTGTGCATCCTATGGAGGACTGGCAGGACGTACGGGACGGTGCACAACGCCGCTACCCGAGCCATCTCGACACCATCATCGACCCGTTGCCTGGCGAGTGGTGGGCCGACGTGTACGGGCTGATGCGGCCGCCGGAGACCTTTCGGCGAAATCGCGCCGTCCGCGACATGGAGCGCGTGCGGAGCCAGTGGGAGGTTCGGGTGGCGAAGTACCGTAACGTCCCACCACCGCCCGATCCACGGGGCTGGCGAGGGCAGGCGTCGTGACCTCAGTCGTCGTTGAGGATCGTGCCGGTGGCGGTGGGGTCGATCAAACGCACCTGCCCCAGTCCTGCGATGACGAGGTTGAGGCGCTCGTCCGGTTCGCGGATGCGGTCGCCGCGGACCCGGACCGTGACGGTCGCCGCCGTCTGGTCGGCCGGAATTGTGCGGCAGGCCGCGTACGGCTCGAAGTCGACACCGGGCCACGCCGTTCCCGGCACGGTCGTGGCACAGAACGTCAGCGGCTGGCTGAGCGGCCGGGACAGCGATACCGGAAACACCAGGTCCGTGGTGCCGCGGTCGCCTTCGGCCACGGAGGCGTCACCAACCGACAGGCCGGCCCGCGACTGGAACCTGGCCACCTGCGGATCGTGGTCGGTGGCACCACGCGTCGGCTCGCCGGCCGTGAAGTCCGCGTTGACGTGTGCGGCGCGCATCTCGGTCAGGTCGCCGTAGAGCGGCTGGTTGACGAAGAGGCTGTCCAGTGTCTGCGCCTGTCCGTCGAAGACGTACGAGTACGCCGCCGCGGGCGCCTCCGCGACCAGGTCGTCCCAGAGATTGTGGAGTCCGGCGTCGTACAGCGGGCCGAGCTGGTCGCTGGGATTGGCGGGGATCGGGTCGTCCGGACGCGGGAAGACGTTCAGGTCGCCGCCGTAGATCACCCGCGCACCGGGATGGGTGGCCTCGATCGCGGTGACGATGGCGGCGCCGTACGCGGCCTGTTCGGTGCGTTGCCCGACGCGGGTGTCCGGGCCGGACGAGAAGTGATTGCTGATCGCCCAGAGCCGGTAGTGCTCGGCCGACCCGGGCGCGGCCGCCACCTCGAACAACGCGACCTGCGGCGCTCGCGTGTAGACATTCGTGCCGTCCACACCGGTCGAGCCGTCCACGTCCGCGGGCAGCACGGCGTTCAGCGTCTTGGGGTTCGACACGTCGGCGTTGCTGGGGAGGGCCGCGCCGCGGTAGGTGACCTGCGGCGACGATCCCAGGATGGGGTCGTCCGCGGTCGCCGGGACGAGCGACAGCCGGTCGGTGCGGTACAGGAACGCTGCAGTGATGCCGCGAGCGTCCGCGCCCGTACGGTCGAAGGCGGCGTCGTAGGACGGGCCGCCGGCGGCTCGGACGGCCAGCGCGAGCTCCTGCAGGGTGTCCGGCCTGCCGTCGGCGTCGTTGGTGTCGCCGCAGGCCAGCGCGCCGCCGGTCAGGGTGCAGATGTCCTGGTCCTCGGCCTCCTGGGCGAGGATGAGATCGGGGCTGTGCAGGTTCCGGACGATCTGGCCGGCCAGCGTGCCGAGCCGGGTCTGGTACGCGGCCGCGCTCGCCGGCACGTAGTCGAACGGTGGCTGCACACCGGGGCAGCCCGCATTGCCGACGAAGTCGCAGCCGTCGAACGGGTCGTCGCGGAAGTCGTACAGGTTCTCGACGTTGAACGTGGCGACGGCGACCTCCCGGCTCCGGTTGGCCGCCCGGGGCGGATGGTTGGCCGCCGGGTCGGCGCCGGGCGCGAACGCGACGCTCGCGGGCTGGATGCCGTACTTGCCGAACGCGTAGTAGAGCCCGCCCACCGCGTCGCCGGTCACCGTGTCGAACGTCCGGGCCGGCGGCAGGACCGCGGTGCTGTCGTTCGCCGTGGCCTTGATGCCCATCGGGCCCAGCAGGATGCGGTTGCCGTTGCCGTTGTCGAACAGGCCGGGCTGGTCGTCGAGCGGATGCGCGTCGCGGAAGACCCGTCGCGCGTACGGATCCGGGCGCTGCAGGAGCGGATCGTCCCGGTCGATCACCCAGACCTCGGCGTCGGCGGTGCTGCTGAAGACCTTGGTGCCGGACACGACGCCGGAACCGGCGCGAACGCGCAGTTGCATGCCCTCGTGTCGTTCCCAGAACTGATTCGCGGCGGCGGTGTCGGCGGGCGGTGTGGCGGCGTCGATCTGCAGGTCGTCGGCGGGCACGCCGGTGGCCAGCCGGGTCACCAGCGACGCACCGGTCAGCTCGGTGAGGTTGAAATACTCGCTGACCCGCGCGTCAACGACGATCTCGTCGCCGACCGTGGGCGCGTAGCCGCCGATCAGCGTGGAGAACGTGGACATGTAGACGAACACGCCATCCGATGTGGTCGGGTCGCCGTCCTCGGTGCCCTTGCGGCTCTGCAGGAAGAAGCCGTACTGGGTGGCGCCGGCCTCGGTCCGGGACTGTGCGAGCTGGGCCACGACGCCGCGGACCTGATATCTGGCAGTGCTCGAACCGTTCCCCGTGGGTGGCGCGAGGGGCGACCGGGCGGCACTGCCCTGGACCGCGCCGACGGTGAGCGGCTCGGCGGCCGCGGACGCGACGCCGGGGAAGAGGACGGCCGCCGCGACGATCGGCGCAACGACCAACGACACTATCCGGGGGTATCGCACGCGAGCCTCCACACCGGAACGAGGGGTACGCCGACCCTAGCGGCCCGACGGCTCCAGGCGCTGTACCAGTTGCGCAACGTCCGCGCCATATTCGTACCAGTCCCGGTCGGGCTGGTATCCCAACTCCGCGTTGACCTGCAGCATCGCTTCGTAGTTGTGCGCGTTCCAGGTCTGCACCTCGAGCAGCTCGGGCTCGGCGGAACGCAGCTCGAACAGCATCCGGGCCTTGATGGCGCGGTCGATGCCGTAGCCGTGGTGCTCGCGGACCACGATGGTGTCGTACTGGTCGGCGCGCTCCGGATGCTGGGCCGGCACGACCACCTCGGTCAGCCCGGCCACCACGCCGGTCTCCTCATGGATGGCCAGCACGATGTACGGCTTCAGGCCGCGCCTGTGCAATGTGGTGATGCTGTCCCGGAGGCGCTGCGGGTCGGACGAGCGCGGCGCCAGGTCCAGGTCGTCGTCATCCGCGTCCTGTGCCTCCAGCTTGGCGTGGGCGTACGCCTCCAGCAGCTCCGCCGGCGGGCCACCGGGGTGGAACTCGATGCGGTATCCCGCGCCGATCCCGCGCGCCATCGCTCCCAGGGCTTCCCAATCCACCTTGGACAGGATGAGGACGCTACGGGTCTCCGCGTACTCGCGCTCGAAGCCCAGCGACTCGTAGAACGGGATCGCCGGAGTGTTGCCGATCGCCTCCACCCCGATCGTGGAGAAGCCCTCGTGGTACACCCGCCGCGCGGCGACCGCCATCAGCTCCCGGCCCAGCCCGCGGCGCCGCAACCGGGGATGGACCAGCACCTCGAGGACGCCGATGTCACCGAGCAGCAGGACGCTGACGTGCCCGAAGATGTGGGACTGACCCTCGGGCAGCCGGTCGTCCTCGGCGATCCAGCAGAGCCGCCGCTCGCCCGGCATGGTCTCGGCGAGGTACTCCCGGACTTGGACGTCGTGCCAGGGCGGGTCTTCCGGGAGGTCCGCGGCCAGGACCGCGTTCATCGTCTCCACGAGCGATGTGATCTCCTCTTGCGACGCCGCTCGCGGATCCCATTCACGCACCCTCACCCGTACAGCTTGCCGGTCGGGTCCTCGTCAGGGAAGTGCTGAGGGGGCATTTGTATGGAGCTCGTCACTGTCAGTCGTCAGTTGGTTCAGACCCGGCTGCGCTGGCCGTAGAGGTTGGCCGCGTCGAAAACGCGCTGCGCATAGGGCCGGACCGCGTTGTACGACAGGATCGCGTCCCACCAGGCGTCGGGCCGGGCCAAGTCACGCCCGTTTCCGCAGAGGTAACTCGCCGCAGTCAACGCGGCGTCGTCGATGTCGTTCGGATCGGCGGCGCCGCTGTTGTCCGCGTCGAGCGCGTTCTCCCGCCAGGTCGACGGAATGAACTGCATCGGCCCGACCGCCCGGTCGTAGGTCGTGATGCCGTCGATCGTGCCCTGGTCGGTGTCCCGGACCAGCTGGCGGCCACCCTTGCCGTCCAGCGGCAGCCCGTAGATCGGCGGCTGCACCGATCCGTCGGCGCCCAGCACCGCACCGCCCGCACTGCCGTGCGCGGACTCGACCTCGCCGAGCGCCGCCAGCGTGGTCCAGGCCAGGTGGCAGTTCGGCGCGGTCCGGGCCAGCACCAGCTCGGCGTATCCGTACGCCTCTACCGCGACCACCGGGATGCCGGCCCGCGTTCCGGCCTGCTGTGCCCAGCCGGCCAGTGCGTCGGCCGGGCGTCCGCCGGTCTGTCCGGGCAGGGCCGGCGAGCCGCTCGTCGTGGGGGTGGTGCTGCCGGACGCGGCGGGCAGGCTGGGCACGATCACCGGCCCGCTGGGGACCGGCAACTCCGGCCCGGCGGCGTCGAGCGGAAGCGTCGCGCTGGGCGTCGCCTCGGCCTGCAGAGCCTTCGGTACGAGGTAAGCGCCGGCAGTCCCGGCCGCGGCCACCAGCAGGGCGCCGATGATCGCCGGAACGGCGAGCCGTCCGGTGGGACGGCGTGCCCACGCCGAGGTACTGCGCCCGGCGCTGCGAGCGAGCGGCACCGGATTAGCCCGTCGCAGCACGCCGACGCTCCGAGATCGCGGAGAGGGGGGTTCGGGCGAGGGGGGTTCGGGCGCGGGCGAAGAGGGCTCGGGCGCGGATGAGGAGGTTTCCGGCCGTCGTGAGGAGGGTGCGGGAGTCGGGTCGTCGGGGGCGGCGCCGGAACTCCCGAGCGGCCCGTCGTGATAGGGGGTCGGCGGACGCAGTTCCGGCTGCTCCGCTGGTCCCGTAGTCCCCTCCGCCACCCGAACGAGACTACCCAATGCCTGCCGGGCGACATGATGTCGTACCTACGGCCTACGCTGTGACAATGCCGCGCTACGAGTACCGGTGCCGCGCCTGCGGCGACACCTTCGAGGTCAGCCGCCCGATGCGGGATGCCGACGCCCCGAGCACCTGTCCACAGGGGCACGCCGACACCGTCAAGCTGCTGTCCACTGTCGCCGTGACCGGACGCGGTGGGGCATCGGTGCCGTCCGCCGGCGGCGGTGGCGGCTGTTGTGGAGGCGCCTGCGGCTGCCGGTGAGAGCAGCGCCGTCGACCCCCTGCGAAACCGCCCGAACGGTGGACTGGATCTATCCGCAAGCGGCGCAACCCGAAGTGAACCGTCTCGTTACGTCACGCGTAGTGCCGTCCGCGGGTATCAATGCCTCGCTGTGTCGCCCGTACGGGGTCGGTCGTGGCGTGACTCTGGTTACCGACCGTTTCTACGATGTGCGACGTCACAGCGGTACGGCAGCATGAAGCGCGACTCCTTGAGGGGGGAGGTATCAACCGTGTCCGGCCGGACCGAGCTGCCGAGTGGCCTGGTGACGTTCATGTTCACCGACATCGAGGGCTCGACCAGGCTGGCTCGGATGCTCGGCGAGAAGTACGGCGTCGTGCTCGGCGCCCATCGCGCTGTGTTACGAAGCGCCATCTGCGACTTGGGTGGCACCGAGCTCTTCACGGAGGGTGACTCCTTCTTCGTCGCGTTCGGCAATGCGGAGGCAGCGGTAGCGGCGTGCGTGGCCGCCCAGCGCGCTCTGGCGGCGCACGACTGGCCGAGCGCCGACGCGACCCCGCGCGTCCGAATGGGACTGCACACCGGTTGGGCCGTTCCCCGGGCGGGCGAGTACGCCAGCGCCGAGGTGCACCGGGCGGCCCGGGTGGCCGCCGCCGCGCACGGCGGTCAGGTTCTCTGCTCGGAAGCCACCGCGCTCGCCGTGGCGGCCTGCCCCGCGGCGGTGCCGGGGGCGCCCGGCCGGGCGGCGGGCGTGGATCTGATCGACCTCGGTCCGCACCGGCTGCGCGGGTTCGACGACGCGGAACGTCTGTTCCAGTTGGTCGCGCCCGGATTGGACCGCGAGTTCCCCAGACCGCGCACGCCAGGGGCGGCCGCGCACAACCTGCCGTGTGCGGTGACGTCGTTCGTGGGCCGGCCGGCCGAGCTGGCCGAGGTCACCAGCCTCCTCGGGCGGCATCGGCTGGTCACCGTGGCGGGGCCGGGCGGCGCGGGCAAGAGCCGGCTGGCGCTCGCGGTCGCCGAAGAGCTGCTGATCGCGTACCCGGACGGGATCTGGAAGGTCGACTGCGCGACCGCCGCGGAGAGCCTGCCCACGGCGGTGGCCGCGGCGCTCGGGCTGCGCGCCGAACCGGGCCGCACGGTCCTGGACACGCTGGCCGACGATTGCGCGCAGCAGCGGATGCTCCTTCTCCTGGAGACCTGCGACGCGGCTCCGGCGGCCGCGGCGGATCTCGCGCAGCGGCTGCTCGCGGCGGGGCCCGGTCTGCGGGTGCTGGCCACCAGCCGGGAACCGCTCGGCGTGCACGGCGAACTGGTCTGGCGGATCCCGCCGCTCGCTCCGGCCGACGCGTACACCCTGCTCAGCGAACGGACGTCGGCCGCGCGTGGTGGCCGTCCCGTCCCGGCGGAGGAGGTCGCCGATCTCGCTCAGGTGGCCAGCCGGCTGGAGGGCCTGCCGTTGGCGATCGAGTTGGCGGCGGCCCGGTTGCGCATGGTGTCGGCGTGTCAGCTGCTGGCCCGTCTCGGTGACCCGATCGCCGCCCTGGACGCGGGCCGGCCCGATCGGCAGCGGCACGACAGTCTCGCCGGCAGCCTGGACTGGTCGTACCGCACGTTGGCGCCGCGGGCTTCGGCGCTGCTCCGTCGTCTCGCGGTGTTCGCCGGGCCGGTTGATCTCGCCACTGTGGACTGGTGCGGGGACGATGCGTTCGCGGCGCTCACCGAGCTTGCCGACAAGTCGCTGGTCGAGGTGGTGCCGGGGCCGCGGTACCGGCTGTCCGGGGTGGTCCGCGGGTATGCGGTGCGCCGGCTCGCCGCCATGGGCGAGGAACCGGCCGCCCGGGACCGGCACGTCGCGTGGTCACTGCACGCGCTGGACCGCGTGGCGGTGGACACGGACGGACAGCCGCGGACCGTGTCCCTGGTGGAGCTGTCGCCGTTCGTGCCCGAGTGGCACGCCGCGCTGCGGTGGACGGCGGATGCCGGCAGCGTACGGGCGGGATTCCGGCTGGCCGAAGCACTGGAGCCGTGGTGGCGCGAGAACGGAGCCCGCGCGGGCCGCGAGCCGCTGTCCCGGCTCTACCGGCGGCTCGACGAGGCGGATCTCTCCCCGGCGGAGCTGGCCTCGGCGTACCTGCTGTACGTCCATCTCGCTGACGGCCGCGACGAGCGGGCGTGGATTCTGGATCAAGCGGAAGCGGCCGCGCGCCGGACCGATCAGCCCGACCTGCTCGTCCGTGCGCTGGCCGGACGCCGGATCGGCCTGCTCGACAGCGGCCGGCAGCCGGCCGCCGAACGGCTCTGCCGCGACGTGATCGACCTGGCGGACCGTTCCCGCGTTCCGTCCGCCGCCCTGCCCGCCATCGTGACGCTGGCCGAGCTGCTCTGGCGCCGCGACGCCCTGGACGAGGCCGCGGACCTGCTCGGCGGAGCCCGCCAGATCGAGGCGGGCCGGCCCGAGGACCGCGGTCGCCGTACCGTCGACTGGCTTCTCGGCATGGTGGCCCTGCGCCGGGGTGATCTGGTCGCGGCGCACGACCACCTGGTGGTGGCTCTGCGGTCACGGCTGCGGCACGGGTTCCGCGGCGCGGCCGCGGACGCGGTTGCGGCGATCGCGGTGCGCTGCGCGATCGGTGGTGACGCGGCGACCGCGGCGATGCTGTTCGGTGGCGCCGAGCCGGTTCGCGGGGCACGGCGGACCGCGCTGTTCGGCGGCTACTGGTCGACCCAGCAGGCGGCGTTGCGTTCGGTGCTGGGTGACGCGGGTTTCGACGCCGCGTACGCCGAGGGTGCCGCCGCGGGCTTCGACCGGATCGTGGCGACCGCCCTGGCGGTCGAGCACCCCGACCTCGAGCACGGCTCGATCAGGTTCGCGCCGACGCCGGGCTGACCATCCGGCGCTGGACGCGATCGATGTCCGATGTCGACACCGCGGCCAACGAGCCGAAGATGTGGACGGCCTGGTAGTACGTCCACGCCAGGCTGTAGCACGCCGGCTGGAGTACGAGCTGATAGGTCGCGCACACGCGCCGCAGATCGGCGTAGAAGACCGTGTCGAGCCGGTCCTTGTTGGCGGCGAACCGGTGCATCGCCTTGTAATTGCGGTAGCCGAAGTCGTGATGCCAGCAGGCCAGTGTGAAGTCGTAGCCCAGCGGCCGTTCCGGGCTGGCCGTGCAGTAGTCGGTGGACCAGTCGAAGCGGTAGGACGCCCATGCGGAGCGGTGCAGCCGGGCATCGTTCCAGGCGCCGTAGCTCGCGGCGGTGGGCTGGGTCCAGCGCGCGAGGACGGTGAGCTTCTGTGCGGTGGTCGTGGCGAACGCGGCGGTGCCCGGTACGAGCAGCGCCATCACCGCGATGAGGACGACGAGGGTACGGCGGACGAACCGAGTCATGATCGAACTCCCATCGGTACGTTCCGTATGCGGACGGACACATACAGCATTCGACCGGGCCTGTCGGGCATACAACGGTGTCGATACCGATTTGCTGGACGGCGCTGCAAATCACGAACGGGTGTTCCAACGAGCCTGCCGGTGTGCTGTCCTGATGAGTGGCGCCCTGACCCGGCGACTAAGGTGAGCGTGTGCAGGCGGGCGTTCAGTGATCCACCTTCCGTTGGTCCGTCAAGGGCCGCTGCGGGCGCTCGCAGTCCGGCTCGCGCTCGCGGTCGTGCTGGTGCTCGTCACGGTTTCGATCATCTATTTCGACCGGGACGGCTACCGCGATGTGAACAACGACGGACTGACGCTGCTGGACTGCTTCTACTACGCCGTCGTCTCGCTCTCCACGACCGGATACGGCGACATCACGCCGGCGACGGCCGACGCCCGGCTGGTCAATGTCCTGATCATCACGCCGGCGCGAGTGCTCTTCCTGATCATCCTGGTCGGCACGACCCTCGAGGTGCTCACCGACCAGTACCGCAACACCCTGCGCGTGAGCCGGTGGAGGCGAAAGTTGAAGGACCACGTCATCGTGTGCGGATACGGCACCAAGGGCCGCGCCGCGGTGAGCGCGCTGCTCGAGACTGGCTTCGACAAGTCGCGGATCGTCGTTGTCGAGAGCCGGGACGTCGCGCTGCGGCAGGCCGCGGCGAACGGGCTGGTCGCCGTCGAGGGCAACGCCACGCGATCGTCCGTTCTGAACCAGGCGGACGTGAAGCATTGCAAGGCGGTCATCATCGCGACCGACACCGACGAGGCCTCGGTGCTGATCTCGCTGACCGTGCGCCAGCTGACCGCCGGGCAGGTACGGATCATCGCGGCGGTCCGGGAACAGGAGAACGCCGCCCTGCTCAAGCAGAGCGGCGCCCACCACGTGATCGTGACGTCGTCAACCGCAGGCCGGCTGCTCGGTCTCACCACCACCGCGCCGCCGTTGATCGATGTGGTGGAGGATCTCCTGACGCCCGGTCAGGGAATGGCGCTGGCCATGCGGTCCGCGGAACGCAAAGAGGTCGGCCGCAATCCCCGTGAGCTCGACACCCTCGTGGTCGCGTTGATCCGGCGGGGCAAGGTGCTGGCGCTGGGCGGCGAGCAGACGATCATCATCGAGACCGGCGACATGCTGGTCTACATCCGTGACGAGGAGAGCTCCGTCGCCGGCGTCACCGTCTGAGATTCCTCCTAGACGTTGGTCCAGGTGTCGCCGGTGCGGAGCAGCGCGCTGAGCATTTCCTCCGGCGTACCGGACGTCTTGGCCTTGGCGTCGGCCAGCTGCTTCTGCACGATCTCGTCGTAGCTCGGCCGCCGCACGTCGCGGAACACGCCGATCGGCGTTGTGTTCAGATCCGACCCGGACAGCCGGGACAGCGCGAACGCGTACGCCGGCTCGTCCACAGTCGCGTCGTGCACGACCGGGGTCTCACCACCGAGATCAGCGGTATCGCGGACCGAGAGCCCGAAGCCGCCGGCCGGGTGCACCACCGCGTACTGACCCTGCGATCCGAACGTGATCGGCTGACCCTGCTCCAACCGGATCAGGTGGTCGTCCCGGGTGCTCGGATCCTTGACGAGCTCGAACGCGCCGTCGTTGTAGATGTTGCAGTTCTGGTAGATCTCCACGAACGCCGAACCCTTGTGCTCGGCCGCCGCACGCAGCACCGACTGCAGGTGCTTGCGGTCGGAGTCGATGGTCCGGGCCACGAACGTCGCGTCCGCGCCGAGCGCGAGCGACAGCGGGTTGAACGGCGAGTCCGCCGAACCGGCCGGCGTCGACTTGGTGATCTTCCCGAGCTCGGAGGTCGGCGAGTACTGCCCCTTGGTGAGCCCGTAGATCCGGTTGTTGAACAGCAGGATCTTGAAGTTCACGTTGCGGCGCAGCGCGTGGATCAGGTGGTTGCCGCCGATCGACAGCGCGTCGCCGTCACCGGTGACCACCCACACCGAGAGATCGGGACGGGACGCGGACAGGCCGGTGGCGATCGCCGGCGCCCGCCCGTGGATGGAGTGCATGCCGTACGTGTTCATGTAGTACGGGAACCGCGACGAGCACCCGATCCCGGAGATGAAGACGATCCTCTCCCGGGGGACGTTGAGCTCCGGCATGAAGCCCTGGAGGGCGGCCAGAATCGCGTAATCACCGCAGCCCGGGCACCAGCGCACCTCCTGGTCGGACTTGAAGTCCTTGGCGGTGAGTGTCAGGGACACCGGGCTAGCCATTCTTGACCACGTCCTCGAGCATGTTCTCCAGGGTGGCGGCCGTGAACGGCAGACCGCTGACCTGGTTGAAGGGAATCGCGTCGACCAGGTACGTGCCCCGGATGACGTGCGCCAGCTGACCCAGGTTCATCTCCGGGATGACCACCCGGTCGTACGCCCGGAGCACCGCGCCCAAGTTCGCCGGCAGCGGGTTGAGGTGCCGCAGATGTGCCTGGGCGACCGGCAGCCCGCGGTGGCGCAGCGAGCGGCAGGCCGCGCCGATCGGTCCGTACGTGGAACCCCAGCCGAGCACCAGCACGCGGGCGTTGTCGTCCGGGTCGTCGACTTCGACGTCCGGCACCGCGATCCCGGCGATCCGCTCGGCACGCATCCGGACCATGAAGTCGTGGTTGTCCGGGTCGTACGAGATGTCACCGGTCTTGTCGGCCTTCTCCAGCCCGCCGATGCGGTGCTCGAGTCCGGGCGTTCCGGGGATGGCCCAGGGCCGCGCCAACGTCTGCGGGTCGCGCAGGTACGGCAGGAAGCGGCCGTCGTCGCCGTTCGGCTCCGTGGCGAAGTCGACGGTGAGGTCCGGCAGGGCGGCGACGTCCGGCAGCAGCCACGGCTCGGAGCCGTTCGCGATGTACCCGTCCGAGAGGAGGATGACCGGTGTGCGGTAGGTCAGCGCGATCCGCGCCGCCTCCAGCGCCGCGTGGAAGCAGTCCGACGGCGACTTCGGGGCGATCACCGCGAGCGGCGCCTCGCCGTGCCGGCCGTACAGCGCCATGTTGAGGTCGGCCTGCTCGGTCTTGGTCGGCATGCCGGTGGACGGCCCGGCGCGCTGCACGTCCACGATGATCAGCGGCAGCTCCAGCGCGATCGCAAGCGAGATGGTCTCGCCCTTGAGCGCGACGCCCGGACCCGAGGTGGTGGTGACGCCGAGCGCGCCACCGTACGCGGCGCCCAGGGTGGCGCCGACCGCGGCGATCTCGTCCTCCGCCTGCATCGTGGTGATGCCGAACCGCTTGTGCTTGCTCAGCTCGTGCAGGATGTCCGAGGCCGGCGTGATCGGGTACGCCCCGAGGAACACCGGCAGCTTCGACCGGACACCTGCTGCGATGATGCCGAGCGCCAGCGCCGCGTTGCCGGTGATGTTGCGGTAATGGCCGGGCACCATCCGGGCCGGCTTGACTTCGTACCGGACCGAGAAGTCCTCGGTGGTCTCGCCGAAGTTCCAGCCCGCCTTGAACGCGGCGATGTTCGCGGCGACCAATTCCGGTCGCTTGGCGAACTTGCGCTCCAGGAACCCGATGGTCGACTCGTACGGCCGCGAGTACAGCCAACTCAGCAACCCGAGCGCGAACATGTTCTTGGCCCGCTCGGCGTCCTTCTTCGACAGGCCGGAATCGGCGAGCGCGCCGACGGTCATCGAGGTGAGCGCCACCGGATGCACGGCGTACCCATCCAGCGAGCCGTCGTCCAGCGGGTTATCGGCGTACCCGACCTTTGCGAGGTTGCGCTTGGTGAACTCGTCGGTGTTGACGATGATGTCGGCGCCGAGCGGCAGATCGGACAGGTTCGCCTTGAGCGCCGCGGGATTCATGGCGACCAGCACGTTGGGTGCGTCACCGGGGGTGAGGATGTCGTAGTCGGCGAAGTGGACTTGGAAGCTCGAGACACCCGGCAGGGTGCCGGCTGGCGCGCGGATCTCGGCGGGGAAGTTCGGCAACGTCGAAATGTCGTTGCCAAGCTGTGCGGTCTCGGACGTGAACCGGTCACCGGTGAGCTGCATACCATCACCAGAGTCGCCGGCGAACCGGATGACCACCCGATCGAGCTGCTCGACGCGCTTCGCGGGAGCGGTCACTGCCAACCTCCTGAGAGAGCGGACCGGCGGGTTATGCACATCGATGAGCCGGGCCCGCAGTTGTCAGTTTCAGCCTACGTCGGCACTCCTTACCGTTGCCGGTAACAAAGCTGACCGTTGCAGACCGTTGACCAATGTAGTCAGGTGACGCACGCCTGCCCACCCGTTGTACGTCTTTTAAGTCGGCTACGCTCGGTTTCGTGGACGGGTATCTGGGTTCGTACGCCACTTTGGGGCTGCTGCTGGCCGCGGGGGTACTCATCTTCGTCGGCGCGTTCAGCGCGAATCGCCTGCTCCGACCGGCCGCACCGGCCGAACCGGCAGGAAAGCGGATCTCCTATGAAAGCGGCGTTGACCCGGTCGGGAGAGATTGGGCACAGGCTCAGATCCGTTACTATGTGTATGCGTACCTGTATGTTCTGTTCGCGGTCGAGGCCGTTTTCCTGTTCCCGTGGGCGGTGATCTTCGACCGCCCCGGTTACGGTCTGGTCACAGTCGTCGAGATGGGCATCTTCGTCGGAATCTTGACACTCGGCATCGCCTACGCATGGCGCAAACGGATCTTGACCTGGACGTGACTCCGGAGGGTGGTGGGCTCGCACCGGTGGGCGGGGCGTGCCACGATTCTGGTCATGGGGCAGCTTCTCCTCTACGTCGCCGCGGCACTGGTCATCGCGGCGATCGTGTTCGGGGTGACCGTCATGCTCGGCGGCGGTGACCCGGGGCTGGCGCCCACCGAGCCGGACGGGCAGGCCGTCCCGCTGCCCGGCGACCGCCCGCTGGGCGAGGAGGACCTGGTCCGGACCAAGTTCGACACGGCGTTCCGCGGTTACCGGATGTCCCAGGTCGACCAGGCGCTGCAGCGCGCGGCGTACGACATCGGATACAAGGGCGAGCTGATCGGCGTACTGGAGGCGGAGGTGCTCGCGCTGCGCGAGGGCCGGATCGGCGACGCCGACCTGTTGCGCCGGGCCCGCGAGGCGGCCCTGGCGCCACCGGTCGTGGCCGACGATGTCGCTGCGATCACCGAGGGTCCGGCCACGGGACTGCGGGAAACCGCGGACGAGCCGGATGACGCCGCCACCGGACCGAAGCCCGCCGGCGAGGCCACCGCGGGCCGGACACCGGCGGCCGACGTCGGCACCGAGCAGAATCCGGCGCCCGAGGCGGGCGACGAGAACGGCGACCGGAACGGCGAGCCGGCGGAACGCCGATGAGCGCGGCCGGGCCGGCCCAGGGCATCGGCGACGCCGCGCAGCCGGGAGCCGGCGAGGTCACCGCCACGGTCATCGTCGCCGCGCCGGCGGCGCGCGTGTTCGCGGCCTTCGTCGACTGGGAGAAGCAGTCGGAGTGGATCCCGTTCACCACGGTTCGGGTGGTCGAGGGCGACGGCGGTCAGGGCAGTCTCGTGGAGGCGGTGACCGCGCTCGGTCCGGCCGTGATCCGGGACGAACTGCGGGTCGTACGGGTCAACGCGCCGTACGAAGTCCGTGTCGTGCACTGCGGCAAGGTGCTGCGCGGGCCGGGCGTCATGCGCTGCACGCCGATGTCCGGCGACCGGACGCAGGTCGTGCTGCACGAGTGGTTCCACCTGCCCGGCGGCACGGCCGGCCGGCTGGCGTGGCCGGTGCTGTGGCCCGGATCGAAACTCGGGTTCACCGGGGCGCTGAAGAAGTTCGGCCGGCTGGTGGAGCAGGGACGGCTGCCCTAATGACCGACCTGGTCGTGGGTGCGGACGGCAAGGCTCGCTGTTTCTGGGGCGCCGGCAGCCCGGAGTACGTGGTCTATCACGACACCGAGTGGGGCCGGCCGGTGCACGGCGACGATGCGCTCTTCGAGCGGCTGTGCCTCGAGGCGTTCCAGTCCGGCCTGGCGTGGATCACCATTCTGCGCAAGCGGGGGGCGTTCCGGGCAGCGTTCGCCGGCTTCTCGATCGCGGCCGTGGCGGAGTTCGACGCCGCCGATGTGACGCGGCTGCTCGCCGACCCCGGCATCGTCCGCAACCGCGCGAAGATCGACGCCGCGCTGCACAACGCCCGGGTCGCCGTCACGCTGCCGGATGGGCTGGCGAAGCTGCTGTGGTCATTCGCGCCGGAGCCGCGGCCGCGACCGGCCACCCGGGCCGACATTCCGGCCGTCACGCCGGAGTCCACCGCGATGGCCAAGGACCTGAAGAAGCGTGGCTTCCGGTTCGTCGGCCCGACCACCGCGTACGCGCTCATGCAGGCCACCGGCATGGTCGACGACCACCTGGCCGGCTGCTGGATTTAGTCCTCGTCCTCCTCGGGGTCGAGGTTGGTCTCCGCGCCGAGCACGAAGGCCTGCATCGCCAGTTCGTCGCCGTACGGCGAAACGAACGCCGGCAGCTCGCCCGGGCCCAGCTCCAGCACGTACGACCAGAACTGCCGGACCGCCTCGGCCGGCGTCGGCGCCTCCACCGGCAGGTCGAGGCTCACCAGCCAGGTACGCCGATTCCGCTCCTGCCCGAGCGCCGCGGCCACTCGCCGATAGTCGTCGGGCTCCACCGCGGTGACGCTCTCGGACAACGTCAGCTCGTCGGCCGGCGCCGGTTCGTCGAACGCCCGCCGCGCGTACGCCACCAGCAGTGCGTCGTCGCCGACGTCCCGGACCGTGCCGAGCGCCACGGCCCGCGGCGGCTCGCCGGCCACGAGCAGCACGTCGTCCCCGGCTTCCGGTCCCTTGCCCGGAACGGACACGGCCTCGTGCTGGAACAGCCGTTCATTCGCCCAGGTGTCCGCCGGAATGCACACCGCCCACTGGGCCATGTCAGCGGCCTTCGAAGGTGGGGCGCTGCTTGGCCACGAACGCGTCGACGGCGTTGCGGTGATCCGCCGTGCCGCCGCAGATGGCCTGCGCCTGGGCTTCCGCGGCCAGCGCGTCGGACAGCGTCCCGGCATCGCCCACTGACAGCTCCCGCTTGATCGCGCCGTACGCGACGGTCGGCCCGGCGGCGAGCCGGGCGGCCAGCTCCTGCGCCGCCGGTAGTACCTGCTCATCCGCGTCGACCAGCCGGGACAGCAGACCGAGGGACAGGCACTCCGGCGCCCGTACCGGCTCGGCGAGAAGCAAGAGCTCCAGTGCCCGCGCGTGGCCGACGATCCGCGGCAGCGACCATGACACGCCGGTGTCCCCGGCCAGGCCCACGTTCGCGAACGCCATGAGCAACGTCGTTCCCGGGCCGCCCACCCGGAAGTCGGCCAGCAGAGCCAGCGACGCCCCCGCCCCGGCCGCCGCACCGCGAACCGCCGCCACCACGGGCTTGGGCATGCTGGCCAGCCGCTGCGCGATCGGGTTGTAGTGCGCCCGTACGGTGTCCAGGTCGGTCCGGCCGGACGCCAGCGTGGCGGCGTGCTCCCGCAGGTCCTGACCGACGCAGAAGGCCCGGCCCGCGCCGGTCAGCACGATCGCCCGGCAGGAGCGGTCGCTCTCCAGCGACGCGAGCGTGTCCCGCAGCGCCTTCTTGAGGTCCACGTCGAGCGCGTTCATGGCGTCCGGCCGGTTGAGCGTCACCGTGACGACGGCGCCGGCACGGTCGACGAGCAGAGAGTCGGTCATGGCTCTGAGAATCCCACACGGTTGCCGCGCGTCATCGACGTCAGGCACCGGTCGACGTACCGGTCCGCGGCCGGTCGCAGGCGGCTGGCGTTCTTGTCGAAGAAGGACGCCGCGGCCACACCGGGCCAGCGCGACGGCAGCAGCGACGACGGCAGCTGCGGATCGCTGAACAGGAACGACCGCCAGGCGTGCACGAGCCGGAACCGGGCCGCGTACGCCTCCTCGTCACTGCTGCGCGCGGTCACCGGCGTGACCACCGGCCGCAGATCGGTGACGAAGTCGTCGTACGAGCGCCCGATCTCGTCCAGGTCCCAGGCGCGCGACACCACCTCGGCGGCGCCGGGCAGTCCGGCGGCGTGCGCCGCGGTGAACCGCTCACACCGGATGCCCAGATCGGTGAGCACCGCGTCGACTTCGTCGGCGGCGCGGGGCGCGACCCAGGCCTTCTCGCCGAGCATGCCGTACCCCAGAAAGCTCAGCCGGCGCGCGTCGCGCCGGGAGACCGGCGTACGCAGCAGCAGCAGATCGAAGCGTCCGTCCCAGCTGATCCGCCCGGTCCGGTATACCCGGGCGGCCGCCTCATCGAGCCGCCGGGCCGCCTTGGGCGTCAGTAAATATCCTGGCCCGGACACCAGACGCAGGGGACGCAGCCAGCCTTGCCGGACCATGCGGGACACCGCGGTACGG
>DATBGW010000053.1:0-15413 GCA_036557765.1 Actinoplanes sp.
AATCCGCGATCTTGGAGTTGTGGTTTTTCGCTCCAACAACCACAACTCCAAGATCGCGGACCACAGAGGCCGCTACGGGCTGGGAGACAAGGCGGCGATCGCCTCGTCGAGGGAGTCGGTCACCACGATGAGGCGGGACTGGTCGCCGTGCGGTGACCGGGCCAGCAGCGGCCGCAGCAGCGCCTCCACCCCGAGCGCCGCCCAATGTGCCGTACCCAGGAAGACGAACGCGCCGGACGGGCCGTCGGTCCGGTAGAAGGTCTTCGTCGCGGCCTGGAACACCTCCTGCACCGTGCCGGCCCACCCCGGTGCGAACACGATGCCGCCACGAGACAGCCGGAGAATCGAGTCCTCGCGCACCGCGTTCGAGAAGTACTTGCCGATCTGGCCCGCGAACAGGTTCGCCGGCTCATGCCCGTACAGCCATGTGGGCAGTGCGAGGCCGCCGAGGGTGAGCCGGCCGACCACATCGCCGGGATCGGCCGGGGCAGTGGGATATGCGCGCCGCACGGCCAGCGCGGCGGCGGTGTAGGGATCGTGATCGAGGAAGTCCGGCGCGGCCGCGAGCATGTCGATGGCCGCCCAGAGATCGTCGGCCGGCCGGGCCGCGAAACAGGCGCCGAGATTGGCGGCCTCCATGACGCCCGGTCCGCCGCCGGTGACGACGAGACGGCCCGCGGCGGCGAGGCGCCATGCCAGGGTCGCGGCCATCCGGTACGGCGCGGAGCCGCGCGGCTCGGCGTGCCCACCCATGACGCCGACGGCGCCGCCGGTGCCGTGCGCCGCGACCCAGGCGGCGAGCGCCTTTCCGAGCGCGTTGTCGATTCCGGCGTCGTGTAACCGCTGGGCGAGGGCCTCGCGGATATCCGGCGTCGCGCCGCCATGCGCCAGGAAGTGGTGGTACACGATCGTGTCGTACATCCCGGCGAAGCCGCTGTGATCGAAGCCGGCCGCCAGGTCCTCGGGTGTGTAGAGCGTCGCCGGATAGGTGGCGTACGGCCGCGCCTTGAACGGCGGCACGATCAGCGCACCCCGGCGGATCAGGTCGACCTCGACCTCGGCGGATGCGAAGCGGCAGCCCACGAACAGGGTGCCCGGCACGTCCACGCCGGCGAAGTCCGGCGGATCCAGGTCGAGCTGCAGGCCGAGGACGACCAGCCCGGCGAGTGAGCGCATGGCGAGGTGCGCGTCGAGCTCGGCACGCGACTCGACCTCGTGTTCGGTCGCGTCGAACGGCACGGGGCCACCGACCACCGCCTGTAGTGGATCACCGGGCATGCCCCCATCTTGCCCGCTCGGACGTCGCGCAGAATGAGGGGCATGCAGAACCTCCTCCCTGAGCCGCCGGTCACCCTGTTGCCCGCCAACGACGACGCCGACAAGGCGCTGGCCGAGGCCGCGCAGACCGGTACGGCCGAGGCCCATGCCGACGTCGCTGCGCGGTTCCCGGCGTACAGCGCGGCGTGGGCGGCGCTGGCCGAGAACGCGCTGGCCGCGGGTCAGCCCGTGACGGCGTACGCGTACGCGCGGACCGGATATCACCGGGGCCTCGACGCTCTGCGCCGCAACGGCTGGAAGGGCCACGGGCCGATTCCGTGGTCGCATGAGCCGAACCGGGGCTTCCTGCGGTCGTTGCATGCGCTGTCTCAGGCCGCTGCGGCGATCGGTGAGTCGGACGAAGCGGCGCGCTGCGCCGACTTCCTACGCGACAGCGATCCCGCCGCCGCCGACGCGCTCAGGTAGTCGCCCCGCGATCCCCGGTGTTTTAGAGGCCCTCGGCTACGGCAGCGGCGATCTTCAGCCACGCGTCGCGCGTCTGGTTGGACAGCTGGCCGTAGCGGAGCGGCTCACCCGAGTCGATCAGTTTCTCGTACGGAGCGAGCAGCACCGCCCGAGTCCGCGCCGCGAAGTGGCGCTGAATCGCCGGAAGGTCGATGTCCTTGCGGGTCGGGGGCATCGACACCACGCTGACCGCCTGCCGCACCAGCCGCTGACGGCCGCTCTGCTCGAGATGATCCAGCATCCGGGCGGCCGTCTCGGCGGAGTCGTTCCGGGCCGACATCGTGATCATGAGCTGGTCGGTCGCGTCCATTGCGGCCTGCCAGTTCTGCGCGCGTACGTTGTTGCCGGTGTCCACAAAGATCAGTTTGTAGAACCGGCTGACGATCTCCCGGATCTCGGCGAACGCGCTGGCCGTCAGCATCTCGCCCGCGGTCGCCGACTCGTCGGACGCCAGCACGTCGAACATGCCCTCGCCCTGGGCGCGCACGTACTGCGACAGATCACCCACCCGGCCGTGCGACCCGCGGAACATGTGCAGGTCGCGCATCATGTCCCGGACCGTACGGGCGTGGAAGTCCTGCTGCGCCCGCATGCCCAGCGTGCCCTGGGTCTCGTTGTTGTCCCAGGCCAGCACGTATCCGCCGCGCTTCTGCCCGAACGTCATGGCGAGCAGCAGCGTTGCGACGGTCTTGCCGGCGCCGCCCTTCGGATTGACCACGGTGACCTGGCGCAGGCCGCCGAAGTTGCGGCGAACCATCTCGACGTCCTGTTTGTACTCCTGCTCGCGCTTGCCGGGCGACAGCCGGACCAGGCCCATGGTGCCCTTTGTAACGATCGCGCGGGCACCCATCGTCGCGACCGGTTCGGCCGGCTTCACCAGCCGTCGACGCGCGAACTCCTCGGCGGTCGGAGTGCCGTTCTTGACCCACGGTGTCTGCTGGTTCGCGCTGGGTTCTGGCGTCGGTGGCTGCTGCGGGGCGTACGGGGCGGTCTGTCCGGGCGCGTGCGGGCGCGTGGCGCGCGGGTCAACGGCCGGCGGGTACGGTCCCGGCGGTTGCTGCCGGGGCGGTGTGCCGGTCCCCGGGTGCTGGTCGGGTGGGAACGCAGCATTCGGCGGTGCGGGGCGGCTGCTCACCGGCGCCGGAACCGCGGGGTTCGGGGTGGCCTGTTCCGGGCGCCGTCCGGACGCGGCCGGGCCTGCGGGCCGGGGCGCAGGCTCGGCCGATCGCGGTGCGGGGCCGCCGCCCCGCGGCGGATTGGCGGGCGTCTCCGGTGGCACGCCTGCGTTGCCTGATCGCGCGGCGTTCGGACGCGCCGGCTCGGACGGTGCCGAACGGGCGGCCGGACGTGCCGGCTCAGGCGGTACGGGACCGGCGGCGGGTCGTGCCGGCTCAGGCGGCGCGGGAGCGGCCGTAGGCGGTGCCGGAGCGGCGGTGGGTCGGGCCGGCCCGGGCGGTGCGGGAGTGGCCGTGGGTCGCGCCGGCTCGGGCGGTACGGGAGCCGGCCGATACACGGTGCCGCCCGTCTGCTCCCGGTCCGCCGGATGGCGACGTGGCGCGACCGTGGGATAGTAGGCGGCCCGCTGTGCGGAAACACCGGTGTCGGACGTCGACCGGCCGCGGTTGCGGCTGCCGAGCTCCTGGATGTCCACATCCTCGTAGCCCTCGTCGGGCTGCGGCCGGTTCGGTGGCTGCGCCCATGGCGAGTCCGGTGACGCATCCGGACCGGTAACTGGGGCCGCTGATCCGTTCGTCCCGCTCACCGGAGCGGACGCGCTGGACACCGGCCGGACCGCGCTCACCGGTTTCGCCGGCGATCCCGACACCATCGGACCGGCCGCAGAGCCGGACGTGGGCCGTGCCGGGCTCGGCTCGCTCGGCGCGGCAGGGCCGGACGACGGGACCACGGCGGACCCCCGACCGGCGACGGCGGGCGGTACCGCTCCACGGTCTCCGGGCCGAAAGACGCCCGGCACCGGAATCGACGGCGGTGCATCGTGTGGCACGGGCTTGCCGCCGTGTACCGGAGCCTCGAGCTCCTCCGGCGGCCAGAGCGGCTCCACGTCCCGGGCGGGCGGCGTGGGGTTCGGGCCCGGGACGTAGACGCGGTCGGCGGTCTCGTCCTCCACGAGATGCATCCTTCCGGGTCGCGCAAGTAGTACCTGAGTTCTAGCCCAGCCTCGCACAGCCGGTCATCCCGCGTACACCGCCCATGCTCCCGCCTCGGTCCACCACGAACGCTTGCGGCTCATCGTCCCGGCCACACCATCGTCGAGATAGGGCAGATCGCCGCTCCTAGGCAGTACGGACACGGCGCGCCCGCGCGCCCGCCGCACCTCCACGCGTACCCGGGTGGTCCGGAACCTCCGCTTGACGGCGGCCGGCACCGCCACCGCGACCTCGACCAGCCCGTCCGTGGGATCGACGGCGGTGAGTAACGGCAGCCCGTCGAACTCGGCGTAACCGGCGCCATTGCCGATCGCGCAGGCCAGGATGGGGTCGGCGCCGTCGGACAGCACGGCGTCGTCGACCTCGACGCGGCCGTGCCAGGGCACCGCCCGGCCGTTCTCATCCGCCTCGCCCACCAGCGCGCCGTCCACAGTGACCGAGCCGCCGTCGTTGCGGAGCAGGTCGAGGCGCCGCACCGAGCCGGTGAGCACGGCCGCCGCGACGGCCGCCGGCGTACGCGGCAGCTTCAGCTGCGCCGCCAGATCCATCGTGGCGTCGCCGTCGAGCGGCAGGACGGCGAGCGGCGGCAGGTCCGGCACCGTGCGGCCCTCCGCCAGGTCCGCGGGCCGCCGGCTGGGCGGTGGCGCGTACCGGCGGACCATCCGCCGCACGACGGCGCGCAGCTGGCCGTCCGCCGCGCTCGCGACCACCAGGCGCAGCTTGCTGTCCGCGTCCGGCCAGGTCAGTCCATCGGTACGGGAAACTGCGTCGAACCGCTGGACCACCTCGTCGATCTCCGCATCGGACGTGGCCACCACGGTCTCGACCCGCGCGCCGGCGTCCCGGAGGGCGTCGGCACAGGCCAGCACCGGCACGCGCGGTGAGCACGGCGAGCCCTCGGCCACGCTGAGCAACACCACGTCGTACATCAGTGTCCGTCCAGGACGGAATGGCGCTCGATCACTTCGTCCCGTCCGGGTCCGACGCCGACCACCGAGATACGGGCGCGGATCCGCTCTTCGACGAACTCCACGAACCGCTGCGCGTCCTTGGGCAGGTCCTCGAACCGGCGCGCTCCGGTGATGTCCTGCTTCCAACCCGGCAGCGTCTCGTAGATCGGCACCGCATGGTGGAAGTCAGACTGGGTGAGCGGCATCTCGTCATGGCGTACGCCGTTCACGTCGTACGCGACGCACACCGGTATCTCGTCCAAGCCGTGGTAATTGTCCAATTTGGTCAGGACGAAGTCGGTCACGCCGTTGATCCGCTGCGCGTACCGGGCCATCACGAGGTCGAGCCAGCCGATCCGGCGCGGACGGCCGGTCGTGGTGCCGTACTCGTGGCCGACCTCGCGCAGATGGTCGCCCATCTCGTCGTGCAGCTCGGTCGGGAACGGGCCCTCGCCGACGCGGCTGGTGAACGCCTTCAATACCGCGACGACCCGGTCGATCCGCGTCGGCGGGATCCCGGCGCCGGTGCAGGCTCCGCCCGCGGTGGCGTTCGAGCTGGTCACGAACGGGTATGTGCCGTGGTCCACGTCCAACAGCGTGGCCTGGCCGGCCTCGCAGAGCACGACCTTGCCGGCGTCGATGGCCTCGGAAAGCTCGAGCGCGGTGTCCGCGACCATCGGCCGCAGACGGTCGACGTAGGACAGCAGCTCGGCGATGACGTCGTCCGGCCGGATGGCGTTCCGATTGTAGATCTTGGTCAGAACCTGATTCTTGAACGACAGCGCCGCCTCGACCTTCTGCCGCAGGATCGAGGAGTCGAAGAGGTCCTGGATGCGGACGCCGAGCCGGTTCATCTTGTCCGCGTACGTGGGGCCGATGCCCCGTCCGGTCGTGCCGATCCGCCGCGCGCCGAGATACCGCTCGCTGACCTTGTCGAGTGACCGGTTGTACGACGGGATGACGTGCGCGTTCGCGCTGATCCGCAGCCGCGAGGTGTCGACGCCACGGGATTCCAGCGCGTCGATCTCCTGGAACAGGACCGACAGATCGATCACGACGCCGTTGCCGATCACCGGGACGACACCCGGTGTGAGGATGCCGCTGGGCAGCAGGTGCAGCGCGTACTTCTCACCCTCGATGACGACGGTGTGACCGGCGTTGTTGCCGCCGTTGAACTTGACGACGTAGTCGAGCCGGTCACCCAGCAGGTCGGTGGCCTTGCCCTTGCCCTCGTCGCCCCACTGCGCGCCGATCAACACGATCACTGGCACGTCCCGTACGCCTTCCATCGTCCCTGCGTCCGTACAGGCAGAGGTTACGCGACGGCCCCCGCGGCGCTTGCCCCGATCATGGAGTTGGCCACCGCCGCTTCCCCGTCGATCTTGGAGTTGCGGTTGGAACGAATCGGGCGTCAAGCCGCATAAAGGCAACCACAACTCCAAGATCGCGGTGAGGCCTTGGGGGGCGGGCGGGGATGGTGATCCAATCGGGCAACTAGGATCGGCGGCCGTGCGCGTTCTCCTCATCGGGTCCGGGGGGCGGGAACACGCCCTGGCCCTCAGCCTCGCCGCAGACCCCGCCGTTGACCAGCTTGTGGCCGCTCCCGGCAACCCCGGCATCGCCCAGGTCGCCCAGCTGCGCGACGTCGACCCGGCGGACCCGGCCGCAGTGGCTGCGCTCGCCGTCGAACTGGCCGCCGACCTGGTCGTGATAGGACCCGAGGCGCCGCTGGTGGCGGGTGTGGCCGACGCCGTACGGGCCAAGGGCATCGCGTGCTTCGGCCCGTCGGCGGCGGCGGCCCGGCTCGAGGGCTCGAAGGAGTTCGCCAAGGAGGTCATGACCGCGGCGGGCGTTCCGACCGCCCGGCACCACGCCTGCGTCGACGAAGCGCAAGTGCTGCGCGCACTGGACGACTTCGGCCCGCCGTATGTGGTGAAGAACGACGGCCTGGCCGCCGGCAAGGGCGTGGTGGTCACCCCGTCCCGCGACGAGGCGCTCGCCCATGCCCGTGCGTGCGGCAAGGTGGTCGTCGAGCAGTACCTGGCCGGTCCCGAGGTGTCGCTGTTCGTGGTCACGGACGGGACGGCCGCCGCGCCGCTGCTGCCGGCGCAGGACTTCAAGCGCGTTGGCGACGGCGATCAGGGTCCGAACACGGGTGGGATGGGCGCGTATGCGCCGCTGCAGTGGGCACCGCCGGATCTGGTCGACCGCGTGATGACCGAGATCGTGCACCCGGCGCTCACGGAGATGCGCGGGCGCGGAACGCCGTTCGCCGGGTTGCTGTACGTCGGGCTGGCCCTCACCCCGGACGGCCCCAAGGTGATCGAGTTCAACGCCCGCTTCGGTGATCCGGAGACGCAGGTGGTGCTGCCGTTGCTGGCGACGCCGCTGGGTGGGCTGCTGCACGCCACCGCCACCGGAACGCTCGCCGCGCACCCGCCGTTGCGGTGGCACCCCGGTGCGGCCGTGACCGTGGTGGTGGCCAGCCACAACTATCCGGGTCCGCCGCGGACCGGCGACGTCGTCGAGGGCGGCGAACGGCCCGGTGTGATCCATGCCGGGACGGCGCGCCGGGCCGACGACGGTGCGTTGATCTCCGCGGGCGGCCGGGTGCTGAGCGTAACCGCGACCGGGCCGGATCTCGCGGCCGCCCGGGCGGCGGCCTACGCGCTTGTCGATGGCATCCGGCTGGACGGCTCGCACCACCGCACCGACATCGCGCTGGCCGCCCTCCAGGGAAAGATCACGGTCTGACCCAGCCCGTGTCTTCCGCGATCTTGGAGTTGTGGTTGGCACGAATCAGGCGATAGTCCGCATAAGGGCAACCACAACTCCAAGATCGCGGGGGAAGTTGGGCCGCGGAGAGGGACGCGGATCGCGGGGAAAGACGTTAGGCGCGGGGGATGTCGAACAGCTTGGCGACCTGCGCGGCCAGCCCCAGATCGCCCTTCGCCTTGATCTTGCCGGTCATGAACATCATCATCGGGTTGCCGTCGCCCGAGACCACCTTGAGGAACGTGACCGGGTCCATGGTCATTGCCAGCTTCGGGTCGCGGACCGGCTGATTGGTAACCGTGCAGGCGCCGTTCTCGATGACCGTCTCGTAGGCGTCGCTGCCGCCGCCCGGGCCACCGGTGATGTTCCAGTGGATCACCGCTTGGGTCGTGCCGGCGCGGTCGGCGCGGAACAGCGTCGGCATCCGGTTGAACACCTCTTCGAGGATCTTGCCGCGATCGGGTCCGGCCATGACGTCGGCGATCGTGCTGTCCGGAGTGGACTTGACCAGCTGGGCGAACTCCTTGGGCTCGACGGCGGCCAGAGCCTCGGCGTTGAAATCAGTCATCGGTGACCCTCTCGGATGTGCGCCGCACGTACTGGCGGGTAACCCTAGCAGCTCCCACTACCAAACGAGTGTTGGGCGGTCTACACTCCCCAACATGTCTTTGGGAGATACCGCGGCGTTGCGGGCGACCGCCCACCCGATCCGGCTGCGGATCATGTCGTTGCTCACCGGAGCACCGCTCACCGCCGCCGAGGTCGCCCGCGAGCTGGGGCTGACCCACGCGAACGCCAGCTACCACCTGCGCAACCTCCTGGCGGCCGGGATGATCGTTCCGGCCGGCGAAGAGCGGATTCGCGGCGGCGTGGCCAAGCGGTACCGGTACGACGCCGCGCACGACCTGGCACAGGAGAAGGCCCGTGGCCGGCGCTCCACCGCGCACGACCGCGCGCTGTACGCCGCAGTCGCCGGCGAGCTGATCCGCCGGCTCCAGCAGGCACAGTTCTCCGAGGGCGGCAGGGTCATGGCGGACGCCGAGCTCTGGGTCGAGCCGGAGGTCTGGAAGGCCGTGCACGAGCAGATCGGTGCGGCGGCCCGCACGCTGCACGATGCGGCCAAGCCGCCGCATACGCCCGGCACCGTCCGGACCAGCACGTCGATCGCGATGTTCCGGATGGAGGACCGGTGAGCACCTTCGCACCCCTGCGGCACACTGGCTTCCGCCTGCTGCTGGCCGGCCGGACGCTGAGCACGCTGGGTAACACGATCGCGCCCATAGCGCTCGCGTTCGCGGTCCTCGACCTCACCGGCTCCGCCACCGACCTGGGCCTGGTGGTCGGCACGCGCACGCTGGTCAACGTCGCGTTCCTGCTGTTCGGCGGCGTCCTGGCCGACCGCCTCCCGCGCCACCTCATGATGGTCGTGGCCAGCGTCCTGGCCGCGGCGACGCAGGGCACGGTCGCAGCGCTGATCCTCACCCACACCGCCACCGTGCCGCTGCTCATCGGGCTCTCCGCGGCGAACGGCATGGTCAGCGCGCTCACCATGCCGGCGTCCTCGGCGATCCTGCCGCAGACCGTTCCGCCGGACGAGCGGCAGCAGGCCAACGCGCTGACCCGGTTGTTCTTCAACGCCGCGGCGATCGTTGGCGCGCCGGTGGGCGGTGCGATCGTGGCCACCGTGGGGTCGGGCTGGGGCATCGCGGTCGACGCGGTGACGTTTCTGTTGGCCGGTGCCTGTTACGCGCTGCTGCGCGTTCCCCACGCCGGTCTGCGCCCGGTCGGTGAGCACCGCAAGAGCATCCTCGCTGACCTGCTCACCGGCTGGACCGAGTTCCGGTCGCGTACCTGGTTGTGGGTGGTCGTCCTGGGATTCTGCGTCATCAACGCCTGCTGGAGCGGCGGCCAGTCCGTCCTCGGGCCCACCGTGGCGAACGGCACGATCGGCCGGCAAGCATGGGGATTCGTGCTCGGTGCGCAGACCGTGGGGATGATCGTTGGTGCGCTGATCGCGATGCGGGTCCGGCTGCGCCGGATGCTGTTCTTCGGTACGGCCTGCACCGCGCTGCTCGCCCTCCCGATGCTCGTCCTCGGCGTCGCGCCGCTCGTCGTTCCGCTGATGACAGCCGCCTTCATCGCGGGAGTGGGCCTCGAGCAGTTCGCGGTGGCCTGGGAGACCACCATGCAGGAGCACATCCCGTCCGACAAGCTGGCGCGGGTGTACTCGTACGACATGGTGGGCTCGTTCATCGCGATACCGATCGGCGAGGTCCTCGCCGGGCCGGTGGCCCAGGCCACCAGCGTCGAAGGCACCCTGATCGGGGCGGCCACCCTGGTGCTGGCCGCTGTAGTGGGCATGCTGTGCAGCCGGGACGTGCGGACGCTCGAACACCGGATGCCCACCGCGGCCATGGAAGAATTGCCGGCGTGACGGTCCCGAACGTCCTCGCCACCCGCTACGCCTCCGCCGACCTCGTCGCACTCTGGTCGCCGGAGGAGAAGGTACGCATGGAGCGGCGCCTGTGGATCGCGGTCCTCGCGGCGCAACGAGATCTGGGCGTGGCGGTGCCGGACGGCGCGATCGGAGCGTACGAAGCGGTGGTCGACGACGTCGACCTGGACCGGATCGCGGCGCGTGAACGCGTCACCCGGCATGACGTCAAGGCGCGGATCGAGGAGTTCAGCGCGCTCGCCGGCCACGAGCAGATCCACAAGGGCATGACGTCGCGCGACCTCACCGAGAACGTGGAACAGCTGCAGATCCGGGCGTCGCTGCGGCTGATCCGGGACCGCGTGATCGCGACGCTGGCGCGGCTGACGGAGCGCGCACTCGAGTACTCCGACCTGGTCATCACCGGCCGGACGCACAACGTCGCGGCGCAGGCCACCACGCTGGGCAAGCGGTTCGCCTCGGCGGCCGAGGAGCTGCTCATCGCGTACGAACGCTTGAACGAGCTGATCGCGCGCTATCCGCTGCGGGGGATCAAAGGCCCGGTGGGCACGGCCGCCGACCAGCTCGACCTGCTGGACGGCGACCCGGACAAACTCGCGGAGCTGGAACGCAGGGTGGCCGCGCACCTGGGCTTCGATCGAGTCCTCGAAAGCGTCGGGCAGGTGTATCCGCGGTCGCTGGACTTCGACGTGGTGTCCGCGCTCGCGCAGGTGGTGGCGGCGCCGTCGTCGCTGGCCACCACGATCCGGCTGATGGTGGGGCAGGAGCTGGTCACCGAGGGCTTCAAGCCGGGCCAGGTGGGCTCCTCGGCCATGCCGCACAAGATGAACACACGGTCGTCGGAGCGGGTCAACGGGCTGGCCGTGATCGTTCGCGGCTATCTGTCGATGGTCGGCGAGCTGGCCGGCGACCAGTGGAACGAGGGCGATGTCTCCTGCTCGGTCGTGCGCCGCGTCGCGTTGCCTGATGCGTTCTTCGCCACCGACGGGCTGTTCCAGACGTTCCTCACCGTGCTGGACGAGTTCGGCGCGTACCCGGCGGTGATCGCCCGCGAGCTGGACCGCTTCCTACCGTTCCTGGCCACCACGAAGATCCTCGTGGCGGCGGTCCGTAAGGGCGTCGGCCGGGAGATCGCGCACGAGGTGATCAAGGAGCATGCGGTCGCGGTCGCGCTCGCCATGCGGGAGAAGGGAGCCGCGGAGAACGATCTGTTCGACCGCCTGGCCGCCGACGGCCGCCTCCGGCTGTCGCGCACCGAGATCGACGCGCTGATCACGGACCGTTCGGCCTTCGTCGGCGCGGCCCCGGCGCAGGTACGGGCGGTGGCCGACCGGGTCGCGGGGATCGTCGCCGACCACCCGGAGGCGACCCGGTACGCCCCGGCGCCGATCTTGTAGCAACGTCGGCTGACCGACATCGGCCGGCAGGCCGCTGCGGGCCTGTACAGGGTAGGCTTTGGCCGCTCGAACCTACAGTCAGGAGTGCCTGTGTCGCGCGTCGTCGTCGACGTCATGCTCAAGCCCGAGATCCTCGATCCGCAGGGCCAGGCGGTCGCCAACGCGTTGCCGAGGCTCGGGGTCACTGACGTCTCATCCGTACGCATCGGGCGGCGTATCGAGATCGAGTTCGCCGGCACGGCGGACCTGGACACGGCCCGGGAGATCGCCGACAAGCTGCTGGCCAACCCCGTCATCGAAGACTTCGAGATCCGCGCCGACGACCCGGTCGAGGAGGACGCGTGACCGTGCGGATCGGTGTGGTCACGTTCCCCGGTTCGCTGGACGATGGTGACGCGGCACGCGCGGTGGGGATCGCCGGTGCCGAAGCCGTCCGGCTGTGGCACGGCGACCCGGACCTGCACGGCGTGGACGCGGTGATCCTCCCCGGCGGCTTCTCGTACGGGGACGCGCTGCGCTGCGGCGCCATCGCCCGCTTCGCGCCGGTCATGGAGACGGTGGCCGACGCCGCCCGCGGGGGGCTGCCGGTGCTGGGCATCTGCAACGGCTTCCAGATCCTGTGTGAGGCGCACCTGCTGCCCGGCGCGCTGACCCGCAACCAGCACCTGCACTTCCGCAACCGCGACCAGTTCCTCCGCATCGCGTCCACATCGACCGCGTGGACCAACCAGTTCGCCGAGGATCAGGAGATCCTCATCCCGGTGAAGAACGGCGAGGGCTGCTTCGTTGCCGATGAGCCCACGCTCGACGAGCTCGAGGCCGAGGGCCGGATCGTCGCCCGGTACGCGCGCGGCAACCCGAACGGTTCGCAGCGCGACATTGCCGCGATCACCAACGAGGCCGGCAACGTGGTCGGCATCATGCCGCATCCGGAGCACGCCGTGGAGGCGCTGACCGGCCCGTCGCTGGACGGCCTCGGCTTCTTCGCGTCGGCCCTGCGGACCCTGGCCGGGGCATCCGCGGGCGGTCAGCCTGCAGGGGGACGTTGATGACCACGCAATCGGACACCGCCACCGGTGGCGGTGCGGCGCCACGGGCGGTGCCGAACCAGCCGCCGGCGGCAGTGACACCCAAGCCCGCCGCGTTCGCCGCGACCGACGTGCTGGCCGAGGAGTACGACGACGGCCCGGACACGGTGGAGCGCGCCCAGCGGACGCTCGAAGAGCTGCAGCCGCACACCGACCTGGGCTTGAAGGACGACGAGTACGACCGGATCCGGCAGATCCTGGGCCGCCGGCCGACCGCCTCCGAGCTGGCGATGTACTCGATCATGTGGAGCGAGCACTGCTCGTACAAGTCGAGCAAGGTGCACCTGCGCCAGTTCCGCGACAAGGCGCCGCAACAGAGCCGCATGCTTGCCGGCATCGGTGAGAACGCCGGCGTGGTGCAGATCTCCGACGATCTCGCCGTGACGTTCAAGGTCGAGTCGCACAACCACCCGAGCTTCGTCGAGCCGTACCAGGGCGCCGCCACCGGCGTCGGCGGCATCGTCCGCGACATCCTCGCAATGGGCGCCCGCCCGGTCGCGGTGATGGACGCGCTGCGCTTCGGCGCGGCCGATCATCCCGACAGCGCCCGGGTGCTGCCCGGCGTGGTGGCCGGCGTCGGTGGTTATGGCAACTGCCTGGGTCTGCCCAACATCGGCGGCGAGGTGGTCTTCGATCCCTGCTACCAGGGCAACCCGCTGGTCAACGCGTTGTGCGTCGGCGTTCTGCCGGTGGCCCGGCTGCAGAAGAAGGAGGCCGCGGGCGTCGGCAACATCGTCGTGCTGCTGGGCGCGCGGACCGGGCGGGACGGCATCGGCGGCGTATCAGTGCTGGCCTCCGCGACGTTCGACGAGGCCGCCGAGCAGCGGCGCCCGTCGGTCCAGGTCGGCGACCCGTTCATGGAGAAACTGCTCGTCGAGACCTGCCTCGAGATGTACGACGCCGGACTGGTCGCCGGCATCCAGGACCTCGGCGGCGCCGGCCTGACATGCGCGCTCACCGAGACGGCCGCGGCCGCGGGCACCGGAATGCGGGTCTACCTGGAACGGGTGCCGCTGCGCGAGCCGTCGATGTCGCCCACCGAGATCCTCGCAAGCGAGTCCCAGGAGCGGATGCTGCTGATCGTCGCGCCGGACAACCTCGACCGGGTGCTGGAGGTGGCCGAGAAGTGGGGCGTCTGGGCCACCGCGATCGGCGAGGTGACCGGAAGCGAGACGCCCGGAGTGCCCGGCCGGCTGGTGGTCAGCTGGAACGAGCACGTCGTCGTGGATGTGCCGCCCGGTTCGCTTGCCGACGACGGGCCGGTCTACGCCCGGCCGATCCGTGAGCCCGGCGACCTCATCCTGATCCAGGCCGACCGCGCCGAGACGCTCCCGCGACCGTCCACACCGGACGAGCTGCGGGCCACGGTCCTGCGGATGGCCGCCGCGCCGAACCTCTGCGACAAGGGTTGGGTGACCGAGCAGTACGACCGGTACGTTCTGGGCAACACCGTGCTGGCCCAGCCGGAGGACGCCGGCGTCCTGCGCATCGACGAGAGCACCGGACTGGGTGTCGCACTGTCCGTCGACGGCAACGGCCGGTTCGCCCGCCTGGACCCGTACGAAGGAGCCCGGCTCGCGCTGGCCGAGGCGTACCGCAACGTCGCGGTGACCGGCGCGGAGCCGGCCGCGGTCACCGACTGCCTGAACTTCGGCTCGCCCGAGGATCCGGCCGTGATGTGGCAGTTCGCCGAGGCGGTCCGGGGTCTCGCCGACGGCTGCCAGGAGCTCGGCATCCCGGTCACCGGCGGAAACGTGAGCTTCTACAACCAGACCGGCGCGGCCGCGATCCACCCCACTCCGGTGGTCGGCGTGCTGGGCATCCTCGACGACGTCGCGCGGCGCGTCCCGATCGGCTTCCCGCCGCCGCCGAACGCCGACGGCGATCTGCTGTTCCTGCTCGGCGACACGGCATGCGAGCTGTCCGGCTCGGAGTGGGCGTGGGTGGTCCACCAGCATCTGGGCGGCCGCCCGCCGAAGGTCGACCTGGCCGGCGAGAGGGCACTGGCCGAGCTGTTGGCGAGCGCGTCGCAGCGTGGCCACATCAACGCTGCGCACGACCTGTCGGACGGCGGCCTCGCGCAGGTCCTGATCGAGAGCTGCCTGCGGCGCAACATCGGCGCGCGGATCCTGCTGCCCGACGGTGAGGCGTTCGTCTATCTGTTCAGCGAATCGACCGGCCGGGCGCTGGTCGCGGTGCCGCGCGGGCACGAGAAGGCGTTCGCGGGGCTCGCCACCGAACACGGCGTCAGCTGTACGGCGATCGGCGTGACCGCGGAGGAGCCGGCCCTCGAGGTGCTGAACCAGTTCACGATCCCGCTCGATGAGTTGCGGGCCGCGTTCACCGGCACCATGCGGCAGCTTTTCGGGGGTCCGGGTGAGCTGGCCAACCGGCAGGGCGACCGGGAGCACGTGATCCGTGCCGACGAGCCGGGGTCGCTGCTGATGCCGGAGGCCGCGGCCGGGACGCCGACGTCCGATGTGGGCTCGCCGACGGTGGCAACGCAGGCCGCGCCGCCGACCGCGTTCGAAGGGGATGAACCGGGCAGATCGGTGACGCTGGAGCTCACACCGTCTCAAAGCCGGGTGGCAGCGCCGTCGGAGGTCTCGCGCGACGACGCGGGATCGGCGGTCTACAGCAGCTCAGCGCCAGCCGAAACGGCGCCGGCTGCCGACGAGGACGCACCGGCCGAGCCGGTCGACGACAACGATGCACCCGAGCCGGTCGACGACAACGATGCACCGGCTGCCGTCCTCAGCGATGCGCCTGGAGAGCCGGTCAAGAACGATGCGCCGGGT
>DATBGW010000054.1:0-5039 GCA_036557765.1 Actinoplanes sp.
GCCAGACATCCGACGATCCCAGGTCGCCGCGGAACAACGCCCGCGTGCCGTCCACCGCCCAGGAGAACGGGTTCCAGTCGGCGATGCCCTGCAGCCAGCCCGGCGCCAACGTCAACGGCAGCAGGATTCCGGACAGCAGCAGCACCGGCTGCGCCACCGTGTTCATCAGCGGCGCCAGGGCGTCCTCGCTCTTCACGACCAGCGCCACACCGTACGACAGCGCCGACGTCATCAGCGAGATCAGCGCGAGCATCAGATACGCCAGCAGCAGGTTGCCGATGAAGACCCGCAGGTCGAAGATCAGCGCCAGCAGCGTGATGATGACCGCCTGCGCGATCAGCGAGACCACGTCGCGAAGCGATCGGCCGAGCAACAGCGCGAGCCGGCTGACCGGCGTGACGCGGGAGCGCTCGATGATGCCGGCGCGCAGCTCGGCGATGAGGCCGAACCCCTGGAACAGACCGCCGAAGATGGCCAGCAGAACCAGCAGGCCGGGCACGAAGATCTCGTACGCCTCGGCGTCCGATGACACCCGCAACGCCGGCTTGAGCAGGGGCGCGAACAACAACAGGTACATCACCGGCTGGAACACACCGACGAAGATCCAGACCGGGTTGCGCAGCAGCAGGAGAGCCTGCCGCTGGAAAATGATGAGGGTGTCGCGGAGCAACTTCATGGCTCAGTTCTCCCGGAGCGAGCGGCCGGTCTTGGTCAGGAACACGTCGTCGAGGCTGGGCCGGTGCAGCTCGATCGAGCCGAGCGGCACCGATGCGGCGTCCAGAGCCCGCAGCACCAACGGGATCGCGGTCGCCCCCTCGTCCACATAGAGCCGAACGCTGTCGTCGTGCGTCTCGAGCTTGTTGATGAAGTCCGTCGTGCCGAGAGCCTCGGCGGCCCGTGGCGGAACGCCGGCCGGCAGGCCGACGAGCACCACGTCGCCGGAGATCTCCCGCTTCAGCGCCGCGGGCGTACCGGATGCGACGATCTCGCCGTAGTCCATGATGGAGATCCGATCGCACAGGGCGTCGGCTTCGTCCAGGTAGTGCGTGGTGATGAACACCGTCATGCCCTCGTTGCGCAGCCGGCGGATCTCGTCCCACATGTGCGCCCGGCTCTGCGGGTCGAGCCCACTGGTCGGCTCGTCGAGGAACACCAGCTGCGGGTCGTGGATGATGCCGAGCGCGATGTCGACACGGCGTCGCTGCCCGCCCGAGTACGTCTTGCACTTGCGGTCCGCGTACTCACTGAGCTGGAAAGCATCGAGCACGCGCGCCGCGCGGGCTTCCGCGTCGGCCCGGTGAATGCCGTAAAGCCGTGCCTGGTGGACGAGCTCCTCCCGGGCGGTCGAGTCGTCCCACGTGCTGCCGCCCTGGGCCACGTAGCCGATCCGCCGCCGCACCTCGCCCGGTGACCGCAGGAGGTCCACGCCGGCGACGGTCGCCGTCCCGCCGTCCGGCTCGATGAGCGTGGCGAGCATGCGTAGGGTGGTGGTCTTGCCGGCGCCGTTCGGGCCGAGGAAGCCGAAGATCTCCCCCGGCGCGACGTCCAGGTCGACGCCGCGGACGGCCTCGACCACCTTCTTCTCCCGGCCCTGCCGGGACTTGAACGATTTCCGGAGTCCCCGTGTCTCGATCATCCCGCGAGCTTAGTGTCGTCAAGTTCGATTAGTCAAAGTTGATTATCGGGGGTCCCACTGATCTGGCCAGCCGGCCCGATCACCCTCCGGTCCGTCCGGCAGATACGGCTCCCCGGCCTCGATCTTCTTCGCGATCCGTTCGCACCAGCCGATCTCCGCCTCCGCGCGTTCGATCCCCAGCTCCCACATCCAGAGCACGAAGATCGGCTTGCGCTCGGACCACTCCGCGCCCATCGCGGCCTGGAGCTGGGAGATGCCGGCGCGCAGCTGGGTGCCTCGGTTGCGCAGCGCGGCTGCGGCCTCGTCGCGCGGCAAGGCCGGCAGGAACGAGAACGCGGCGAGGAACGGGTCCGGCGGTGTCGCCAGCTGCCACCAGTGGTTGCGGAGCAGTGTCTGGAACTCGCGGGCCCCCTTGTCGGTGATCTCGTACGTGGTCCGGGCCGGCCGGGCGCCGACCTGCTCGGTGGCGACGGCCCGGAGCAGGCCTTCCTCGGACAGCTTGCGCAACGCGTGGTAGATCGAGCCGGGTTGCACGTTCGCCCACTTGTCGGCGTTCCAGCTCAGCAGCTCACGCCGCACGTCGTACCCGTGCACGGGCTGCATCCAGTGGACCAGGCCGAGGATCATCATGCGGGTGGCGGACACGCCGTCCAGCGTAATAGCCAAATTTGACTTCGATAGGCTCAGGCCGTGCGCAAGGTGTTGATCGCCAATCGCGGCGAGATCGCGGTCCGCGTCATCCGGGCCTGCCGGGACGCCGGGCTGGCCAGCGTGGCGGTCTACGCCGACTCCGACCGGGACGCGCTGCCCGCCCGGCTGGCCGACGAGGCGTACGCGCTGGGCGGCGAGACCGCCACCGAGACGTACCTGCGCGTCGACAAGCTCCTCGACGTCGCCGCACGCAGCGGCGCGGACGCGGTCCATCCTGGCTACGGCTTCCTGTCCGAGAACGCCGACTTCGCCCAGGCTGTACTCGATGCCGGGTTGACCTGGATCGGGCCGGGCCCGGCGGCGATCCGCGACCTCGGCGACAAGGTGACCGCGCGGCACATCGCGCAGGGCGTCGGCGCGCCGCTGGTGCCGGGCACGGCCGAGCCGGTGGCCGACGCGACGGAGATCGTCGCGTTCGCGGAGGAGCATGGCCTGCCGGTCGCCATCAAGGCGGCGTTCGGCGGAGGCGGCCGTGGCCTGAAGGTGGCCCGGTCGATGGACGAGATCCCGGCGCTGTTCGAGTCCGCCACGCGGGAGGCGGTCGCGGCGTTCGGCCGTGGCGAGTGCTTCGTCGAGCGCTACCTGGACCGGCCGCGGCACGTCGAAGCGCAGGTGATCGCGGACCAGCACGGCAACGTAGTAGTCGTGGGCACCCGCGACTGTTCGCTGCAGCGCCGCCATCAGAAGCTGGTCGAGGAGGCGCCGGCGCCGTTCCTCACCGATGAGCAGCGGGCCACCATTCACGAGAGCGCCAAGGCGATCTGCCGGGCGGCCGGCTACTCCGGCGCCGGCACGGTGGAGTACCTGGTCGGCCAGGACGGCACCATCTCGTTCCTCGAGGTCAATACCCGCCTGCAGGTGGAGCACCCGGTGAGCGAGGAGACCGCGGGCATCGACCTGGTCCGCGCGCAGTTCCGGATCGCGGCCGGCGAGCCCCTGGAGATCCGCGAGGATCCGGCTCCGCGCGGCCACGCGATCGAGTTCCGGATCAACGGCGAGGACCCGGGGCGCAACTTCCTGCCGGCGCCCGGCGCGGTGACCGCGCTGCGCTGGCCGGACGGTCCGGGCGTTCGGGTCGACGCGGGCGTGGAGGCCGGCAGCGTGATCGGCGGCAACTTCGACTCGTTGCTCGCGAAGATCATCATCACCGGCGCGGACCGCGCCGAGGCGCTGGAACGGGCCCGTCGCGCGCTCGACGAGACGGTTGTCGAGGGCATCGCGACGGTGTTGCCGTTCCACCGGCTGGTCCTGCGCGATCCCGCGTTCGCCGGGGAGTTCCGGGTGCACACCCGCTGGATCGAGACGGAGTGGGCGGGCGAGGTGCCGCCGTTTTCCGCCGGCGCCGCGGCCGAGCCCGCCGGCGGGCGCGAGACCGTCGTGGTCGAGGTGGGCGGAAAGCGGCTCGAGGTCAGCCTGCCCACGAGCCTGTTCGCCGGTACGGGCGGCGCAGCGTCCCCGCGTCCGGCGGCGCGGCGGTCCGGTACGCGGCAGGCGGCCGCCCCGGCCGGCGACGCGTCGGCGCTGATCGCCCCGATGCAGGGCACGATCGTGAAGGTGGCCGTGCACGACGGCGACACTGTGCAGGAGGGTGACGTCGTCGTCGTGGTCGAGGCCATGAAGATGGAGCAGCCGCTGGTGGCGCATCGGTCCGGCACGGTCGGGAGCCTGGCGGTCGAGGTCGGCGCACCGGTCACCGCAGGCACAACCATCTGCACCATCGACTAGCGGCGCGGCTGACCCGTCGATCTTGGAGTTATGGTTGGCACGAACGCCCACAAAACGGACGTAAGGGCAACCACAACTCCAAGATCGAGGGGGTTTGGAGGGGTAGGAGGGGGCGGGCCGTCGGTACGGGACCTACCGACGGCCCTTCGCCCGCAGCACCGGGAATGGGGACCCGGCGGAGCGGGCATGTCTTACGGTACGCGGACGGTGGCCGACTCACCCGGGGTGGGCGACACCGGCCGCGATCAACCGGCAGTGCCGCCGCCGGCAACGTACGGTGTCGGAGATCACGGTCAGCGCACCTCTGACCGGAGAGCATGCTTGAACACAGCACCATCACAGGGTCGCGCGGGCACAATTCCGTGAGTCCCGAAGCCGCGAGGTGGCCGAGCTGATGACCGAACTGTTGACCGCGATGGTGACACCGGCATGGGTGTATCTCGCGATCTTCGGCTTGCTCACCGCGGACGCCATGGTTCCGGTGGTGCCGATCCAGGCGATCATGATCACTTCTGGCGCGCTGACCGTGTACGGGCACCTCAGCCTTCCCGTGGTGCTCACGGTGGGTGCGCTGGGCATGTTCACCGGTGACTCGATCGCGTTCCTGCTGGGCCGGACCGCCGGACAGACCTCCGGCGGCTCGTGGCTGAGCACGCGCCTGACCACGCTGCGCGACCGGTTCGCCCCGGGCAACGACCAGGGCCGCCAGTCCAGGACGCGACGGGCGGCGGCACGGTTCACCCGCGGATTGCGTACGCCCGGACCGCTGGTGCTGCTGCTCTGCCGGTTCGTGCCGGGCGGGCGGATGGCCGCGGGCTACCACGCCGGCCGCAGCGATTATCCGATCCGGCTCTTCATCCTGTACGACGGGCTGGCCGCGATCGGCTGGGCATCGTACGGCGGGCTGGTCGGCCACATCGGCGGTACGGCCGTGACGCAGTCGGCGTGGCGGCTGTTTGCGGTCGCC
>DATBGW010000055.1:0-5599 GCA_036557765.1 Actinoplanes sp.
GGACCGGCCTTAGAGGGTGCGTGCGGGACCGGAAGCGGCGAAGCGAGGGCCCTCGCGGCGGTCGTTGCGGTGACCGTCGCGGCGGAAGCCGCCCACACGGTCGCCGTTGCGACCGGACCGGCCGCTGCGACCCCGGTTGCCGTACTCGCCACGGTCACCGCGCCCATCGCGCGGGCCGTATCCACCGCGGTCGCCGTACGGGCGACGCTCGCCGTACGCACCAGGCTCGGCTGGTGGGCGGCGATCGCCATATCCGCGTCGGTCACCGTACGTCCGTCGTTCGCCACCGCGGTCGCGATCGTCGTACGAGCGGCGGCCGGTGTAACCGTCCCGGTCGCGATCACGATCCCGATTGACGTCTGGGCCGCGGTCGCGGTCGCCGGTGCGGTCCGCGTACCTGTCACGGTTGCGATCGCCATAGGTGCCGCGGTCACCGGTCCGGTCGGCATATCCGCGGCGGTCGCCATCCCGGCCGGGGTTGCTGTCGGGGCTCCGGTCGCCGTACCGGTTCCGGTCGGCATATCCGCGGCGGTCGCCGTCGCGGTTGCTGTCAGGGCTCCGGTCGCCGTACCGGTTCCGGTCGGCCTGCCCGCGGCGGTCGCCGTCGCGGTTGCTGTCAGGGCCCCGGTCGCCGTACCGGTTCCGATCGGCAAATCCACGCCTATCGCCGTGACGGGCGCCGTAGGTCCGCTCCGAGCGGTCCGCGGAACGCTTGGGCCGGCGGCGCGGTTCCGGCTCGTCCACAACCGGGACACCGCTCGGCTCACGGGCTCCGGTGATCTCCTCGAGCTTCGGATTCCCCAGGCGTACGCGTACCTCCGCCGGGTCCACGCCCGCCTTGGCCATCATGGCCTGGGTGCTGCGGCGTTGCTTCGGAAGCACCAACGTGACGACCGCCCCGGACTCGCCGGCGCGTGCCGTCCGGCCGGCACGGTGCAGATAGTCCTTGGAATCCTTAGGCGGATCCACGTGTACCACCAGCGAGATGCCGTCGACGTGGATGCCGCGCGCCGCGACGTCCGTCGCGACCAGGACGTTCGTGCGACCCTCGCGGAATTCGGCGAGCGTACGCGTCCGTACCCGCTGGGTCTTGCCGCCGTGCAAGGCGCCCGCCCGCACGCCGACCTCCGCGAGCTGCTGGACCAGACGATCGACACCCATCTGGGTACGGGCGAAGACGATCGTCTTGCCGGAACGGTTCGCGATAGCGGCCGTGATCGAGAACTTCTCCGGTGGCGGAATCACCAGCGTGTAGTGATCCATCGTGGACACACTCGCCTCCGCCGGGGCGGTGGAGTGCGTGACCGGGTCGTGCATGAACCGCTTGACCAGCTCGTCGACGTCACCGTCCAAAGTGGCCGAGAACAGCAGGCGCTGTGCGTTCTCCGGTGTCTTGGCAAGCAGCTCGGTGACCTCGGGCAGGAAGCCCATGTCGGCCATCTGGTCCGCTTCGTCCAAGACGGTGATCTCGACGGCGTCCAGGCTGCAGACGCCGCGATCGATCAGGTCGCCGAGCCGGCCCGGAGTGGCGACGATGACCTCGATGCCGCGCCGAAGCGCCTCCATCTGCCGGTCGTACGGCACACCGCCGACCGCGGTCTTGAGGAAGACGCCGACCGAACGGCCGACCGGAGTCAGCGCGTCCGCGACCTGCATCGCGAGCTCCCGCGTCGGGACGAGGATGAGTCCCTTGGGCCGGTGCGGCAGCGCGCGACCACCCTGTGCGATGCGGGCGATCAGTGGAAGACCGAACGCCAGCGTCTTGCCGGAGCCGGTCTGACCACGGCCGAGGACGTCCTTGCCCGCCAGCGCATCGGGAATCGTGGCGGCCTGGATCTCGAACGGCGTGGTGATGCCGTCCCTGGTCAGCACGCGAACGACGTCCGCGGGGAGGCCCAGATCGTGGAAGGTGATTTGCATCTCGGGGATGTCGAGGGCGGACGGGAACGTGCTGGGATCAGCGAAGGTGGTCAAGAGAACCTCTCTACGGGGGCGCATGCTCGCGAATGCCCCGCCGTGGCCCCTGTCGGCCGACCGCTGTATGCCCGCAAGAACGCCCGTGGCGTGCCCAGTCAACGGCACGCCCGGTCAAAGTACTGCCATCAGTCTACGGATCAACGTTTCGGACGTCGCCCGCATTCCACCCCGGCAGTGGGCAGGCCCACATCCGGTCGCGGCCCGGCAAGCTTAGGGCGCGGCCGTACGATCATCAAATTCACCGGTGGAAAATGCCGGAAATCCAATCCGAGAACGCCGTGCCGGCGGTGGCTAGGAACAGCAGGCTGACTCCCACGAGCGCGAGCAGGACCACCAGCATCGCGATGCCCACCTTGACGTTGCTCCGCCGGCGGGTTTCGCGGCCCTGGTCCCAGCCCTGAGCCAGGATGTGGCCGGTCAACGAGCCGGAGTTCTCCAACGACGGGTTCATCGCGACCGGCATGGTCATCTCGATGGCCGAGTGGGCGGCCGGCCCACCGTAGATCGTGCCTTGACCCCGTGCGTGCGGGACGGCGGAATCCGTGGACGTGCGGTGCCGCACCGGTGGTGTGCTCACCGGAACGGCTGATCCGCCGACCGGTCGCCCGGTTCGGTCCGAGCCACCGACCCCGGACGAGGCCTCGGACATCATCGGTGGCGGCGGAAATATCGGCTGCGGCGGTCCGGGGACCGGCGAAGGACCAGGACCAGGCGGTACGGGGCTCGGGCCTGGCGACGGCGGCACCGGCGAGGGTCCAGGCCCCGGAGGAACCGGACTCGGGCCGGGCGGCTCGGGAACGGGCGACGGCCCCGGACCAGGCGGCACCGGTCCGGGTGGGACAGGGCTGGGTGCCGGCGGCGACGGCGACGGTCCGGGCCCTGGCGGTATGGGCGATGGCCCTGGTCCGGGCGGTGTCGGCGATGGCCCTGGTCCCGGGGGTGTCGGCGATGGCCCTGGTCCGGGCGGTGTCGGTGCGGGTCCTGGCTCCGGCGGGATGGGCGACGGCCCGGGCTCTGGAGGCGACGGCGTCGGTCCGGGCGGTGTCGGTGACGGACCCGGTTGGGGAGCAGGAGTCGGGAACGGACCGGGCGGTTCCGGTGCCGGGAACGGGCTCGGCGGTGGCTGGATCGGTCCCGGCGGCTCAATCGGCTCACCCGGTCGCGGTGTAGGCCGCGGCTCGGGCCGGACAGGCTGCGGACCGCCAGGCCGAGGCTCGTCCGGCTCCGGTTCGGCGGGTTCCGGCCGCGGCGGCTGGGGTTTGTCCGGCTGCGGTTCCGGCCGCGCGGGCTCGGGCTGCGACCCCGGCCGCGGGGGCTCGGGCTTCTCAGGCTCCGGCCCCGAACGCGGGGGCTCGGGCTTCTCAGGCTGCGGCCCCGGCCGCGCGGGCTCGGGCTCGTCGGGACGCGGTTGCGGCTCGGATGTTTCGGGGCGGCTGGGCGGCTCGGATTGGGCCGGTTGCGGCTCCGGACCGCTGACCTGCGGCTCGAACCATGGTTCTTCGGCCTGCGCGATGCTGGCGAGACCGCCGCCGCTGCGCCCGTTCGGCCGGGATGTGTCGGTAGGTGGCACCTTCGCCGTGCCGGTGATGCGCTTTGTACCCGCCTCGCCGACGAGCGGAGCCGCCACGGAGGCGGGCGTGCCGGCCGGGCGGGCCCCGTAGATCTTCGACTCTCCACTCGGCCATGTTGCGGCCCGGACGGCACCGGGATTCGGGCGGAGCGCACCGGGCACTGAAGCGCGCGCAGCGGTGGCCCCGGGTACGGCGGAAATCGGCCGCGTCGGGCCGGCGACCGGAGAGCTGGACCGCGCCGGAGCCGGAGCGCCGTCCGATGACGTATGCGCAGCGTCCGGGCCGGTACCGGCGCTCCCCGGTGCCGCCTGCCGCTCCTCCTCCATGGGTCCTCCTGACCGCCGCGGGCCGGTGTCGGTGGGAACGCCGGACGCTGGCCATTACCGTGCCATATCGGCGCACCTACCCGCATCTGGCGTCGGCTTGGCGCGCCGTCTCATTCTGGCGTCGGATCAGTCCGAACTCGGCGACGCCGAAGCCGTCGCGGAGGCGGACCGGGACTCGGCCGCCGACGAGCTTGACGACGAGCTTGCGGACGAACTCGACGACGAGCTAGCGGACGAACTCGACGACGAGCTTGACGACGAGGATCCGGACGATGTGGAGCCGGAGGACGGTGCGGAGCCCGAGGAGGAGGAGGAGGTCGACGACGACCCGCCCGAGGACGAGCCCGACGAACCCGTCGGTGACGAGCCGCCACTGGACGATGAGCTCGACGGCGTGCCGGGCGTACCCGTGGTCGACGGCGTCGTGGTCGACGAACCGGAGGCGCTCGGCGAAGGCGAGGACGACGGTGCGGACGAGGACGTCGGCGGTGTGCTCGACGGCGAGGTCGGCGGTGTGCTCGACGGCGATGTGGGCGGCCTGGTGGTCGGGCGCGTGGTCGGCGCCGTGGTGCCACCGTTGCCGTTCGACGGTGGCGGCGCGGAAAGGTCGGGACCCTGGACCGGGCCGTCGACCGAGCCGTACACGCGGGTGGCCTGGAACAACCGGGTCCAGCGCACCGGCGTCAGCCGGACGTCGAGGCCGGTGCGTGGCGCCTCGACCATCATGCCGTTGCCGGCGTACATGGCCACGTGGTGAATCCCGGTCCAGCTGTTCGTCGAGCTGAAGAACAGCAGGTCCCCGGGAAGCAGCGAGTACCGGTCGACCACCTTGTTGCGGGTCTGCCAGTACTGGTCGCGGGACACCCGGGCGAGCGGGAAGTTCCCGGCCGCCGCGGCGTGGTAGGCCGCGTACATCAGACCGGAGCAGTCGAACTCGTCCGGGCCTTCCGCGGACCAAAGGTACGGGTCGCCGCGCTGATCCAGCGCGTACTGCAACGCCGCGATCGCGCGCCGGTCGGCCCCACGGCCCTGTTGCGCACCGGCCAGGTACTCGGCGCCGAGCCTGCGGTCCGCCGCGCTCTCGGCGGCCTCCGCCGCGGAGATCTCGTCGGCGTGATCGTGCTCGAGTTTCTGCAGCGCCGCCTGCTTGATCCCGATGCTCCGGTTGAGCTTGTCGTATCGAGCCGACAGGTCGGTCGCCCGCGTTGCCGCCGAGGCCTGCTCGGCCTGCGCGGCCGCAAGCGCAGCTTGGGCCAGCGCCAGCTGGCGGGCCGCGGCGTTCTCGGTCGCGGTGTCGCCGAGCTGGATCTGGGCCAGCTCATCGAGGTCCTGCAGTCCCGAGCCGAGTGCTCCGGGCGGTAGCGCAGCGGCCGTACGGAGCGCGTTGGCCGCCGCGGCCGACGCATCCCGCTGAGCCGCGGTCTGGACGGCCTGCGCGTCGGTGACCTTGGTCGTGGCGGTGGCCTGCTGCCGGCGGGCGAGATCGCGATCCTGGCCCAGCCGGATCAGGGTGTCACCGAGGGCTGCGATCTCCGCCCGGCGCTTTTCGAGCTTGGCCAGCAGCGGGGACGTCGGGATTCCCGTCGTAGGCGTGACCGCGGCGGCCGGCGTCGACCGCCCGGGCATCGTCAGCGTGCCGAGCGGGATGGGCCGGGAGCCGGCGTCGGGCACGGCCGGGATGGGCACCGGGGCGGCCGGCGGCGCCGGCGCGAGCGGCGCGGCGGC
>DATBGW010000056.1:0-4696 GCA_036557765.1 Actinoplanes sp.
CCTGTCCTACAACGACTTCCACGGCGCCATCGATCCGCCGTCCGGTAGCGGCGCCACCGTGAACGACGCCGGCGCCCTCGTCCCGGCCGGTGGCGTGGAATACCTGGCCACGTATCTGAAACAGCTCCGCGCCGAGGCAAAGGACGAGGGGCGCAGCACACTCACCGTCGGTGCGGGCGATCTGATCGGCGCGTCGCCGCTGGTCAGTGCCGCGTTCCACGATGAGCCCACGATCGAGCTGATGAACGAGGTGGGGCTGCAGATCACCTCGGTCGGCAACCACGAGTTCGACGAGGGGGTCACCGAGCTGCTCCGGATGCAGCGCGGCGGCTGCCACCCGGTCGACGGCTGCCAGGACGGCGACGGCTTCGGCGGCGCGCGGTTCCACTACCTGGCCGCGAACACCATCGACAACCGGACCGGCCTGCCGATCCTCCCGCCGATCGATATCAAGCTGGTGGGCGGCGTGCCGGTGGGCTTCGTCGGCCTGACGCTGGAGGGTACTGCGAGCATCGTGAACCCGGCAGGCATCGCGAACGTCCACTTCACCGACGAGGTGGCGACCGCCAACAAGTGGGGCAACGTGCTCAAGCGGCTGGGCGTCAAGGCGCAGGTGCTGCTGATCCACCAGGGCGGCACGCAGAGCCCGCCACCCACGCCGGGTGTTTCGGACTGCACCAACTTCGCCGGGGACATCGTGCCGATCGTCGCAGGGCTCAACCCGGAGTTCCGGATCGTGGTGTCCGGGCACACGCACCGGTTCTACAAGTGCGTACTGCCCAATTCGAACGGCACGTCGCTGGTCACCAGCGCCGGCACGAACGGCCAGATCGTCACCGACATCGACTACACACTCGACCGGCGGACCCGCACGTTCGCCGACATCAGCGCCCGCAACGTCATCGTCGAGAACGGCGTTCCGGACGGCAACGGCGGCTGGCTCAAGGACGCCAGCGGCGCCTTCGTACGGAATCCCGACACCGTCGACCCGGACGCCAAACGGATCGCGGACAAGTACCGGGCCGCTGTCGCCCCGATCGCCAACCGGGTGGTCGGCAGCATCACCGCGGACATCACCCGCACCCAGACACCGGCCGGCGAGAGCCCGCTTGGCGACGTGATCGCCGACGCCCAACTGGCGTACACCCAGTCGGCCAGCGCCGTGATCGCGTTGATGAACCCCGGCGGTATCCGGGCCGACTTCCAGTTCGGAGCATCGCCCGGCGGCGAGGCACCGGGTCAGATCACGTACGGCGAAGCGTTCACGGTCCAGCCGTTCAACAACCTGGTGGCCACCCAGACGTTCACCGGCGCCCAGCTCAAAGAGGTGCTGGAACAGCAGTTCGTCGGGTACGCCGGGCAGACCAGCACCAAGATCCTGCAGGTGTCGGCGGGCTTCACATACACCTGGAGCGGCAGCGCCCCGCTGGGCTCCCGGATCAGCAACATGGCCCTGAACGGCACGCCGATCGACCCCGCCGCCACGTACCGGGTCACCACGAACGACTTCCTGGCCAACGGCGGCGACGGCTTCACCAACCTGCGGGTGGGCACCGACCGCGCCACCGCACCCGGCTTCGACATCGACGCGCTGGTCGCCTACCTCGGCGCCAACGCACCTGTTCCACCGGGACCGGCCAACCGGATCACCGTGGTGGCGTGATGGCTGTTCGCTTGCGAAGCAGGCCGAAGGGAGGGCATACTCGCCTCGTGATTGCGCCGACGCGATTTTTCTTCTACGGCACCGGACGTCCGGCGACCGTAGGACGCGTCTGAACGACAGACCTACATCGAGCCCCGGGCGTCCCAGCCCGGGGCTCGATGCCGTCCGGGCGGAGGCGACCGGGGTGCCAGCACCCGAGGAGCAGGACATGACCGCCGACGTGATGGATCAGCCGACCGGCGTGGACGAGGCACCGGCCGCGGACGAGATCCGCGGGATGCGCGTTCGCATCGACGAGATCGACCAGGCCATCATCGACCTGTGGCAGGAACGCGCCCGCCTGTCCCAGCAGGTCGGCAAGACCCGGATGGCGTCGGGCGGCACCCGCCTGGTGCTGTCCCGCGAGCGGGAGATCGTGGAGCGGTTCCGCACCGCGCTCGGACCGGACGGCACGCAGCTGGCGCTGCTCCTGCTCCGTTCCGGCCGCGGCCCACTGTAACCCCCCGCGATCTTGGAGTTGTGGTTGCCCTTATGTCCTCTGCGTTGGGCTTTGTTCCAACCACAACTCCAAGATCGCGGAGGAAGTGGGCGGGATCGCGGGGGATGTGGGCGAGGTCGCGGAGGATGTAGGCGAGGTCAGACGAGGCGGCGGTCGGCGGCCCAGCGGGACAGCTCGTACCGGTTCGACATCTGGAGCTTGCGCAGCACGTTCGACACGTGCGTCTCCACGGTCTTGATGGAGATGTACAGCTCCTTCGCGATCTCCTTGTACGCGTATCCGCGCGCCAGCAGGCGCAGCACCTCGCGCTCGCGGTTGGTGAGCTGATCCAGCTCGGGATCGGCGACCGGCACGTCCGGCCGGGCCGCGAACGCGTCAAGCACGAAGCCGGCCAGCCGCGGGCTGAAAACGGCGTCGCCGTCGGCCACCCGCTTGATCGCGGCGGCCAGTTCGTCCGGCGAGATGGTCTTGGTGACGTAGCCGCGGGCGCCGGCCCGGATCAGCCCGATCACGTCCTCGGCGGCGTCGGACACCGACAGGGCCAGGAAACGGACCTGCGGGTGGCTCCGCCGCATCGCGTCGAGGACGGCACGGCCGCCACCGTCGGGCATGTGCACGTCGAGCAGCACCACGTCCGGGACGGTGGCGCCGATCCGGGCGATCGCGTCGGCCACCGTACTGGCTTCGCCCACCACGTCGACGTGCGCGCCGAGCTCCGCCCGAACGCCCGCGCGGAACATCGCGTGGTCGTCCACCAGAAACACGGTCAGCCGGCGGTTCTCTCCTGCCGCGGATTCCGTCATCGTGCCGATTCCTTCGCTGAGTTGGCTTCCGGCATGCGGTCGTGGCCTTCGGTGTGTTCGGTCATGCCGCCGTCGGCCGTGGGCATGCGGTCGTGGCCCTCGGTGGACTCGCTCAGGCCGTTGTCGGTCTTTCGCGTGCGGTCCCTCGAGGTAGGCAGCGTCAGGCGTACCTCCGTGCCGTCGCCGGGCGCGCTCCTGATCTCGGCATGGCCGCCGTGACGGTGCATGCGCCCGATGATCGAGCCACGTACGCCGTGCCGGGACTCCTCGATCCCGTCCAGGTCGAAGCCCGCGCCGCGGTCCCGGACGAACACGTTGAGCTCCTCCGGCTCGACCTCGGCGTACAGGGACACAGTGTCGACGCCGGCGTGCCGGGCAGCGTTGACCATCGCCTCGCGGGCCGCCGCCACGAGCGCCGTCACCCGCTCATCGGAATCGGTGTCGCCCACCACGACGGTCTCGACGCTGATCGCGTACGTGTCCTCCACCTCGGCCGCCGCCTGCTCCACCGCGGCGGAGAACCGCTCGGCCGGCGACGCGGTCGGCTTGTACAGCCAGTTGCGCAGACTGCGCTCCTGGCCCCGGGCGAGCCGCTGCACCTCCTTGCCGTCGGCGGCGTTGCGCTGGATCAGTGCCAGCGTGTGCAGCACCTGGTCGTGGATCATGGCGGCCACTTCGGCGCGTTCCTGCTCCCGGATCCGGCCCTCCCGCTCGGACCGCAGCTGGCTGAACGTACGCCAGAGCAGCGGCGCGACCACGACGCCGACGCCCAGCAGCCCGACCAGCGCGAAGATCACGCCGTTGAGGACCGAGGCGAGGCTCCCGGCCGGGGCGTACACCGCCACCACGCCGATGATGCCGGTGGCGACCAGAACGCCGCCGCCGATGAAGCGGAACAGGAACGCGCGCCGGTCGCCCTCCGCGACCACCACGGCCAGCCACGGCATGTGCCCGGCGTTGTCGGCCCAGTGCCCACGGCGGCTGGGATCGGACTGGTGCCAGATGACACCGGCGCCGACCGCGATGATCGCGACCAGCCAGCCGGCCGTACCGGCCACGCCGTTGTTGCCGAAGACCAGGCTCTGCAGCAGGATCACGCCGAGGCCGATGGCCGCGAACGGCAGCAGCATTGCCAGGTCGCGGCGCGGCGGGCGGCCATCCGTGGGCATCTGCTGCGGCAGCACCGCCCAGAAGGCGGCGTAGAGCATCAGCCCGAGACCATTGAAGCCGAGCAGAACGACCAGGGCGATGCGCACCGCGATCACCGGGAGGCCGAGGTGCCGCGCCAGGCCGGACGCGACACCGGCGATGATCCGGTGGTCGCGCGGCCGGTACAGGCGGCGCGTCGGCGTGGGCGCGGTGGCGGTGCTGATGCTGTCCTCCTCGGGTGTCCGTTCGATCGTCACACGTTCGGGAGCCGGAAACCACGGGGAAGCCCCCGACCTGTGCCGACCGCCGATCTCAGGGTGGTGTCAGGGTCGCCGCCGGAGGTAACTCGGGCCGGCCGGCCGCCAGTATCGAGTCATGACCGACGAAGCTGCCGAGTCGCGGGGACCGGCCGCGACGGGTGCCGAACCGCCGCAGGACGCCCCGGCACCTCCTCCCACTCCAGACCCACCGCCCCCGGCGGACACACCGCCGCCTCCGCCGCCCGGCGCGGACTCAGCGCCGCCGCCTCCGCCGCCCGGCGCGGACTCAGCGCCGCCGCCTCCGCCGCCCGGCGCGGACTCA